>NZ_JACKZS010000010.1 GCF_014222285.1 Nostoc sp. UCD121
GAGGCAATATAATTATTTTTTAGTATATATATATTTAGATCAAAAACAGATTCTTCTTTATAGTAATGTGAGCGTTTAAAAACCTTTATATCATATCCGTTAGTAATTACAAAAAATAACGCATTAAAATTATCGTTATAAGATTTATTTTGTTGGACAACTTCATTTAATTTAGTTTCATTTGGTGCTATTGCTTTAATAGCCATAAGTGAGTTATTTGTATTTTGTTGCTGAATATCATTTGTTTTATAATAAACCTGAACAAATTCGGTATTTCTGTGATAATTTCCTGATTTAGACGTTAAAGGGTATTCACGACGACATCTCTCTGGATAACAGAGATAATGAAGCATTGGTAAAATAAACTTTTCTTTGACATCATCTTCATTTTGTAAAATCCGATGGTCAAAACCTTGTATCCATGTAATAAATTTTTGAATTGACTCTGGAATAGTCATCAGATAATCTACCTGCTAGTATAAATTTGCTATACCTTATTTTATTTATATAATTAGTAATTTATCAATTCAGGTGAGATAGTATCGTGATTTTGAATACTATAATGAACCCTTCATCTTGATGTAAAGGATTGAGCAAATAGAATAAGACTGTTGGCGAATTAATTTATTTAATTTCAGTGCGTTTCAACACACTTTAGCTAATAGCCCACAATGTATTGCAACTGGGAAAGCAACACTCTCACCAATGTTTAAAGGCTGGTGATTTTAACCCATCGTTAATTGACCAACAGCCTTATAGAATAGAGCCTCCGGTACGCTGATGCAAACGCTACTACACAAACGAAATCCGCATACGAGAGGGCTAGGACTAATGAAAAACCACTAATTAAGCAAAGGCAAAAATTGGCGAATTAACCCAATTGTGACTGCCGGCAATTCCAACTGTGGTGTTAACCCCACATCTTCTAACTCTTGAAAAAATCGGATTGCTTGGGGATTAATTTCAGCAAGGCGGCGACCAATCGAAGGCCCTGTAAATTCTGACTTTTGTCCCCAAATAATGGCGGTGGGAGTTATTAATTCTTGAATGTAAAGGGATAAATCAAAGCATAAATCGCCACGGACAAAGGACAGTGCTGCATATTCAGCATTAGGCTGCTGGGCTGATTGCAAATAAGCATCTACAATTTCTTGGTACACTCGATTAGACTTAGCAAATTGCCGTTGCTCTAAGAAACTGCGAATACCCCCACTGGTGGCTACCCCCGTGCTGTAAATTAAACGGTCAACAACAGGAACACTTATTAACTGGGCAAAAAAACTACGTGAGTAGTCTTCGCCAAAGTCGGAAAGTCCGGCGGGGGTGGTGAGAATTAAAGCCTTGAATAAATCAGGATTAGCTGCTGCTACTCGAATTGTAAATGCTGCGGTCAAAGAAGAAGCGATCGCAGTTACAGGACCAGTACAAGTCTGCTGTAAAAACTCCCGAATCGTGGTCAAATAATCCTCAATATTATAATTCCGTGCCGGATGCTCAGAGCGACCCCAACCGATCAAATCGGGTGCAATGACCCGATATTCGGCGGCAAAAGCCGGATAAACCTTCGACCACTCATAGGCAGAAGACCCACCACCAAAGCCATGCAAGAACACCAAAGTTTCCCGAGCGTCTTTAGCAGTTACATTATTCTGCCAAGGCGCTCCATCAGCAGAATAATACACCATTCTACCTAGTGAGGTATTTATAGAGTGTTGGTCAAATCCTTGTGGTTGAAACATAAGTATTTTTTGTTGATTGTAGTCATTCGTTGGTACAAGTGAAAGTAGTGATGCGGGTAAACGCTGAGAGAATTTTGATCCTGTCTTTGCGTCCCCAGGTCTTTTTTAGTTACACTGAATGCTTACGTGTTTAGTTCAAACTTCCACTCATTGTTATTATCAGCGAATCAATTGCTCTAAGACTTCTCACCACCGTCAGATTAAGCAGATGTAAAATTACTGGATTACTTGTAAAGATTTGGTGATTTTTTTTCACAATAAAAAGGAAATTAACCTTGAAATTACTGTTTTACAAGGCTTTTTATGGTAGCGAGTATCACTAAAGCCTAAATCCAGCATAAGTTTTTATGGTAATCTATCAAAAAACTCATAAATAATTTTGAGCGTTAAAAACAGTTGAAACGCTCATTTTAATAGGCTATTTATTCTACTTCTATATGTAAGATAAATTGCTTTTGATGTATAAGCAATCTAATTATTATCTAAGTAATGGTAAGGCGGGATGTCATGGTAAAGCAGGCTACTCTTCAATCAAATAAACTACCAACGATTGAAGACGCTGAATTTGCGTTTGACAAGTTTAATATACAAAATGAAATTAAAGCTTCAGCTTGTAGGGATCAGGTCGAGTCAGCCATTGATGCTGCCAGAATTACTGTACCTACTTGTATTTTTTTAGACCTAGAAGAGTTGAAGTGTTTTGAACCAGTAGAGCGCCAGTATGAACGCTGGGGAGTAATTTTTCACAATTCTCTAGCAATACAACCATCAAATCCAGCATTTCCAGCCTATTCAGGGCTAACAGTTTTAATGGGAGCGCCCAAAAGCGGATTTGTAGAAGCTACTTTCTTGCGTCCGGTTAACTCAGTTAGTGCCTTTGTCACTAGTTCTCAACGGCTAGTACTTTCTGCTTACGATCGCGATCGCCAACTGCTCGGTCAAACTGCACTACCAGGCTCTAATCTTGCCAATTCAGACTCAGCAATTTCCCCCAATACCTTATTATCTATAAATGTGAATAACATCTATAGCGTTACCTTCTGTGCTTTTGATGGTCAATTCACCATTGACAACTTTCATTTTTGCCTTTAAAAAGCCTTTATGCCCTTGCTCTGAGCCATCTAAAATGCTATCTTTATTTCCGCCGTGCTGTACTAGTCTACTATCTGTCGATGCAAAGCAGGCATCTTGTGGTTTGGGTCTTCACCTTTTCTTCATTCCCTAGTAAAACTTATACAATAGGTAATTTCGTAATCAAGTAGGTAAACACTGTGGCACAGGCTTCGTCTTCTTGGCAGCAATTGATCAACCAGATCCCCAACTGGAACTGGTCGCATCCATTGTTCAAGACAAAAGGAGCTACAAAGCAGCAAACATTTCAGCGTTTCTCTGGGCCTGGAGGCTTTCTTGGGTTCCTGACAATCGTCGTTGCTATGTTGTTGTGGAACTGGATGCTGCTATTGGCTCTCTTAATGGGCATTGGGGTAATGGTATTGGTTTACTCAATGCAGAAGTGGGACTGGCAATTGCACTGGTCTAAGATACGTAAGTTCTTAAACAGTTCAAATCGTCGATTAGTCTTAGCAGTCATTAGTGGTGGTCTTGCTACTGTCAGCACTTATATGGCTGCTGCAATTTGGGTTGACTCTCACAGTTCTTGGATTGCAGCTGGTGCTATTATCCAAGGCGTGGGAACCCTGTTAACTTTGATTTTATTAGTCTGGCAAATTGTCAACTTCTATGAAAATCGAGAAGAAGACTACCTTGATCAGTTGTTGGTCAATTTAACAGACAAAGATCCATTGAAACGGTTGATTGCCTTACGTCAACTAACTAAATTCATCAGCCGTCAGCGAGTTGATTCTTCAGTGCAGCAAGATGTTGCCGAATGCTTGCAACTTTTACTCAGTCGAGAGGAAGAAGTTGCGATCCGAGAGGCAGCTTTTAAGAGTTTACAAGCTTGCGATCGCCTCCGGTCGGTCGGAGACCATCGTTTACAAGTGCTACCCCCCAAGACAGCAGCACCTTTTGTACCCGTATCAGCAAAAGTCAAACATCACGTTTATTAGTCATTTGTCATTTGTCATTTGTCATTTGTCATTTGTCTAATAACTAATTCCCATTCCCCATTCCCCATTCTCCATTCCCAGTTCCCAATTTTTATTTTCGAGACAACTGTCCATTAGTAACTTGCACTACCGGATGATTGCACCGCCGTACCAATTGTTCATCATGAGTGGTAACAATTACCGTAGCTCCAAAAGAATTTAACTTCTGGAGAATTTGGATTACTTGCCAGGAATTATCAGGATCGAGATTTCCAGTAGGCTCGTCTGCTAACAGTAATGGTGGTGTACCAACGATCGCACGAGCAATACTCACCCGTTGTTGCTCTCCTCCAGATAGTTGATCTGGGAAGCAATCAGCTTTACTCAGTAAACCCACCAGCTTTAAAGTTGGTTCTAAACGTCGTTGAATTTCTTTACGGGTATACCCTTGAGCTTGCAGCACAAAAGTCACATTTTCTGCTACTGTTCGTTGGCTAATCAGTTTGTAGTCTTGAAACACAATGCCAATCCGTCGCCGAAATAATGACAAGCGATCGCCCCGTAAACCCGCTATATTACACTCATCAACAATTACTTCTCCCTGTGTAGGCAACTCCTGGCCATACAACAGTTTCAAGAGCGTTGATTTACCAGAACCACTTGGCCCGGTAATAAACAGAAATTCTCCCTTTTTTACCTCAAGGTTCGCATTCAATAAGGCGTGAGTGCCGTTAGCATAAGTCTTGCTCACAGATTGCAATGTCACCTTTGCAGTAGTATTACTACCATGCTGTTGAGTTGCAGAGTCCTCTCTCTGAACGGATTTATCTGTTTTAACTTGAGTTGTTAATACTGGCATTGTTAAATTTTCCTCATAACCACAACTAAACAATTTGCCGACTTAGATGTGACATTGCCTATCAAAATAAGGATTCCCAGGTTTTGCCTGGGAATTTAAAATTCAACAAAGAAAATTTAAAATTTTTTGAAGACTTCAGTATTAATTAAGTAATAATACAGACTAAACGCCCCGCTACTGCTAGCAAAACTCTTAACCAAGTAAAGTCCTTACTAATGACCAATACTTCTCTGCGAGAGGCTGCGCCAACGACTACGCTCAGTACAAGTGACGAAGCACAAATGACAGCCCTTACCAGTTAGCTTTAATTGCGCCAACTTACTTAACTAATTGCATCTTTTGCTGTCAAACGATAAATAAAAGCTTTGACAGCAAAAGCAGGCAAAGCCAACATTCGCCGCCAACGCCAAGGTTCTTGATACAGCCGATACAACCATTCCAAATTATTATTTGCTAACCAGGCGGGAGCGCGGGTTTTAGTTCCCGACCAAATATCAAAACTACCACCAACGCCAATCCAAATTGCTTGAGGACACAAATGGCGGTTTTCGGCAATCCATAACTCTTGACGTGGCACTCCCAAACCGACAAAAATCACTTGTGGCTGCAATTGAGCAAGAGTTTGTTGCAATTGCGCTTCTTCTTCTGGGGAATGGTAGCCTGAGTGAGTGCCTACTATATTCAAATCTGGAATTTGCTGCTGCCAAAAATCTGCCGCAGTTGAGGCCACCCCAGGTGCTGCTCCATAAAAAAACACCTTTGCCCCTGTCTTCTGTTGTCCAAGTTCTTGCAAAAGTTTTTCTGCTAATTCAATTCCCGGAAAACGCTGAACTTTTTGCCATAATAATAACCGTAAATACAGAACAACCCCGGCTCCATCTGGAATAACTAGTTCAGCATTTTTAATTATCTGAGCGAGTGATTCATCCTGCTCTGCCTGCATAGTCATTTCTGCATTGAGCGTTACTACATGAATTCCTCTGCCTTGTTCTAGGCTTTCTAACAACCAGCCTGGATAGTTAGCCATCACATGAACTGGTATTCCCAATACTGAAAATGCTTGATTGCCTTTAGACATAGCCTATTCTTGAGTAACCCTCACGCCAGATTTACTTGAATGTTAAGTTTATCAAATTTTTTATATTAGAACTTAGGCAGGAAAGATCCCCAGTGCCTTGGAACAATAGAAAGCTTGACATACTGCCTATTTTAAACATTGGCTCTACAAGGGTGCGGTTTTGAAACAGGGGATTTTTCAGGGCGCTTGTACTTGGGCTGAATCAGTGCAAACTTTATTATGAAAGTGTAATATTAACCCAGTATAAAAAAGCTCAACTTGCAACTCTGGTTCCGGGAACAGAAGCTCCTACTATACTGCTTACAGTTAGTGTGGGAGTATGTCACGAAACTCGACTTTATGGTTAAGGTAGTGTAACGGGCTGAAGTTGGCTATGAGTAAAATTCGTATTGCTTTAATTGAAGATCATGACCTCACTCGCGTGGGTATTCGGACAGCGCTCATCCAAAAGGATGAAATTGAAGTTGTAGGTGAAGCTGCCAATGCTGCCGAGGGGCTAAAGATGTTAAAAATGGTACAACCTGATATTGCGATCGTAGATATTGGTTTACCAGATAAAGATGGTATTGAACTAACACGGGAGGTAAAATCTACTGCAAATGGGCAGCAGCTAGCCACAAAAGTGTTAATTTTGACGCTGCGGGATAACAAAGAAGCTGTGTTGGCAGCTTTTGCTGCTGGTGCAGACTCTTACTGTATGAAAGATATCAAATTTGATAATTTGCTGGAAGCAGTGAGAGTAACTTACAATGGCAACGCCTGGATCGATCCAGCGATCGCTCGAATTGTATTACAACAAGCACAACAAAATCCTCAAAAGTTGGAATCAGCTTTTGTAGATACCAAGACTATTGCCTCTAACCCTGATTATGTCGAGAATCTGGAAGGAATTCAACCTTACACCCTGACAGAACGGGAATTAGAAGTGCTACAGTTGATTGTCGAAGGTTGTAGTAATGCACTAATTGCGGAAAGACTTTACATCACTGTTGGGACTGTTAAAACTCACGTTCGCAATATTTTGAATAAGCTATGTGCCGATGACCGTACCCAAGCAGCAGTACGCGCCCTGCGTTCTGGTTTAGTTGGGTAAAGGTAATTTTTATGTGGAGCAATTGAGAAAGATTAAGGGAAACTCATAACTTTGAGAAAGTGATATTTTCAAAGTGAATAGCTTCTCTGATTTTCTGTGATTTATTATGTGGGATAAACATCACACTATATCGCCATTCAAACATCTCAAAAGTAAAGTCAAATATGGCTGAGACAGGGGTCGAAAAACTTAAGCTCATGGTGGTAGATGATGAGCCAGACAACCTAGATTTACTCTACCGTACTTTTAGACGAGATTTTCAAGTATATAAAGCCAATCATGCCTTTGGCGCTTTGGAAATCTTGGATCAATTTGGCGAAATGGCGGTGATTATTTCTGACCAAAGAATGCCAGAAATGAATGGAACGGAATTTTTTAGTCGGACAGTAGAGCGCTTTCCAGACACGATCCGAATTTTGTTAACTGGTTTTACTGATGTTGAAGATTTAGTGGATGCCATTAACTCTGGTCAGGTATTCAAGTATATTACCAAACCCTGGAATCCAGATAAACTTAGGGCATTAGTTGAGCAAGCGACTGATACATATCGTGTAGTCAAGAAGCGCACGCAAGAGTTGCGTCGGGCCCTACGGCGAGAATCTTTGTTTAATGCCGTAACAACCGCAATTCGGGAGTCTTTAGACTACGATAGTATGCTGCAAAAAATTGTCGCAACCATTGGACAAACATTTGACGCTAGCAGTTGCTTGCTCAGACCAGTAGAGGGCGATCGCCTGATACAAGATGAGTTTTCATACTACGATCCTAAATCCAATGTATTAGATTGCTTCTTCGACCCCAGTATTTTAATTGAAAAAGTGCTGGAAACCGGTCATTATCAACTTACTCAAGAAATATATGAGGGCAACCCCTGTCACCATTTGGTTGTGCCACTTAGCTACCAGCAGCATTTGTTGGCTGTGCTGGCCCTCCACCAATGGGGACGCGATCGCCCCTGGCAAGACGAAGACATCCAACTAATTGCAGGTGTTGCCGAACAAGCAGCCTTAGCTCTCTCTCAAGCAAAACTCTACCAGCGTCTCCAAGAAAAGCAACAGCAGATTCATAATGAGTTGGAGGTGGCTCGGCAAATTCAATACAACTTACTACGTCAAAGTTTACCTGATATCAAAGGTGTAAAAGTGCAAGCCTGTTGCTACCCAGCGCGGGAAGTAGGAGGCGATTTCTTTGAAGTGTTTGTTCATCCCAAAGGGGACTTGTGGTTAGCAGTGGGTGATGTCTCTGGTAAGGGTGTCCCAGCTGCTTTATTTATGGCTAGTATTATTTCAGTTTTGCGCCGAGAATTATCTCAAGAAACACCAGCCGAGCCGAATGTGGTTATGCAAAACCTCAATTATGCTCTGAGTGAAGATTTAATTAGCAACAATTATTTCATTACTCTTGTGTTAGCGTGTTATACCCCTAGTACGAAGGAACTAGTCTACACGAATGCCGGTCATATTTATCCACTGTTATGGTCACGCCAAGACGCTTTAGGCGACAATCCTAATTACCTAAAAGTCCGCAGCGTTCCCTTGGGAATCTTACCCAAGTGGCAGGCACAGTCTGGTCGTTTGGTTCTCGCTACTGGAGACACATTGTTACTCGCTAGTGATGGTATTACAGAAGCAACGATCTCAAATGATTCTGATTTAACAGTAAAAAATGGCTCTAGTCCTGAGGCAGTTAATCGTTCTATGCTGAACCAAGATGGTCTTTGGCAACTGTTACAACAAGAAGAACAACCACTTTCTCTCAACCATTTACTAGCTCGCATCCAGGCAGATAACCACATTCAAGAAGACGATCAAACTATACTTTCACTGGAGATTTTATAAGTGATGAAAAGTGAGCTGCATGTACCAAGTGACTTGAATTTTCTGAATATTGTCGAAAACTGGTTACTGGGATGTTTGAAAATTCAGTTAGGAGAATCTGTGGATTGGTCACGGCAATCAAGTCGTTTGAGACTGGCTTTGGTGGAAGCTTACTCAAATGCAGTCCGTCATGCCCACAAGGACAAACCAAATTTACCAATTTTACTGCGTTTAGAAGTGAAAGACCGGGATTTGGCCTTAGAAGTTTGGGACTACGGCGAAGGCTTTGATATGTCTAACTACTACGCACCCAACCCTCTGGAAAAACAAGAAGGTGGTTATGGTTGGCTGATTATGAATCGTCTGATGGATAAAGTAGACTATGAGTTGCAGATTGATGGTGCAAACTGTCTCAAATTACAAGCTACTTTACCCGAATTAGTCAAATAGACAAAAGTTATTTATAGGAATTTTTGATGCCTA
This sequence comes from Nostoc sp. UCD121, assembly GCF_014222285.1. Classification (GTDB taxonomy): domain Bacteria; phylum Cyanobacteriota; class Cyanobacteriia; order Cyanobacteriales; family Nostocaceae; genus Nostoc. Next base: position 9,118 of record NZ_JACKZS010000010.1, read on the forward strand.
GATTTTGTTTTGGGTAATATCAAACATTTCCTCAACAATTATACTTATTTACTACTTTTCACGGCGTAAAGAAAGTAACTCTTGGGGAGAAGCTAAAAGTTTGATTCTAGTATAGAAAATTTGCCGTTTTTGGTTGAGGATAAATAGCCACAAGACATTCACACTACACCAGGAAGTTTGGGCTTTGCCTGCTACCTGAATTTGTATCTCACCGGTTTCTAAAGTCTCGGCGATTGCCGTGTTGGGGTAAGCTTTAACGTTTTGGCCTTCTTGTTTTAAGTAGGCTGCGATCGCATCTGTCCCCACAATATCAGATTCAAAGGGTGGACGCATCACACCATCTACCGCAAATAAGGCAGCAGTTGCCTCAAATTCTCCGGCATTTAAGGTTTGAAAATAACGCAGTACGCTTGTTTCTGTAATTCCCTCAATCTGGAATTCTTCTTTCAACTGTGCTGGGGATATAAATTCAGCAGAAGTCATAAAATTCTCTGTATTATGCTAACTGAATATTCATTTCAATACAAAAATCGCTCAAAAGAAAGCTGCTTTTGAGATAGATTGCTACATATTGCTAAATCTTCCTCACGATGGAAGTTAAGATGTTGCAATGGAATGTCTCTACATTGGTGTTGCAAAAATTGAAGAAGGCAGGAGGCAGAGGGCAGGAGGTAGGAGGAATACTACCCTCTTGCCTTCTGCCTTTCTCGATAAAATTGATACATAGGGAAGGTAACAAATATTCATTAAAGGTATTGACTAGGTAATGTATAATTTATTTGCCTTTATTTAGGCAAAATCCAAATAAAAAAATGAGTCAGTATTCTGTAACAAGCAGTAGTGTGGTGAAAGAAAAAGCCAGCGAGTTGGGCTTTCACAAAGTTGGAATTGCTGCTGTAGATAGCATAGATGCCACAGAAGCGCAGAGGTTACAAGCATGGATTGAACTGGGTTATCACGCCGATATGGAATGGATGGCTAACCCAAAACGTCAAGATATCCGCTTAGTGATGCCAGAAGCGCGATCGCTAGTGTGTGTGGCGCTAAATTACTACACCCCACATCAACGTCCAGAAGGCGAGGAATATGCCAAAATTTCCCGTTATGGTTGGGGAAGAGATTATCATAAGGTGATGCATAAAAAACTCAAGCAGCTATCTACATGGCTAGAATCACTAGATGAAAGTGTAAGAGTTCGTTATTATGCAGACACGGGCCCAGTACAAGATAAAGTATTGGCTCAACTTGCCGGAATTGGTTGGATTGCCAAGAATGGTAATGTGATTACACGAGAATATGGCTCTTGGGTATTTTTGGGAGAAGTGTTGACCAATTTGGAGCTAGAGAGCGATCGCCCGCATACAGAACACTGCGGTAGCTGTACTCGTTGTCTTCAGGCTTGTCCTACAGGTGCAATTACTCAGCCTTTTGTTGTGGATGCTAATCGCTGCATCGCTTATCATACAATTGAAAATCGGGACGAAAAACTGCCACAGACACTCACACCCCATTTGCAAGGCTGGGTTGCTGGTTGTGATATTTGCCAAGATGTTTGTCCTTGGAATCAACGTTTTGCCAGCACAACTGATATTCCAGAGTTTCAGCCTTATCCTGGGAATATTGCTCCCAAACTGCTAGAATTAGCCCAAATCTCAAACCAGGAGTGGGATAAACGATTTCCAGCATCTGCCTTGCGGCGGATTAAGCCAGAAATGTTACGACGCAACGCCCTAGCTAATCTTGACGCATCCAGGCAAATAATGACCCCGAAAGTAATTATTTTTGATTTTGATGGCACAATTGCTGATACAGTAGATGCCCTTGTAAGTATTGCTAATCGTCTAGCTGTAGACTTTGGTTATAGACACATCAGCCCAGAGCAATTAGGTTTCCTTAAAAACTTAACATCTAGGGAAATTATTAAGTATTCAGGAGTTTCTCTATTTAAAATACCTTTTTTAGTTAAAAAAGTTAAAGGAGAATTAAAAGACAAAATTCCTGAATTAAAACCAATTCCTGGAATTAAAGAAGCATTAATAGAACTGCAAAATCAAGGATATAAACTGGGTATTATCACTTCTAATTCTAAAGATAACGTTACCCAATTTCTCACAATTAATAATTTAAATCACCTGTTTGATTTCATCTACTCAGGAATTACAATTTTTGGCAAAACAACCATAATCAATAATGTATTGAGGCAAAAGCAACTCAAACCTCAAGAAGTTATTTATGTTGGAGATGAAACCAGAGATATAGAAGCATCAAAGAAAGCAAATATCCAAGTAATTGCAGTAGCTTGGGGCTTTAACTCATCGGAAGTACTAGCTAAACAAAATCCAGATTATTTGATTCAGCATCCTAGCGAACTGCTAGAAGTGATGAATGGTTATTAATTATATATCTCCCTAAGTTAAATATGCGTTATCAATAACCATTGTAGAGACATAGCGATGCTACGTCTCTACGTTCTTTTTCACCAGATATCTAAATATTGGATTAGGGAAAATTACTTTTTCGGTTGACCTTTTTCCAAAGCTTTTTGTAATAGTTCATCACTGACATTAGTTACACCTTCAGTTCTAGAATTCCCAACTTCCTTGGCTAACTCTGCATAATCGTCAGGATTGCCTGTTGACTGCGCTTCAATTTTTGTTTCTTCTGGCTTAGATATTTGATATTGAGGTGCTGTGGCTGCTTCGGCTGCTGCTGCACCTTCACCAGTGCGGTCAACTTCACTCACACTAAATTGTTGTGCCGCTGCATAATCAGCATCAAAATCAACTTTTGGCGCTTTTTCTTCACCACTAGCGATATTTTCGGCAGCTAATTGAGCATCATGGGTGGGAGCTTCATTAACATTGGGCTTTACTTCATCAGACATAATTAAAATCCTTAAGTTAAATTTTTTATTGCTTACTTGAAAAAGCATAGCAAGGTAATTAGTTATTTTCATGCTCCCTGGGGAGAGACTTTACGTCTATTAAAAGATAGATTAAAGCTGCAATTTACAATTAACATAACTCTTTCTCTCGATAGTAGAAACTGATGCTCAAACTTTGGTAAGCCTTAGTTTGTGCTGTAAAATTTCTTTGGAAATAAAATTATGACTGCAAGTTACGATAAAACTATTTCTCAAGCCCAGAGCAATGAAACTCAAAAATTGGTAGATACGTTTAACAATTTAGATACCGATGCAAAACTAGCTTGGTTCTATTTGGTTTATAAAAAAATGGGTGATTCTATCACACCAGCTGTTCCTGCTGCTGCTGAACCAGAATTATCACCACTTCTGCTAGGAGACTTTTTTGAATTATCAGATGAGCAACAACTAGATATTATGCGGGATATTGTTAACCGCAAAGATACAGAATATTCCCGTGCTTATGGAGCGATAAAAGAAAACAACCAGCTGTTAGTTTGGTATGCTTGGGCGGTAGCTATGGGGAATCAAGTAGTTGACTTACCAGGTAGCTACGAGCCAAGTAAGGCAATTAACGATCTGGTTTCCCAGATTGAAAAACTAGATTTTGACGAGCAAATTTCGGTGTTTCGGACAATAGCTGGTGAAGTGGGTTACACCGATGTTAAGCCGATCGCAACGCAAGCAGAAACTGGAAAAACGTCGAGTTTGTAATCGGGCCTGGCGGCTAGAAGTCTCGGCTATACTAACAAAGTCCGCTTCCTCCTACGCTGTGCCAAGCTTTTCATTGGACAGCCTCTCTTAGAGAAGGAAAGCGGACTTTAATAACTTATAAGACAGCCAACTGGCTCAAGTCAGATGGAGTTAGATTAGAGTGTACCACTTGACCATCGCGGAACCAAACGATGCGCTGGGTTTGACGGGCAACTTCTGGCTCATGTGTTACCATGACAACGGTGATTCCACTAGCATTGAGTTCGCTAAAGATATCTAAGACTTCTTGGGTTGTGCGCGAATCAAGTGCGCCTGTGGGTTCATCGGCTAGGAGTACTACAGGACGATTGACAATGGCTCGTGCGATCGCTACTCTTTGTTGTTGTCCACCAGATAATTGAGTTGGTTTGTTGTTGAGACGATTTGCTAAACCAACTCGTGTCAATGCAACTATTGCGCGATCGCTCCTTTCTTTTGGATTCACACCAGCATAAAGCATTGGCAGCATCACATTTTCTAATGCTGTTAGTTGGGGCAATAGGTGGAATTGTTGAAACACAAACCCCAGTTTTTTATTACGGATGTGCGCCAATGAGCGATCGTCCATTTGGGCTACATCAAGATTATCTAAGTAATAATGTCCGGTTGTCGGACGGTCTAAACACCCGATAATATTCATGGCTGTGGATTTACCAGAACCGGAAGGGCCCATGATTGCACAATATTCGCCCTGTTCCACAATTAAGTTGACATCATTCAGCGCTTGTACCTCTGTTTCGCCACTACCATAAATCTTGAAAATGTTTTCTAGTCGAATGATTGCTGGTTTCGGTAGAGGATTAGGAACCAGGGAATCGTTAATTGAAATAGTGTTTGTCATAAAGATTATAGGTAATCTTGGGCTGGTAAGTTACTTTTTTGCCAGTTGTAACTATAGTAACCATCCTCACAAGGTAAATTGTCGGGAAAGAATTAGCGATCGCTAATTCCTGTTGATAAGTAAGTTGGCACAATAAAATCAAACTATGTAAACAAAAAGGAAATAGGCTAAAACCCTTTGACTAATAACTTTTGCCAAATCCTTTAGAAACTGAGCGCTTTTTGAAACTCTCAGAATTTTTACCAGCAAACATCCATTGCAAATGCTGTGGTAACAGTTTGGCTAAATCATAACGCTTTAAAATTGTCTCTCTCGCATTGACACGAATTTTTTTCATCTCTTGAGGATGATTCAGCGCCTCTTCAACCCGATTAGCAATATCCTGGGGAGAAAAGAAATCTACCAACAATCCATTTACCCCATCCTGGATGACCTCCAATACTGGCGGAGTCTTAGAAGCTATTAGTAAACATCCTGCTGCCATTACTTCTAACATTGACCAGGATAAAACAAAAGGACGGGTTAAATAAATATGAGCAGAAGAAGCTTGTAAAACTTGAAGATACTCATTGTAAGGTAGCCTATCTGTAAAGTGCAGCCTTGATAAATCTAAAGATGATTTTAATTTTTCTAGCATTAATTGTTTATAAGTCTGACCATCGGGAAGATTCTTTCCATAAGCCACCCTATCCTCTCCCACAACTACTACATGACAGTTAGGTCTTCGCTGTTGAATTAGTGCCACCGTTTCTATAAACTGTGGAAATCCTCTATAAGGTTCCATTCCCCGTCCCACATAAGTTACCAACTCTTCGACATAGGAAAGGTCAAGATTTATTCTTGGTAAAACTAACTTTGCGTCTGGCTTAGGGACAAAATAATTGGTATCAATACCATCATGAAGTACAGTGATTTTGCTATGATATTCTTTGGGAAACTGGTGACGCTGCCAATTAGTGGGAGAAAGGCCGCGATCGCAGCTATATAAATCAGTCAAAATTGGCGCATTTTTTACGCGGATACGGCATTCGTCATCAGCATTTAGTAGTTCATTAGGATCAAAATCTGCATCCGAACCGTGAGCGTGATAAAACCACTCGAAATAACACAATAATTCTGCTTTGGGAAAAACATCTTTCATAAATAAAGTCGGGCCCCAACCAGAATGACCATAGACTATATCTGGAACGAAACCCTCGGCTTTTAATTTTTCGGACACGCGATAGACAGCCTGCGCGGTGAGAACAGCATTTTCTAGGTTGCGAACATAATGGTGGGTTTGGGGAGCAGCTTCCCGAGAAGGAGTGTAAATAGCTTTAAAAACGCCAGGTATTTCACCTTCACGACGATTTGTTCCAAAGACGACTTGGCAATTAGGATCTTTACCTAAAACTGTCGCTAGGTTGCGAAATTGTGAGGGAAAATTGGGATGTAAAAATAAAACTTTCATTGGAATAATCTTGATTAAATTATTGCCAGATAAAATAAATTAAGACAAACTATTTCAGATTATAAGATTATTTCTCACAATTTTTAGCAAGTAAATTTAGGTAAATGGTAGCCTGAAAATGCGAAAATAATCGCAAATTCATGTTATGACAATGAAATTTATTGGCATTGATTTAGGCTGGCGATCGCAACCAAGTGGACTATGCTGTTTAGAATGGATAGATGGACAACTGCAACTACTCGATCTAGACCGTAAAGAAGCCATTGCAGACATCCTCACCTGGATTGATCGTAGCGTCCAACCAGACGAACCAGCGATCATCGCCGTAGATGCACCTACCCTCATACCCAACGCTACCGGAAGCCGCCTCCCTGACAAACTCAGCCACAAATACTTTGGTAAATATCATGCAGGCTGCTACCCAGCTAATCAAAACCTACCCTTCAGCGATCGCACCATCAACTTTGGCTTAGAATTAGAATCACGTGGTTTTGCCCACGCACCCACCATAGAACCGCAAAAACTGAGCAGATATCAAATAGAAGTCTTTCCCCACCCAGCAATCGTTAACTTATTCAACTTAGAACGCATCCTCAAATACAAAAAAGGACGACTCATTGAGCGTCGCCTAGAACTAATCAAACTCCAAAATTATCTTCTCGACATCCTCCCCTCTCTTTCTCCTCCTCTGCGTTCTCTGCGCCTCTGCGGTTTATTTCCTCTTGAAATCCCCACCACAGGCGCAGCCCTCAAAGCAACCGAAGATAAACTAGATAGCTTAATTTGCGCTTATGTTGCTGCATACTGGTGGTATTGGGGAGAACAACGTAATTTGGTATTAGGCGATCGCACCACTGGCTACATTATCATTCCCCAGAGAATATTATCCTAAAATTGTAATATCCTAAGATTTAAGTCGAGGAAGTTTTATGCAAGGAGTTAGTTCTAATTTGAGTTTGAAACAACTTTATGAAATTGACGAGCATCTCTGGCTAGAGGAAACAATCAAACTCTTGAAAGCTAACCATTTAGAAGAATTAGACTTAGAAAATTTAATTGAGGAGCTAGAAAATTTGGGTCGTAGAGACAAAGCCAAGGTTGCTAGTTTATTAGAACAAATTATTAGACATCTTTTACTACTGCAATATTGGACAGAAGAATATCAATATAATTCTGGACATTGGAAAGCAGAAATTAGAGGTTTCAGGAATCAATTAAAACGTCAGTTAACAACGAATTTATATCAATTTTTAGAAAAAGAATTAGCATCAATTTATAATGATGCTTTAGGATATGTAACTGATAAAACTGAAGGCAAACTCGATAACTTACCTCAATATTCTACCTATACCTTAGAACAGCTACTAGATATTAATTACTTACCTGAAAACTTGTAATATAAAAGACGTTGCTAAATTAAGTTAGCAACGCCTATTCTTGAGTATTTAATAACTACTGAGAACTCTTACTCTGCCCAAGCAATCAACCTTGGTTCGTAAGGATTAGCCAGATTTGGATTTTTCGGCAATACACGCAAAGACAAGCCCTGTAAACCAGAAGCGGTATAAGTAATATTACCCGTGTAAATGCTCAATTGCTGTGAATCTTCACCTTGGTAATCCATCACCACTGTTACAGCGTTGACAATCTCACCATTGGCATCGATCGCACCTTGATATAACTCCACCTGCACATCATTATTCGTCAAGGTTGCCAAATCAACTTTGGCTTTGACAGCAACAGTTTGGTTAACTTCAATGTCTGAAGCTGCCGATACATCAACATCTTTGATTCTGATGTTGAACCAGTGTTCGCCCAGTTTTTCTTTCCAAGCAGCTAGTTCTTTTGCTGGAGCATAGTTATTCACAGTCAGGGTATGATAGCGATCGCTAGCCGGGAAATAAGCCCTTTGTGCATATTCTCCTACCATCCGCGCTGTATTAAAGAACGGACAATTCAACCGAATTGCATCCTTCATTTTGGCAACCCACGGACGAGGCAAGCCATCACTATCGCGGTGTTCATAAAATAGCGGTACAACTTCTTTCTCTAACAATTCGTAGAGAGCGTTTGCTTCTACTTCATCTTGGTAGTTAGGATCGTCGTAATTTTCGCCGTGCCCAATCGCCCAGCCTGTGCGGACGTAATCAGCTTCATCCCACCAGCCATCTAGTACACTTAAATTCGGCAAGCCATTCATTGCAGCTTTCATGCCACTAGTACCAGAGGCTTCTCGTGGACGACGCGGTGTGTTTAACCAAATATCGCAACCCGCAACCATCAACCGGGAGATGTGAATGTCGTAATTGGGGACAAAAACGACCTGCTTTTCTAAGTTTTGTTCGCGGATAAAGTGATTAATCTCGCGGATCAGTTCTTTACCGGGAATATCTTTAGGATGTGCCTTACCAGCAATCACAAATTGCACTTTCCGGTCTTTGTTAGCCAGCAGAAGCCGCTTAATGCGATCCAAATCACGCATCCAGAGGGTGGCGCGTTTGTAGGTGGCAAAGCGACGGGCAAAGCCAATGGTGAAAGCGTAAGGATCTAAAACTTCTTGTGCCTGGATAATTTCGGAAGCCGAAGCGCCGCGATCGGTCAAATGCTTGACCAAATGCTCTCGCACATACAAAACCATATCTAAGCGGCAGCGTTCGTGATTGCGCCACAACTCCTCATCAGGAATGGCATCCATCCGATCCCACAATTGGCTATCTGGTGGTGCTGATGACCAATTTGGCCCAAGGTAGCGATCGTATAACTCTTGAGTCGATTTCGCCACACAACTGCGAGCATGGACACCATTAGTAATTGCTGCGATCGGCACTTCTTCCACTGGCACATTCTGCCACAAGCCCTGGAACATTTGCCGCGATACCACACCATGCAGTTGGGCGACACCGTTAGAAAATGTTGCCATCTTCAGCGCCAGCACCGCCATACTGAAAGGCCCAGATAAATCGCCTGTATTCTCGCGCCCCAGCCCTAAAAATTGCTCTTTGGGCAACCCAAATATCTCTGCATAGTACCCCAAGTAGTGCAGCATTTTGTCGGGAGCGAACAAGTCAATTCCCGCCGGGACTGGCGTGTGGGTAGTAAAGATATTACTGGAAGCCACCACCTGTTTAGCTTGGGCATAACTCAGCCCTTCTTCCTGAATCAGCAAGCGGATGCGTTCTAGGGCAGAGAAGGCGGCGTGGCCTTCATTCATGTGGTAAGCGGTGACTTTCAGCCCCAAAGCTTTGAGCATTTGCACACCACCGATCCCCAGCATGATTTCCTGGTGGATACGCATATCGATGTCGCCACCGTACAGCTGATCTGTAATGTCGTGGTCGTAAGTGTTGTTGGGTTCAATATTAGTGTCAAGCAAATACAGAGGTACTGTTCCCACCTGTACGCGCCAAACTCTGGCATACACCTTGCGTCCAGGATAATCTACGGCAATCCTTAGTTCTGAACCATCGGCATTGCGCTCTAGATGCAAGGGCATATTGTAGAAATCATTGAGCAAGTAGCGTTCTTGCTGCCAGCCATCAGCATTGAGATACTGGGCAAAGTAGCCTTGCTGATACAACAAACCTACACCGACAAGCGGTAGTCCCAAGTCACTAGCAGATTTGAGGTGATCCCCCGCCAGAACGCCTAAGCCGCCAGAATAGACGGGTAAACAATCAACAAGTCCAAATTCAGCCGAGAAATAGGCGTAGCATTCTTTTGGTTTGTCTTCCCGTTGTTTTTGATACCAAGTGCGTTCTTGCAAATAATCGTCTAACTGACGGTCAGCTCGATCCATTTGCGCTAGAAAGCCTTCATCTTCGACAACTTCCAAAAGCCGCGATTGAGAGATAGTACCGAGCATCAACACTGGGTTGTGATGGCTAGACTCCCATAAGTCAGAGTCTAAACGACGAAATAAATCTTTGCTATCAACGTTCCAATCCCAGTGCAAGTTATATGCTAACCGCCGCAGTGGTTCGAGTCGCGGTGGTAGCGAAGGGGATACGTTAAATGTGCGAATTGGCTGCATAGGTTGGCAAAACTCCAAGTTTAGTTATGGTTATTGTTTACTGTCTTTACCAATGTTGCCAATTCTTTATACTGTAGTTTGTGAAGAAGCGATGACTTTGTTAAGCATTGAGAATTCTTTTTAACATTGTTGCTAAAGTTTACACCAAGGTGTTTCTAATTCTGTGCGTTACTCTCAGCCATATACTTGGTATATTAAGATTTAATCATTGAGTGGTATGTATCACTTAAAAAAATCTAGTTTTGAATAAATAATTTATATTTATTTTAGTATTGCTTCCGGGGATCAGTTCTACTGTCTTGGCTGAGGGTGAAATTTCCTCGTAGCTGTTTCCACAAAGGTTAAATTTTTAATTATTTTTTAATAAAATTGCGCTGGGAAATAAGCAGCCATGATTATTCGGTTAAGGATGAGTTTGAGAAGATGTGATACAAAATAACCCATGTAGACATCACTTAAAAGAGGAATGCGTAAAAATAATACCAAGCAGTTAACTAGAAAAAGCGTTACAAACTACTTGGTATAAATTTTTGATACTAAATCAGAAAAATAACTTGTTAGGGTGTTATCTTATGAACCTAGTGAAGGCTGGTCTTTGGTATTTTTTGTCATTGACAAAGCTACAGCAGCTGCATAAGCAATCTCCGCTGCCATTTGATAAGCAAGTTTGATACTTGATGAAGCGTCCTTGGCTTTAGGAGAAAGAGAAGCTTTTTTTCGGCGCGACTCTTGTTTGACATCACCCGCTACAATAGCACGCTGTAAAATGATCCAGGCATCTAGGTCTTCTGAGTCATAATTACTTTGAAGTTGCGATCGCAGTTGTTCTTCGGCTACAACACTTAGATAGCCGCTATTTAGAGCTTCTTGGACAATTTCTTTAATTAAAGCCATAATTTGAACCAAGTGTGTGAGTTAAAACCGATACCTCAATGTGGTCAAGTTAATGTTGTTTTGTGGACTTCTCCTGGAAACTAAGCTAAGTTTTAGCTTTCTTTACAATAAAATTTATAATGAGTCATACCAAGCACGCATCACCCGCTTGGCTCACCCGAATGGGTGATTTACAAATTTTTAGATATAAGTAATAAAGAAGAAGAAAATTTTCAGCTTTTGAACGAAGAGGGTGTCACCAGTATAGTAGATATCATTCTGAGTTTAACGCCCAATTATTAAATTACTTGGACAAGCAAAGGTAGAAATATAGACAAAAAGACAATTAACATCTGTGATCATTTTTAAAATTACCGTCCTCCAGGAATTTTATCTAAGTGTATAAAATTATTTAAGAGTAGCGATAGCTCCATAAAAAAAGTTAGCTAATTTACAATATTCTCATCACCAATCAACTTATTTATTAAGAGTGTTCCACTAAAAATAAAATGTGTTATTGTTAAAAGCAACTGTTATTAAAAACGATTCATGTAATTACAAGCATGAATTTGCTAGTCTGTAAATCATCTGTGTGCAACATGATTGGAGCAGCATACTCTAGAAATTCGTTGCAAGAAAGCCGTCATAGCAGTCGGGGAAGCGCTTACTTGTTTGCACCGATGGTCAACTTCAATGTGATGGCTGATGTAGGGGATAATCCACCCTAATTGGGTTTTCTGGGGCAATAATACCCAATTAGACCCAACAATAATTACATTGTTATGCTAGGCAGAAATTTTATCTAAATTTTTGAATATAGTCTAGTTAAATGTATTTTTTGTTGCAACATAGCTTGTGAAACTGAGTTGTTTTAAAAGACTAAAACCGCCTGATAGGAAGTAGCCTCAAGGCAAACAACTCAATCCCTAGTTGCGTAACAAGCTTTGCAAATTTTCCAGATAACCAAAACAGTATCCTATCTAAACCAACCAATTTACCCATCAGATAATTTCATAGTCTGGGGCTTGACTCTGCAATGCACTAAGATTTTTTGTTAATTGCTCTGGTGAAAAAGAAGCAAAGTTTTTACATGCCTTGACTGGTACAAAAGCTTCTATAGATCCAAGGTAGTTGTGCATATCAAGTGAGTAATTATAACACACTTAATTTCAAGAGTTGCTCACATAGTTAAAGCCAGGCTGGAGGTTTTCCAAAATTCGGAAAACCATCTAAAAATATGGGTAAATTCAGGTAATACTGCCAACTAAGTTTAATGTATTAAGAAATACGATATCTCTTAGATTGTCAGAAGATTAGGATACAGGTAAAAAACTTTCAATACTGTCAACAACAATTAATTGAAGAGATATGTAGCCATGCCTAACGAGCAATATTTTTCCAAATTGCAGCGTGTGCAAGAACTTGTAGTAACTACTGTGTTAGGGGATCTTCCTACACTTATTCTGGGGCCAAAGTTGCGTAGTTTAGGATATCGGAGTATTTTTGCCCAAATAGGCAGCCCAGTTTATATTCAAAATGGTGTTGAATTTAACGGTGCTTCTTGTATTGAGATAGGCAGTGGAGTCTATATTTTCAAGGGTGTACGCATGGATGCTAGAGGACACAAAAATAATAAAATTCATCTAGGCAATAGAGTAGCTATTGAGCGTAACGTTGATATAGGGTGTTTGGAAGATACGTGTATACATATTGATGAAGACACCTTTATTGCTCCCAACGTGTGTATTGAGGGGCCAGGAGACATTAAAATTGGCAAACACTGCATGATTGCTGCCCACTCCGGGATATATGCCAATAATCATAATTTTGCCGATCCGATGGAGCTAATTAAATACCAAGGTGTTACTCGCAAGGGAATTGTGATTGAAGATGACTGTTGGCTAGGTCATGGAGTAACGGTATTAGATGGCGTTACCATTGGCAAAGGTAGTGTTATTGGTGCGGGAGCAGTTGTCAATAAAGATATTCCTCCTTTCTCCGTTGCTGTAGGTATACCTGCACGAGTAGTCAAAAACCGAATTGGTAAAGACCTAGTAAAAGTTCAAACTGAGAAATAGGGCATGGGTATGGGGCATGGGGCATTGGGCATGGTAACTATTTCCCATAACCTTTAATATGTTGCCTTTGGGAAGAAACTTTTACTGTCAGTTAACGTCACGAACTGGAGTAAGCAGTTTCTGAGTTATTTTTAAGGGCATCTAAAAGTCAGACAACTGACATTTTGCACCATTCTCAATAACTGTAGAGTAGGTACTTGCTAGTCCCTAGTCTCTAAGTGCCAAGTCCCATGTCCCCACAGTCCTCTAAAAAAGGGACGAGATTTGGGTAATATAAAGTAGCTATCTTTTCTGCATGGCAGATCCTCAAAGAAAAGCTTTCTTTGTTTTACCCGTTGGAGATATTTCTATGCTGACTTTAAAAATCGCTGTTTATATTGTTGTTGCCTTCTTCGTAACTATCTTCATCTTTGGATTTTTGTCGAACGATCCTGCTCGTAACCCCGGCCGTCGGGACTTAGAGTAAAAGGGCGATAAATCATCCGCGACTTTGGAAGGCGGAAAATACTAAACGCCACAGAAACTTACTAAGCGGAATTTAGTAAGTTTCTTCCTCCAGGTAGCTTGCTGTAGGTAGCAGAAGGCGACAGTCGGAAGGCAGAATGTATGTTTAATCCTTCCGTCCGTCATTTGGCTGTTTGTTAGCCCGATTTTGCTCACTTATGCTTCATCCAGTTCTGCCACCCAATCCGCCTCCTATCCTCGAATCTTTACAACCTGTAAATCCCACCTCATCTGCTAGTCATACAAAGTTTCTTTCAGTTGTAGAAACTGGAATGCAGGAAAAGACAGACAAATCCAAGCAGTTCAAGGATTTGCCTGAGTTGTCTATTGCGGGTGACACCAAGAGTAATTCGCCATTACCAACTCCCATCAACTCAACTCAGGATGACTCAGTAGTTGCCGAAACTTCCTCTGTACCTCATCCACCAGAAACTTTCCCACCAGAGATTTCCCCCATTACCGATTCTGGAAGTGCTGAATTTTTGGGGAAATCGCTGCTTGTTGGTTATCCAACGCAGGATATTAAAACCTCTAATGTCCAAAGCCCAAGCGTCGAACGCCGTCGCTCAGAACTTCTCCTAAGAGCGGCGTTACGCAAACGGGAGACGCAAACAGAAGCCACTACATTGCCAAAAAAAGTTGGAGTGGAGCCTTCCTTAAATGCAAAACCTGAATCTTCTCAAAAACTCGGTGAGCGAGGTCTAACGACAAGCCGCTTTGCGTCTACGCTAAATCCCAATTCTATTGGTAGAGAAAAACAAACCTTTTTGGACTCTCTACGATTTAACTATAGGGTTTTTCCAAGCCCCCTTGTCGCCCAATCTCCGCCTTCTATTCCAGTTGTCCCCAGGGTTACAACCAGCAATAAGTTAGTCGAATCCAAGGCGGAAATTTTAGCTAAGAAGTTAGCCCAGCAAAAACAGCTAAGTGACATTACTGCGCCACAGTCTTCACAAAAATACAATATCTCTCTATCTGCTGCCGATCTTGCACCAAGTTCTCAATCAGTACAAAATTTTATAAAATTCCAGTCTCGTAACCCGACAAAGCAACTCCCAACGCCCATCACTGTAGAATTCAGTTCCCAAGTCCAACAACAAACTCAAGCGCCAACATCTACACCATCAGTAAATACCACCAATCAGCCACAAGCACCAGCTAGCAAACCGCCAGCCAAACCGAGAATTGTAGAAGTCACTTCAGATCGGCAAGAGTATGACGAGCAACGGCGAATTATTACAGCTGTTGGAAATGTAGTTGTGCGATTTGATGGGGCGGTGGTGGATGCTGATCGTTTGCAAGTTAATTTAGACAACTTAATTGCTGCGGGGGAAGGCAACGTAACTTTAACCCGGGGCGATCAGATACTGCGTGGACAACGCTTTACCTATAACTTTGTTCAAGATAATGGAGAACTCTTAAATGGTAGAGGAGAAATTTATGTGCCCTCAGCACAAACAGATTTTGCTTTCTCACCCATAGATGCAGCTGCTGGTGGAGTCACAAAACGTCCGCCTAGCGATCGCATTAGAGCCAATCAGCCTCTTTCTGGTGTAAGCAGCCCTGGAGGAATTGATTTTACAGTCGGGGGTCAGGCTGATGCTAGCAACCTCTCACCCCCGAAAACAGGAGGTGTAGTCAATCGGCTCAGGTTTGAAGCTGAACACATTGACTTCTATCCGCAAGGCTGGCAAGCAAGAGATGTCCGCATCACCAACGATCCTTTTTCGCCTCCAGAACTAGAGTTACGCGCAGATACAGTAACTCTGACACGAGAAACACCCTTGGTAGACCGCATTAGAACACAGCGACAGCGTTTGGTATTGGATCAAAGAATCTCCTTACCAATTCCGGTGAATCAGCAGACAATTGACCGCCGGGAAAGGGACGTTACACCCGCAATCGTTTCTCCCGGCTATGATGGAGATAAGCGGGGTGGTTTGTATATTGAGCGTGGCTTTCCAGTGATCGATACAGAAAAGACAAGCTGGACAATCACACCTCAGTTACTATTACAGAGAGGTGTGCAAGAAGGTATAGGTAACTTAGGCTCACTGTTTGCTGTCAAGACAAAGGTAAATTCTGTTTTGAGTCCACGAGCAGTAATTGAAGGAACTGGGGAGTTAACCAGTTTTGACTTTGACAAGGTGGAAGATAATTTGCGGATAAATTTGGGATTGCGTCAGATAATAGGCACTTCCCTTCCCCATCTCTTGAATGTGCAATATAATTACCGCGATCGCCTCTACAACGGTACTCTCGGCTTTCAAACTGTCCAGAGCAGTTTTGGGGGCATTATTACCTCTCCTGTAATTCCTTTAGGAAAAAGTGGCATCAACCTCACCTATCAGGGAAGCGCTCAGTATATCGATGCCAATACCGATCGCCAAGACTTACTAGAACCCATACGGGAAAACGATCGCATTTCACTAGGTCGTTTCCAAGCCAGTGCTTCCCTGAGTAAAGGGCTGTTACTGTGGCAGGGAAAACCATTACCACCTACTGCCAGTGAGGGATTACGATACACAGCTAACCCTGTAGTTCCTTACTTGCAAGCGATCGCTGGACTTACGGGTACTACAAGTTATTACACCAATGGTGATAACCAAAGCACCCTAACTGGTACAATTGGTTTACAAGGACAAGTTGGTCATTTTTCTCGCCCTTTTTTCGACTATACCGCCTTTAATATTAGTTTCTCTCAAGGCTTAAATAACGGATTATCACCCTTTTTGTTTGATCGCTCCGTTGATAACAAAGTTTTGACTGCTGGGATATCACAGCAAATCTACGGACCTTTTCGCTTAGGCTTTCAAACATCTGTTAACTTGGATACTGGTAGAGAAACCAGTACTGACTACATTTTAGAATATAGCCGTCGCACCTATGGCATCACCTTGCGTTACAATCCAGTGTTGGAATTAGGCGGCTTTAGCATCCGAATTAGTGATTTTAACTGGGGTGGCGGCACCGATCCATTTTCTGAAGTTAAACCAGTAGTAAACGGTGTGCAACAGAGTTATTAATAATGGTGATTCAAAATTCTGAATCACCATTATCAAGTTGCTAAAATTTCTGCTTGTGGAAGGATAAATCCGCATAGCGTTGAAAGTGCAGCCTCACGTAGAATCAGTATGAGGAATCGCACAATGGGTTGATGCACCCCCAGGTATTCTCAGGTTGGCATAGTCGCCGCTTAATTGAACACGTGAAGGTGGTTGGTGTAGGACTGCACAGCATCTTTGAACTGCGGCTTGATATTCTCGCCATTGCTTACGAATTGCAGTACTGGCGGCATCGTTACCTAAGTCTGAAAATCTTAGCCCAGCCCGAATTAACCAAGATTCTACATCAGTTGTTTCACCCAGTATTTCTGGAATGGCATTAATCTTTTCCATGAGTAATATCTTTTAGGCATATTTAAAATTGGCCATTTAACTTTAAGAGAAACTATTGATAATAGCCAATATAATTGGTTATCAAAATCATAAATAAAAATGATTAAAAAATTTGTCATATCTGAGCATCCATACTCAGATATGACATATCAAATTACTATTACGGCTGGTAAACATCATTCCTTTAGCTTGTGAATAAGCTGTCTCCTAGCTCGTAATAACTAGAAGCGATAGCCTAATCCAGCTTGGAAGCTGACAGCATCAGCATCACTATTTCTGTAGGCATCAATGCCCCATTT
Organism: Nostoc sp. UCD121; assembly: GCF_014222285.1. GTDB lineage: Bacteria > Cyanobacteriota > Cyanobacteriia > Cyanobacteriales > Nostocaceae > Nostoc. The sequence continues at coordinate 26,267 of NZ_JACKZS010000010.1, forward strand.
AGTATCGCCATAAGCAATGACATTATTGCTAACTTCTGATTCAATACCAAGGGTGACTACAGGTGCATTCTGATTACCCAATGGGGTTTTTTGACCTTCGTCAGTTACAAAAGAATAACCACCACCGAAGTAAACGTTAGTGTTTCTGGCGATCGGCGCATCATAAGTCACGATGGGCATAATTGCAGCAGCATCACCACCATACAGTACAGAACCCCGCAGTGAAACAGGTGCATTGCGAACGGCGTAACGTCCTTGAATATTACCGCCAATTTGGGCTTCATCGTTTCCTTGTCCGCCACTGGTTGCGCCAACAGCAATACCAGCACCAATATAATTACCGTTTGTACCGGCTGTTTGAGCAGAAGCAATTCCCGCCGAGAGGACAATGGAAGCAACAGCAAGGAAAGAGGCAGCTAATTTTGTAAGTTTCATAGAATTCTTCTCACTAGAGTTAGTTAAAACCAATGTTCTCTAGTACTAGAATCTCTTTTTTTACAAAATGTAACCTCGCACACCTGGTTCACCCTACTGGCTGAATTATTTCTCACCCACTTGGGTGTACTAACTGAAATATTTAATTGAAGAATTCAGAAGTCAGAATTTAGGAGTCAGAACCAGAAAGTGGAAGATTCAGATCCACCACCCTCTTGTCTTTACGCTGCGCTATTCGCTTTCTCTGACTCCAAGTTCATGCTGTTAGCGGATAACTAAGGTTTAGCCCATTCTGACTCCTGACTTCTGAATTCTATTTAAATTAAAGTTATTTCTTCAAAAAGCGTTGACGTAGGCGAGATATAAAAATACTCACCTCTGGTATTCTCATCCAAGAAGCGATCGCAGCAAACACCGCAATCCCTACAAAGCCAGACACACACAATTGCAAAACCAAAATCAGTAAACCCGTTTTACCCAGCAATTGCTGAGAACCAACCAATGTCCCATAGCTTGCTACCCCAGCTACCACGCTTCCAGCAGCCAAACCCAAAATCGGCAAACCCCACTCACGCCAAGGTAAACCATTGAGTTTGCGATCGAGCAACCACAACAGCATCAGCATTGAGCTACAATTTACACCCACCGTTGCTAACACCAAACCGGGTGCGCCAAAAGGTTTAACGAAAAACCAATCTAATATGATGTTGAGCAAGATGTTAAAAATACTAATGCGAAAAGGTGTCTGTCCATCGCCTAAAGCGTAGAAAACCCGCACCAAAACATCACGTCCCAAATAGACAAACATCCCAATTCCGTAAGCTACAAGTAAAGATGAAACTAACTGTGTGGCTTCTGGCTTGAAAGCACCGCGTTCATATATCACCTGCACAATAGGTACAGATAATGCCACCATCAGCGCCCCTAGCGGTAGCATGGTGAAGGCAGTGAGTAGCAGTCCTTGGCGAATGCGTAATTTTAAATCTGGCCAATTTTCGGGGCCAGCAAGTTTGGCAAATATCGGTAACAGGGGCAGTAAAATGATATTAGAAATAATCCCTAACGGAGTTTGGACTAATAAATTCGCATAGTTAAATCCTGCCGCCGCACCAGGGATAGGACTAGCAAAATAAAGGTCAGTGGCAACATTAATTGGCATCATTCCAGAGGAAATTGTCGCCGGAGTCATGATTTTAATGACTTCTTGAACGCCTGGGGATTTAAAATCAAACCGCAGGCGTAATGTGCCGAGTCCTAACCGCCACTGAACAATTAGCTGCACTAACCACTGGAGAATTGCTCCTGCTAAGGTTCCCCAAGCTAAGACCATTCCACCGATTAAAGCGTACTCCGGCTTAATAATATCCTTGCCCAGTTGCATCGCCAGGATACCAAGACCGGCAACAACGGTAATGCTGGATAATAAAGGACTAATGGAGAGTAACCAATATTGATTGGCTGCATTTAGAGTACCAAAGCCGATGCCAATTAAACCGGCAAATAAAGCCATCGGTGCCATAATGCGGAGTTGTTGAATGGCGATCGCTCTGGTTGTCGCTTCCAAACCATGACCGACTAGATCAACGATCGCATCCGCAAATAAAACTTGAGCAACTGTCACCAGCAACAGTACTCCAGCCACCAGTGTTGTCACGGTTTCCACTAAAGGAGCCGCTTCTTCTCGCCGTCGCTTGGCTAAAACGCTGACAACTGCACTGTGTAATGGCCCATTTACGCCACCAAGTAAGATCAATAGAAAGCCAGGGATAACATAGGCGTAGCTATAGGCGGTAGCAGCAGCACCAACACCAAAAGCCGCAGCGATCGCTTGCTGCCGCACTAAACCGAAGACTTTACTAATTAATGTGGCTGCGGCAACAATGCCAGCAATTCCAGCGAAAGAACGAGAAGGTTTTTGGTCTTGTTGTGTCACGAATAATACCCGACAACTCTTGCAGAGTGCATACTTTAAAACATTTAACCTGATATTCCGCAGTCTGTCAGGTAAATTTTGGCAAATCAGTCACTAGTTTATAGTCATTTTAAGTGCGATGCCTGCGATCGCATATATTTGATCCCTTCTTCACTACTAAAGGGCCGGGTAAAGGTACGGGGTTAGGATTGTCTATCAGCCATCAAATAATACTTGAAAAACATCATGGACAAATCGAATGTTCTTCTAAACCAGGAGAAGGAACAGAATTTTTGATTGAAATTCCCACTAATAATTAAGGGTGACTAGTTTTTAACAATGGTCAGAAAAAAACTTTAGTCTGTGTTCAGGATAAATGTTTTTTACGCACGTTTACACTGGGCATTTTTTGCTGTTCTCATTGAGATTTTTTCCCCTTACTTTTCTGCCAGTCTTCCAACGCACCAATTACAAAGCTAGCTGCGGGATGATTCAGAAATTGTGCCAAAGCTTCAGTACCACCTGCTTTTAAGGCACTAAATATTCTCTCCAACAGTTTTGGGTCACTTTCAATACGCTTTATAGTTTCAGTCGCTACCATCATCTTTCCAGTGGTTGTATCGATAGGATATGACTTTTCTAGTTGTTGTAGAAGTTCTTGAATCTCAGCAGCAGCGTCAGCAAGATTTTGCTTCTGCTCTTGAGTATATGTATTAAATGAATCTTTAATCTCACTAGAAACATTTCCTTCGACATGACCTGATACTATAGAAGAAGCATAGCTTCTCCCAATTTTTATTGATTTGTCTTCCATGTTTTACTTCCTAAATTTATTGAGTGAATTGATTATCAAGATAAATAATTTTTAAACCTGGCTGACAACATCTCCTCCAACATGACCCGATACTACAGAAGAGCCAATAGCTGTTTCAATTCCTATAGAATTATCAACAGACATATCCAAAGTTTCAAAATTAAAATTAATAGCTTTTAAATCATCGCTATTCATCACACCATATAAAGTTAAAATAATTCGTTTGATAAAGTCTTCGCTTCTACTTACTAAAATAGCTTTTGTCCCACTATTAGTATAAATAGTCATGCCATATCTTTCCGTTACCTTGGTTTTATTTTGATTATGCTGATAAATTAACCAAGCTCCAAGAGCTATGAATAAAAATCCTAATATTTTTGCTACTTGTGAGGGAATAAATAAAAAGAATATACCAATAATAGGTAAAACTACAAAAAGTTTTGGCATTGGTTTGATAACTGTAGTTGTCAGATCAACTAACCCGATACTTGCAATGTTATGAATCTGATAAACAACGTTGCCGTATATTAAAGTTTTACCTCTAATTTTTATAATCGATGTTTTTATTTCAGTTGGGCTATTGTTCTCATCGGGTAGAAACTGACTAAGCATATTAATTTCTGCTACCAAAAACACATGTTTATTAGATAACCACAGTTTTTATCATTTTATTCATGAGGAACAAATATTTTAATAATTTCTGCAATAGAATATTTATTTTTAACCGATAGAACTAACTTGTATGCGGATTATACTTGGAGTTTGGATTTTTTTAGACAATTTGATTGATTCTTGCTTGTTATCTAACGACAACCCAAACTATCTCGCGTTGACACACCCGTAACCGGATTTACCCCATCGGCTCTTTCACACATTAGCGACACTTGATAACGGTCAATCAAAGCATCGGTAAAATCAGCGCCTGTAATTTCGGCATCAAAAAAACGGCTGCGGGTCAAAGTTGCTTCAGTAAAAATGGCATTTTTCAGGTTAGCACCATCCATCGTGACGCGATCGACTAAAGCGCCGCTCAAGTTCGCGTCTTCTAAATTTGCTTTTAACAAAACTCCTTTAGTGAGAATTGCGTTGGTTAAATTCGCTCCTTGAAAATTCGTTCCCCGCATTTCTGCTGCAACAAAAGTCACACCTGCTAAATCAGCATGAGAAAAATCACGATTTTCTAAATTTATATTGTTGTAGTTAATTGTGTTTAGTTGAGCAAAAGCCGGTTTTGGATTAAGTATTATCCAGCAAAATGCTAGTATCAAAATTACAATCAAACCCAAAAATCGCAGTAAAATCTTTTTCATAACTTTATTATTTGTCTTTTGTCCTTTGTCCTTTGTCATTAGCCCTTTGTCATTTAACTAATGACTAATGACTAATGACTAATGACTCTTGACTATTTCCAATCTTTACCAATCCGAATTGTAAGGTCAGATTCTAAATCACCAATCGCTGACACCTCGATTTGACCCAAGCCTAAGACTTTTTGCAAATCAACACCAACTCGCCGATTGCCTTTTTGGACAATAATCTGAGTTTGACGTTGGGTATCTGGCCAATCAGGTACTTTGTAAATATTAGTAAAGCCTTTCTGTTTCAGATAAGCAATAACTTTTTCAGTTAGCTGAGGTTGATTGGAGGCATTTTGAATAGCAATTTTGAGGTTAGGAACCTGACGCATATCTGGTTTCAGACCAGGTACATTTACCCCAACATAATCATTCAACAGGCTCTGTTGTCCAGTCATATTTAGCCAATAGCTATCAGGGTCTTTGCTAAAGCGGCTAAAAGTCCCAGGCAACACCGTCATTTGGAAATTATCTCGATCCAGGTTGAGGCCAAAGTTGACCAACGCCATCATTTCTTCCATCTTCAGGTTGGTATCAAAGTATTTTCGCATTAAGCGAGTTAATTGAGGCAACCGGGGTAAAATGGTAGGACTATTTAAGCGTTGTAGCAATGCTGCTGTTAGTGCTTGCTGACGCTGAACTCTCGGCAAATCTCCTAAACCTGGTTCGCGGAACCGCACAAACTGTTCTGCTTGTTCGCCGTTAAGAGTTTGCCAGCCACTGACTAAATTAATCGACAGCCGACTGCTGGAGTCTTTATATGTCATTGATTGGGGAACAAAGACTTCTACTCCACCTAACTGATCGACTAACTGCCGTAAGCCGCTAGTAGAAATACGAATGTAGCGATCGATTGGGGCATTATTTAAAGTACGGCTAACTACCCGTGCTGCCAAGACTGGGCCGCCTTTGGCATTGGCATCAGATACCTTAGTTAATCCCTTTTCTCCCTTTTCTGGGATGGCAATCATCGTATCTCTGGGAATCGAAAGCACCCGTACAGAGTTGTTGCTAGCATTGTCACTAGGGTTAAGCCTTACCAGCAGCATGGTGTCGCTTTTACCAGCAAAGCTTTCTGGTGAACCATCAACACTCCCCTTAACTGGTTCAATTCCCATAATTAAGATATTCATGGGGCGTGAAAGCTTGTACTGAGAGAGTTTACCCCACAACTCCCCTGGTAGTGGGATTTTTACCTCGTCTTTAGCGTTAGTTCCCAAATCTTCATCTGTTCGATCGAGGTTACTCCACAAAGGAGTCCACAGCGCTAAACTTGAGACTAGCAAACCAGATAGGATGATGCCGATGACAATCGTCATAATCCACAACAACCAGCGAGGCATGGTTAAGCCCAGTCTCTCGTAAAGCTGATTGGGAATCGCGCCCACTGATTCGACGACGCTACGATTCGGATTGGCTGGCGGGTTTAGTTCGACATCCTCCTCCTCTGAGTCGGCTACTGGTGCTGACGTTACCTGATTTTCCGTGCGTTGAATTTGCTGCGATCGCACCTCAGTTTCAAATTCTACAACTTGCTGAGATGTAACCGGATTTTCCGACCATTCGACTTGTTTTATCACAATTATCTCCCCACTCAACCACTCCCTAAAAGTATGTTAATCCAAGCTACAGATATTGCCAGTGGAAAGGCTCACTGTAAACTTATAATGTTCTTCGGTAGGCGTGTATGACAACATGAATACTTTATTGTTCCCCGTAATCCTGGCTGGTGGTAAAGGTGAACGTTTTTGGCCCCTGAGCCGCAAAGACCGACCTAAGCAATTTTTAAGTCTTGATGGTAGCTCTAGAAGTTTATTACAAGCAACCGCCGATCGATTGATAAAACTCGGCGGCGGGTGGGATTCCTTGTGGGTGATCACTTCTAGTCAGATAGCTGAAGGGGTACGACAACAATTACCTGATCTACCAGTTGAAAACTTACTAATTGAGTCAGAAGGCAGAGACACAGCCGCAGCCGTTGCTTGGACAAGTTTAGAAATCAAACAGCGCTATGGAGAAGACGCTGTGATTGGCTTTTTCCCTGCTGACCACTGGATTGCTAACGAAGAAGCGTTTGCCCACACATTAAGTGCGGCTACGCAACTGGCAGCAAGCACAGCAGCGATCGTTACACTGGGGATCAAGCCTACTTTTCCATCAACCGGTTACGGCTACATCGAACAAGGTGAAAAGATAGGTAGCTTTAATGAGTTGCCAGCTTATCACGTGAACCGCTTTACTGAAAAGCCCAACCGCGAAACGGCAGAGACTTTTTTATCTACGGGGCGCTTTAGCTGGAATAGTGGAATGTTCGTTTTTCGGGCAGGGGTTGTTCTCAAGGAACTACATACCCATGCTCCAGAAATTATCGAACCTTTAGAACAACAGGGCCCTGATATCTATCCCCAGTTACCTAAGAAGAGTATAGACTATGCCCTAATGGAAAAGACAACTCTAGCATACGTTTTGCCAGTTGATTTTGGTTGGGATGATTTAGGAGATTGGAATGCGATCGAGCGGTTACTCAAAACAGAAGAGAATCCCAATGTAGAACTCGCTACCCACGTAGGTCTAGATACGCAGGGGGCGATTATTTATGCCTCAAATCCAGAGGATGTAGTTGTTACAATTGGTTTAGAGGATGTGGTGATTGTGCGCGATCGCAATGTCACACTCGTTGTTAAAAAAGAACGTACCCAGGAAATTAAGCAGATCCTTAAAATTCTCCAAAGCGATTCTCGATTTACTGACCTGCTGTAAAAGTTAGAACCCTTGGCAGAGGCTAAAAAGTCTGTTTTCCTATTATAACTTGACTGTCTGTTATTTTATCTGACAGTTATGAACATTATTAGCTTTAAGCCTCTCGCCAAGACAATGGCAATCGAGTCTATTACAGCCTATCAAAAATATATTTCTCCTTCCAAAGGATTTAGTTGTTCCCATCGCTTATTACACGGTGGGGATTCCTGCTCTAATTACGTCAAACGAATGCTGAGTGAACAGAAACTCTACGAAGCCGTACAATCATCCATAAAAAGATTCCAAGACTGTGGCGCAGCTAGCAAAACTTTAAAAGCTAAAGCCAACTTCCGTTGTATTGTCATCCCCTGTTGTTTACCTCTTTAACTCCCTGCGTCTTTGCAGTTATTTACAAAAATGTTCCTCACCCAAACTGTTCCCCGTCAACGAGAAATTCTTGAAGTATTCCTTCGCAATGGCTGGGACTATATGCGAAGGTTACTTACTGGTGGTAAAGCTGATGAACCACAGTTACCTACACCTGCGGTTTTAAAAAATATCTTGGTAGACTTGGGGCCAGTTTACGTCAAACTTGGCCAGCTAATGTCTACACGTCCAGATTTACTGAACGCTGCCTACATTGAGGAACTATCAACCTTACAAGACGAAGTACCACCAGTTCCTTGGTCAGAGATAGAAATAATCCTTCGCAAAGAATTAAAACGTCCATTAGCAGAAACCTTCAAGACAGTTAACCCGATCCCCGTAGCGGCGGGATCAATTGCCCAGACACATCGCGCTACATTAGCAGATGGTCGAGAAGTGGCTCTAAAAGTGCAACGTCCGGGAATCGATCTGACTATTGCCCAAGATATTGCTTTAATTCAAGGTATTGCCGATTTAGTGGCGCGGACTGAATTTGGGCAAACCTACGAAATCAAATCCATCGCTGAAGAATTTACCAAAGCCCTAGAAGCCGAGTTAGATTTTACACGGGAAGCGGGTTTTACAGACCAACTGCGGCGCAACTTATCTAAAAGTCGCTGGTTTGATCCCACGCAAATAGTGGTTGCAGAGATTAACTGGGAATTGACCACAGAAAAATTACTGGTGATGGAATGGTTAGATGGAGTACCATTCTTGTCGGCGGATTTAAACAATAACAATAATGGTAAAGACCCTGCCGTAGAGCGTAAAGAAATAACTACTTTGTTATTTCGGGTATTTTTTCAGCAACTATATATTGATGGCTTTTTTCACGCTGATCCCCATCCGGGAAACTTGTTTTATCTTAAAGATGGGCGCGTTGCTCTCTTAGATTGTGGCATGGTGGGAAGGCTTGATCCCCGCACACAGCAGATATTAACAGAGATGTTGTTAGCGATCGTTGATTTAGATGCTCAAAGGTGCGCTCAGTTAACTTTGCAGCTATCAGATTCTGCTCAACCAGTTATTTTGTCGCGGTTAGAAAATGATTACGATCGCATGTTGCGAAAGTATCACAATGTCAGCTTAACGCAAATCAACTTCAGTCAGATAATTTATGAAGTTTTACAAGTTGCGCGTAACAATAAAATTAGATTACCTAGCAATATGGGTTTGTATGCCAAAACCCTAGCAAATTTAGAAGGTGTAGCGCGGACATTCAACCCAGAGCTTAATTTTTTCGATGAAGTTAAACCATTAATTACAGACTTGTTTCGTCGGCAATTACTGGGCGATAATCCAGTGCGATCGCTATTACGGACAGCCTTAGATATAAAAAGTCTCTCTCTGCAATCTCCTCGCCAAATAGAACTGCTATTAGACCGAGTTACCTCAGAAACCTTACAGTGGAATTTATCGCTGCGGGGTTTAGATGGCGTGCGGCGCACTATGGACGATGCGGCTAACCGACTATCTTTTAGTATACTAGTAGGTTCGCTGATTATGGGTGCAGCAATTATTTCCACTAGAGCGCAGACAAGTCAGCTATCTTTTTTAAGCACCGCCCTTTTTGCCGTTGCTAGCTTATTGGGTTTGTGGTTAATTATCAGTACATTGCGATCGGGACGTTTACGGTAAAACCATTTTAGATTTTGAATTTTGGATTTTGGATTGAAGGAAAAAGCCTGCGACTGAGCGCTCATGCCGTACTCCTTCGGAGAAGCAAGCTACGCGTAGCGTTCCACAGGAAAGTCTAAAATTTAATTTCTAATATAAAAAATATGTCAATTATCATTGCTGAAAATCTGAGTAAATCTTATCCAGTGGCGGTTAAAAGTTCGGGTATCAAAGGAACAATTACCCACCTTTTCCGCCGCACCTACCGTTCAATTAAAGCAGTGCAGGATGTTTCCTTTGAAATCGCCCCCGGTGAAGTAGTGGGTTTTTTGGGGCCAAATGGTGCCGGTAAAACCACCACACTAAAAATGCTCACGGGGCTGATTCATCCCTCTAGCGGCAAAGTCACAGTAGCTGGACAAGTTCCGTTTCATCGCAAAGAAGCATTTTTGCAAAAAATTACCTTGGTGATGGGACAAAAACAGCAGCTAATTTGGGACTTACCCGCGCTGGATTCTTTGAAAATTAATGCTGCTGTATACAACATCTCTGATAAAGAATTCCAACGACGGGTGGGTGAATTAACAGAGATGCTTTCCCTAGAAGGCAAACTTACCCAACCAGTACGGAAACTATCTTTGGGTGAGCGGATGAAAGCAGAATTGCTAGCAGCACTTTTGCACCGTCCCCACGTATTGTTCCTAGATGAACCGACTCTAGGACTAGATGTAAATGCTCAGGTGGCAGTACGCGATTTTTTGCGTGACTACAATCAGCGTTATCAGGCTACAGTGCTGTTGACTAGTCATTACATGGCTGATATTACAGCTTTGTGTCAACGAGTGCTGTTGATTCACCAAGGACGCCTGATGTATGACGGTAGCTTAGATGGACTACTAGAACGTTTTGCCCCTTACCGAGAAGTCCATATAGAATTAGCCCAACCTCTACCGATAGAAAAACTTATGACTTATGGGGATGTACAACTCTTAGAAGGGCGATCGGTGCATTTTATGGTATCTAGAGAGGCGCTTACCCGCACGGTATCTAAGATTCTGACGGATTTGGAGGTAATTGATTTAACTGTCACTGAACCGCCTGTAGAAGAAGTAATTGGACGAGTTTTTCAGGCAGGTGTTGTGTAGCGATCGCTGCCAGAAATAGAGTTACCGAGGGGAGAATGCACTGTAAATGAAAAAGATGATTAGAAAAGCCCTAACTTTGCTGTCAGTATACTATGCCTATTCGGTTGAGTATCGAGCAGAATTAATTCTATGGGTTTTGGCTGGGTCTTTGCCAATTATCCTCATGGGTATCTGGATACAGGCAGCACAAGGTGGCCAATTTGGGCTATCACCTGTAGATTTTGCTCGTTACTTTATCACGGTTTTCGTTGTTAGACAATTAACAGTTGCTTGGGTAATTTGGGACTTTGAAAAAGAGGTTGTGGAAGGAAAGCTTTCGCCCAAATTGCTACAACCACTCGACCCAGTATGGCATCATGTTGCAGGGCATATTTCTGAAAGATTTGCTAGGCTATCGTTTGCTTTTTTATTAGTGGCATTATTTTTTATTCTTTATCCCCAAGCTTTTTGGGTACCAAGTTTGAGTAGATTTTTGCTGTTTACATTGGCGGTGGCGCTAGCTTTTACTTTGCGGTTTACAATTCAGTACACCTTTGCCATGTTCGCTTTTTGGACAGAACGGGCTAGTGCTTTAGAAAATTTTTGGTTGTTATTTTATCTATTTTTATCTGGTTTGATAGCACCTTTAGAGGTTTTTCCAGAGCCTGTGCGGACAATCGTAATGTTTACGCCTTTTCCGTATTTGATTGATTTTCCTGCGAGTCTTTTGGTAGGGCTACCTGTGGATATAGGGCGAGGATTTTGGTCAATGTTTGGTTGGATATTAGTGTTTTTGGGACTGAATCGCTTCCTTTGGCGTGCGGGTTTGAAGAGGTATTCTGGGATGGGAGCATAAACGATTCATAATTACTAAAGTGGCGATATATTATGATTGGCTAAACCTATATATTGATTAACTGTTGTGCCTTTAATTTGCACTAATATTTTTTTCAATATGATTGTGGGGTGGTCAACATGAGCGCCCTGATAGTGCAAGTTGTATAAGTAACAGCTTATACTTTGCTATGCTATATATAATAATATAAATCAATAGGCTTGGGTTAAGGGCGACTGGCAAAAACTTTGGATTTTAAGACGCGATAAATCGCCGTATCTACAAATGTTTTGGTCTTATCTTAACTGTAATAAATTACTTGGTATCGTCCTAAAATTTTCTGTCGTCCCCAAAGAATAATCTTCTAACTTAAAATCAGCAAAAGGTTTATTTTCTAACCTATCCCGTAGCGCTTCATCGAGAATGACACCTGAAGATTTATTTTTCACGCCAATAATTATAAGACTTCTCTGATATGTAGTTAAATCCTGATTCGCCTGACAATTACTTCGTTGAAATTGTCCTAAATTTAGTATTCTATAACTTTTGACGCTTGGTGTATTAATAAATAATTTTTTGACTAAAAATTGAATCTGTTTAGAACGTTCTAGAGCCATTCGTTGTTGAACTGCTATATTACCCCTACAAGAAACTGTACCTACAGAGATAATTTCCCTTGGTTCATCCATTATCTTTTGTATGCCTTCTTGTTCTAAGTTCAACTTTAAAAGGTCTATACTAATAATTTCATTATTATATTTAATTTGAAAATTGCTACCTAAAAGCCATTTATATTCTAGTGATAAAACAGCTATATTAAAATCGGCTCTCCTCCCCTGGCTATCTCTACCTTCTTGATAAGAAAAATAATCAATATTACCTCTCTTTTCGGGAGATTGCCCATAATTTGAATTCACCATAAATTTTGAGTTTCGCATTGCTAAAGCCACTATACTAAGTAATCCTAATATCACTAGCAACCCTGCAAAAAATTTCAATAGTGGTACTTCTTCTGGCTCTTTCTGTGGGGATGATAAAGTTTTAGGAATTGGCGGGGACAATTCTTCTGTGTTCAAATCAATTACTAAATTAATATTTTCAGGAGTAGTTTCTGTTAGCTGAGTTTCAACAAAAGAGGCAGGAGGAATACTATTTTCTGGTTCCTGCTCCGACAACAGCGAGATTGGCTCTGAATCTTCCACTTCTGCAAGTGGCTCCTCTACTCTGGGGGAACCTGGCGCAACAGGTGTGGTTGAATCCTCATCTGAGCAGAATTTTTTGCCTTCTTCAATGTGTTCTAGGCGCTGCAAAATTTCTTGAGCATTAGCAGGACGCTTTTTTATATCTGCTGCTGTGAGCCAATCGATTAAATTTAATAGTAAGGGTGAGATATCGATGGCATGATTTTTCCAGTGCAATACATTTTGCTGGACATCATACATATCTAAGGGATGGTGTCCCGTTAGCAAAAATATAAAAGTGCGTCCCAAAGCAAAGAAATCTGATTGCGGTACTGCTTGACCATTCATTTGTTCGGGAGCGCTGTAGCCAGATGACATAAGTGCTGTCATCCTGTCGCCGTTACTAGGTTGGTCTGGGTCGGTTCTGTCAATTTCTGTGGCGGTGCCAAAATCAATTAGTACTAAATCCCCCCAATCCTTTCCAAGAGGGGATCTAATCATGATATTAGATGGCTTAATATCTCGATGCAGGTATTGTTTACGATGCACTAAATCCAAAATTTCCACTAATTGTTTTAGCCAACCTACAGCTTGGTCTTCGGAAATAGGGCGATTCTGCTGCTGCTCTAGCCACTGTATTAAGTTGTACCCGTCGATTTTTTCCATTGCAATGCAATGCAACACTAAACCATGTCGGGTTTGATACTGGAAGTAACTATCTTGTTTGGGAATGCCGGGATGGTTGAGTTGTTCCAGCACAGTTACTTCTTGCTGAAATAGTTCTACTGCTCTGGCGTTACCTGATAAATCCTCTTTGAGTATTTTGAGGATTTTAGGAGTATCTTGTTCGTATGCTTCATAAACTTTACTAAACCCTGTTTTGTCACTCAACAGGCGCGTCACCCGATAACGCCCTAGCAATTCCAAATGGGAACCACAACTTTGACAGAAGCGGTTTTGTTCATTATTTGAGTGATTTGGTGTAGGGCAAACGGGATTGATACAAAGGCTCATGAGTGGCTTATCCGTACTTTAACAGTTATCAGTTATTAGCAGGACTTACGCAAACAATAGCCAAAACCCTTATTTTCAGGTAGGGGCAATTCATGTAGACACAAAGCGGCTAATCTACGAGTTTTCCAACGGAGTACCCGCAGGATATTACCCCTACAGCATTGTAGTTTGGTGTAAGTCCTAATTAGTTATCAATAATCACTGAATGCTGATGACTGATAACTAATAACTGATTTAAGGGAAGCGCAGATGCGTAGCCGCTTATCGCTAAACATCCTTCCTATTCATTCTTCTGTTGCCGGATGATAATCCCGTCTAATAATAATGAGATTTTCTATCTGTGTTCTGCCAAAAAAGCTGCAACAGTCTGGTTAAATGCCTTTGGTTGTGTCAAAAACGACCAGTGATTGCCAGGAACTTGGCAGATGCGTAGTTTTTTGAGATAAGTTTTGTAGGGCTGGATTTGCCAATTTTGGCGATTAAGCCCTTGTTCTGGTTGGACAAAGAGAGCTTGGGTATCAAGGGGGATTGTAAAACCAGGCACTTGCATAACTGCTTCAAAAATCCCGTCGCGGGCGGCGATGGTAAATTTGCTACCCCAACTACCATCGGTTTTTTCTTCTATTCCTGCTTGGAAAACTTGCTGCTGCCAGGAACTCCATCCTTGATATTGCTTTAATTGCCGTGCTTGTTGTTCGGCTTCTCCATAACTGGCAAAGGGGCCCATGCTTTTGAGAAAAGGTAAGAAGCGATACAATATGGGAAAAGTTAGCCTGAGAAGGCTGGGCATTTTCCAGATAAAAATGGGATCGACGAGAATTATACTCCGCAAACGCTTTGGGTTTTGCCTTGCCCAGATAGCGGCTAATTTACCTGTCCACGAATGACTTACAATCTGGGCAGATGTCCATCCTAGATGATCCATGAGTGCTTCGAGGTCTGCGATCGCACTTTCAAAAGTATAATCTCTCTCAGGCTTGGTACTTTCGCCATGTCCGCGCATATCTGGTGCGACTATGTGGTAGTCTGCTGCTAAATAATCTCCTAAACTAGACCACACTAAAGCATGGTCGCCTAAACCGTGTAACAGCAGTAAGGGTTCTTGACCCTGCTTCCACTCTAAGTAAGAAAGTTGGATATCAGGCTTTGATAAAGTTTGACGTACAGGCATCATTGCACATCCACCAATGAAGAGATAGTTTCGCGCTTATATATTACTGCGAAACAAGCTGGAGGGCAGGGAGAAATGAGTCTATGCGATGTGCTACACCTACGACTGGGCGTAGCGCCACTTGTAAGATTATTAACTGTTTGCCAACAATACTTAGCCTCAAAGTGGAAAATGAAAAGTGCTGAATTTTGTAACGTTTGCTTTATATAATTAAAAATCCAATTTTTGCAAGAAGGGATATTAACTTATGCAAGTTATCTCAGTCAATGTAGGACTTCCCCGTGAAGTACTTTGGAAGGGCAAAACAGTTACAACGGGGATTTTTAAAGAACCAGTTGAGGGACGGGTGATGATGCAAGCCCTCAACTTAGATGGAGATAGACAAGCTGATTTGAGTGTCCACGGAGGCAAGGACAAAGCAGTTTATGCTTATCCATTTGAGCATTACGACTATTGGCGGCGCAAGTTACCTGATATAGATTTGCCCTGGGGAATGTTTGGTGAAAACTTCACTACAGTCGGGCTGTTAGAAGATGACGTTAATATTGGCGATTGCTTCCAGATTGGTAGCGCAGAGGTAATGGTGACTCAACCTCGAATGCCTTGTTATAAACTAGGAATCAAGTTTGGACGTGCTGATATAGTTAAACAGTTTTTAGATAGCCGCCTAACAGGGTTTTACTTTTCGGTGCTACAAGAGGGCCAAGTAGGGAATGGTGATACTTTTGAGTTAATCAGTCGAGACTCAAATAATGTCACTATTGCCGATATTACCCGATTGTATGCACGCGAAAGAGACGACCTAGAACTGTTACACCGCGCCGTAAAAGTTGAGGCTTTACCTATAAATTGGCGAGACTATTTCCAGCAGCAAATCAAAAAGCTTAACAGATGAATCTCATGAATCTTAAAATTCTTAAGAAAACGTTCTAATTGTTTTATAAACAGTCTCAGCTTTTCTCATAAGTCAAATTACCTTGGTGCGATGTCTGATGACAAGCCGCTTCGCGTCTACGCGCATTTGGAGTCAGAGTAATTAAATCGTCTATATTCCGTTTCATTGTGGCACAAATCGTATCTAGAGGTAAGTCGTTAGGGTCATAACCAAAAGGGTTTTCTATCTCCAAACCGATTGCTTCAATGCCAAATACTGTAAAACCAACTAAAGCCGAAATTAAACCTGTCCACCAACCCAGAGTTGCCACTATTTGAAAGGGTAATAGTAAACAATATAGTAACAATAATTGCTTCAAATGAATGGCATAGGCTAATGGCATAGGTGTTTTTAAAATTCGTTCACAAGCACCTAAATTATCTACAAGATTGTTTAATAATTCTTGCATAGATGTTAGCTGGTAACTGTTAAGGCAATTGCGATGATATTGCTCCTGTAAATAATCTCCTATCCAAAAAGCAATCTCTATAGGGGGATTATTCATAATTTTCAATTTGATATACTTACTAGATGGCATTAAATCTTCTAACTCACTATTGACTTCTTCTTCTCGCAAATGTAATTTAGTTGTCACAGCAAAAGCTACCAATAAATTTAAGGCTGTAATTTTATTTTCTTTATCTTCTGGAGATTTTTCTTCAATAGATACCCAAATTTGTCGAGCCAGGTTTCGGATGTTATTTACTAGAGAACCCCAGCATTTTCTCCCTTCCCAAAATCGCTCATAAGCAGTATTGGTGCGAAATACCAGTAATAAACCTAAAACAATACTAGGAATAACACTTCCTAAAATCGGTTGAGATACAGGCACTTTAAAATGGTACAGTATCGAAATCAAAAACCCGAAAGCTCCGCACCATAAGATATGCTTGTAAACTGCTTTCAAGACCGAACCTTTAAATTGCAATGTTGTACGTAGCCATGTAATTTTTTTGGCTGTCATGCAGTCACCCCAAGAGAATATTTAGCGAATCGATATGTTAAATATCGATACTTTAAAAATAATAACTATATAAATAGCAAAATTGGCAAGCAGTATACTTTAAAAAGTAATCTTGCTAAAAAACACGAGACATTTGCGATAATGATTGTATCTTAGCTTCTGTTATACAATATCGAGTCCGGTTAAATACCTATTATTAGGACTAATACAAATAGTTTTTTGTCAGCGATTAAGCGACCATTATATAAAAATCAACAGTGCTTATGGCTAATTGTAAAGAAATGTAAATATTTTCGATGGCTGCATAAATCCCGCGCCTCACTCTGATAAGTCGATAGAAGAAAAGGTAGATGGCTCAGGGTAATGGTCATACTGCATTAGTCGGTGTCATATACCCCAGTAAATCAAAAAGTTCTAATCTGTAAAAATCCTGCCCTATAAATTGAATATTTAGACATAACTTATTTAGTTATGTCTTTTTTTATGGTTAGTCTCAAAACGTTGAATTTCAATCAAATAACCACTGGGATCGCGAAAAAAACAGTGGTAAATATTGTACTTTTCATTTAGTGTAGGTGGCTTTTCAAATTTGACACCACGTTCTTTGAGATATTCAAACCACTCATCCACCTGCGGCGTTACTAGGGTAAAAATGACACTTGATTGCTGGTCGCCTGGAGGAGTCGATGTTTCGCTTGCTTGACAAAATCCCAAGTATCCAGAACCACTAACAGTATAAATTCGACAGGTTCCTTGGTCAAGCCATAGCTCCAAGCCTAGTATTTGCTCGTAGAATTCTGTAGAGGAATTGAGATTATGGGTGTAAAAGAAGGTAATTTGCTGTTCTATTTGCGGATGAGTAGACATAAATAGATTTGAGTATATATCCCAACGACATTAGGCGATCGCAGATGTAAAAATTAATTGATGTTAGAAACCTGTTACTACTCCAGAATGCCTTAAGTGCATCTGGAGTTTCTTTTTGAAAAAGCGATGTCTACGACAGGCTGCGCCTACGCAATTTTTCAAATCATCCTGATCAGCCAAAAGACGGCTGAATAGGGATGCATACTGAATTATTTATATTTAACATAGGGCATCACTCTGTTGATGTACCCCCTCCTACCAAACAACTCTCGCAAAGCAGCCTCAGATTTACTGGGGCTGTTTTGCGTTACTTCAATAAGACTTACGCAAAATCTCATTTCTCTGTGTCCGGTTATTGAGCGAAGTCGAAATACTGCGCCTCCGCGGTTCCTTATTCCGTAACTCGTGCGTAAGTTCTATTCAAACAGAAAATTTGTGTAAACGAAGCAGTTAATCCTCAGACATTCTTTACTGTATTTGAGTGTATACCCTGATGACGTAAGATACTCTCACGGTGAAAATTTGGTATAGGTAAATGCGTATCTTTCCTGACTCCAGATTTGTCACAAACATTTCTGGAGTTTTTTCATTATTGGAGTTTGAAATCAGCAATTTAGTCTAGATTCAAGTGAATATTTGATTTTGAGTATGAACTCGCATATTATAGCTGTGCAGTAAAATAAATATAAATTAGGTAGTATAGGTAGTAATTTTTATAAAAATTACTAAGAAAGTATGGAAATCTCGAATTCTAATCCTCAGAGAGGCATACCACAGCCACAAGCTTCGGAAACACTTGTACAAGCTAAGAGTATCAGCCGTCGGGAGTTTATGAAATTGTCATTAGAAGAACGGCGATGCATATTGGCAGCACAGGCTGAGTTAATGTTATTACATTACGAGCAAGATAGAGAATGGCAGGAATTACAGACAGGAGAATTGATTGATTATTAAATATACATCTCCTAAACGGGGTGATATTTGGCTTGCTAATTTCGATCCGACAGTAGGAGCAGAAATTAAAAAAGTCCGTCCGGCTATAGTAGTAAGTTCTGATGGTGTTGGCAAGCTACCCATTAAGTTGATTGCACCAATCACAGACTGGAAAGAATATTATGCTAGCAATATTTGGCACGTTAAAATTGAACCAGACAGTGCAAATAGTCTAACAAAAACTTCTGCTGTAGATATTTTGCAACTGCGCGGTATGGATATACAAAGATTTATCCGTAAAATTGGAGGATGTTCAAGTGAAATTATGGAGGAAGTTGCTGCTGCTATTGCTGCCGTAGTTGAGTATTATTAGTGATTTGTATAATTCATTTATTAACGTGAATATTAAAACTATAGGGTGCGTCAACATAATGTAACGCACCTTGAATTACCTTACTATTTTTTGTTTTATTTCCCAAAGTGATAGGCTCCTAAAGCAGCCCCTATTCCTAATACAGCAGGAGCAGCAACGCCAACAGCAATAGCAGCACCTTCTCCTACAATAAGAGCAGCAGCACCTCCGGCCAGTCCCCCAGCTATTGATCCTATTTTTCCTGCATCTCTACCATTTTTTCTAGCTTCACGTTCATGTTCAGATAAGTTTTCATCATCTTCTAGAACTTTACCGACTACCAAATCAGTCGCTACACAACTTACTAAACCTCCTACACCTGCTATACCCCCTGCAACACGCCCAGCGACAGCAGCACGAGGAGCTTGTTTAATTCCTACATTTATTAAAACTTTTGATATTGGGTTTACAGAGTTCTTTGCAGCTTCCACTGCTGCTAGAAAAGCCGTTTCAGTTGCAAACTTTGTAGCCAAACCAACAGCACCCCCAGCCACTGCACCTCCCCCACCTGCTACAACCCTATTGACTTGCTCACTTTTATGCTTACCTGTTTTGCAATAGGAGGCAAAATGCTCACAGTTGTTAGAAGGGAGCCAGTATTTGCCCTCACCTAATCTAGTTTTTGCCCTTTGGACTACAATTTCATCTGCATCACACTTTCCATACTCCTTTATATGAATTTTCTTCCCTTCGGCAAATGCAGTCTTAGAAACTAGACAAATTCTTTGCCCATCATAATGAATGACAGTCCCATCTCCACAATCAATTCCATGATGAGTAAAAGGATTGCCATTCGTCCAAAGACTGACGTAGATATGATCCCCTTTAGCCATGATTTACCTCTTCTATTGGGCTACATTCTTTGTAATCCTTTAGATATAGATTATGAGGATAACAATTTATTTATCAGTAGTAAAAGCCGTAAAAATTTCCGATAAAGTTAGAACTAAATATTAAAATATAGAGTAGCAAACATTAAAATATTACTTAAGTAAATCTTGGGTTATATCCAGATAAAAACATGAGGTTTTATAGAAAGCGAATCGCAAAATGTGAAGTAAATAAAAAGTGCGATCGCACCTATCCTTATTGATTCAGCTCAGAATAAATAGTTAAGCGATCGCACTCTCAATCTTGATTAAATCAAAATGCGATCGCACTGAATATAAATGCTTATTTTGTTGTATATGTCACAAAAATATCCTTTTTCATCTCAACTTCTGCTGGGGCATCGGGATTATAAGTCGGTGATAATAAAAAACTAGCAAATGAGGGTAAAGGAGCTCCAGTTTTAGAACTACATGAGGGATAAAATAATGTGTAAAATGGTTCGGCTACAGAAGGAACATCAAGTTTAACACTCATTGCAGTTGCTAAAGCCTGAGCGCGGCTTTGAGCATCTTTCATAGCTGATTGATAAACTGAACTCTGCAAAGCCTGACAGTCATTTACTGCGTACTCAACGCCCACACTCTTAACAGAAAGATTGTCAATTTGGCTTGTCGCTTTGTTCGCTGTAGCAACAATTTCCTGGACTCTATCGCGTGTTGGTTTTTCCAACCTCACCAATATTTTGGCGTTATTTTCGCTGGAATTTGGGTTAATTTGTACTTGAATTTTATCAGCACTAATTCCTTTGGCAACTAGGCTATTAACTACAGGCTGGAGAGTTGCTTTACTTAGTGATTTTTTGCTTGGTGAAGATTCTGCTACTGTTTTGTAATTTAAAAATAGAGTTGGTGAGGCAGCCCGGTCTTTTTGTTCCAACAAAGAGGGACTGCCGTTCGCTCTTGGCGTGCCGGAGGCATACCCGGAGGGTGAGGATATGCGACGGGTTTGCGGTAGAGATGATGGTTGCGTTTCTGACTCACCATTGCTACTTTCGCTACTGAATACCAGTTCAATATCGGCTGTATCTGCCGGCACTTTCACTACTCCTTGACCGATTACCATTAGTGAATGGCGATCGCTTGCTGGTGGATAAAATAATTGGGCATTAGTAACTTTGGGCGTTAATACTCCCACGCCGACAGTCACCGTCATACTTACCAACATTAGAGCAGTTATTTTTCTCATATCCTGGGAATATCCTTTGAATCTAATTGTCAAAGTTTACACCTCAAGAGCAAGATACGTACAAAAATATTGAGCTAATCCCAGGGCTAAACGCCTTGGAATTAGCTCAAAAATTAAAAATTCACTGGGAACTATTAACCAAACCAGTGAGAGGCTTCACAAGCTGGCTGAACTATTTCACAAACACGATCGTTAATCCAATCTGACTTTTCTTGAACGATTAAACAAATGCCTTGGTGAATCAAATTCTGTAGGTGGAGTTGCTGCTCTAAGGGTTTACGAGGCAATTTGTAATAAGCCAAGCTTCCTTGTTCAGCCTCCGCTAGGGAAATACGTCCCTCAGAGATAGCGCCGTCAAAAGAGGGAAGGCGGGTGAGGACGAAAGCAATTAGCTCTTGGCGTAAGTCAGGAATCGCAAAGGCTTTTTGATATGGATGGTATGGATATGTATCCAAAACGCTTTCAATCTCTCCTACTACTGATTGCTGTGTTAAATTAACTACCGTTTTCATAATTTTTAAACTCCTTTTTTAATTCCAGTCAATGATTGGTGGAGAAAACAAATTTTTTAGATGAAAATCAGTTAAAAGTAATTCAACTGATAGATGTAATAAACCCTGTAACTAGCCTTTTATCTTGGTTGGATTTGAGACATTTGGCTTTGCTTATCTTAGTTAAAGTTTATACTGATTCACAGCATGACTTATTAAAACAGCATCCAATATGCTGGGAGGTTAGCGACATTTTATATTTATAATCCTAATTATTTTAAATTTTTGCCAAAAAGGCAGAAATCTACATAAAATGCAGCATCAAGGCTAGGGGATCAAACTTAACGGCAATAAAAATCTTGAATTAGGAACAAGTTTTTAATGAAGTTAAGCTTTGTTGGTAATTTACATCACATTTTAAGTTTGCTAAAAAATTTGCTGTTTCATCTAAAAAACTTATTTGTTGCACATTGATTTAGTAAGTCAGACAAATACCAACTCACTAGAACGCAAAATCAGTCTAGCTACTGATGAAATGATCAGACAAAAACGTTGAAAAAGTTCACATTGTCTAAAGGTAGATGACGCAGCTGATGATTAATTTCATCTGCCGCCGCTAATCCAGAAAGCATCGCACCTTCTGCAAGATTGCCGCCACACCAATCACCACAACAAACTAAAGGTAAGGGAGTTTCGGTAGACAAAAAAGCCTCGTGCCAAGGACGGCTAGGAAAGGCATAACGCCAACGATGTACTTGCATCCATTCGGGGGTATTCAGCCAAGGAAGGGATAGAGATTCAGCTGCTCGTTGCAGCATTAGCTTTCCAGCAGGTTCTAAATCCTGTGATTCTAGATGACGTTGGGCAAAATTAGCGCTACTTTGCACCACAAAATGTGGTTGTTGAGGGTTAGGACGCTTGCTACTGTCTAAACCAATCCATGCTAAATCAGCATCATCTACAAAAGTTAGAGCTTTCCAGTGAGGGAGTGGTTGGGATGTGAAAGGATATCCAGTGATCGCACTAATGGAAGGATAAAATTCTACAGAACGCAAGTTATCAAGAAAAGCTGTATCTAATACACCTTCACCCAAAGATTCCAACAGCATCACCGCTTGGGGTGCAGGAATGGCTACAACTATAGCTTTTGCAGTTAATTCTTCGTTGCTAGATTCAAGAGTGATCCGCCAACTATTTTCGGGAGTTGGGGTAATAGCAATGACACGCTGATTCAGTAATATTTCTAAACCTGGAGCGAGAGATTTAGCGATCGCACTCATTCCACTAGGTGCAACATATCGCGGACTACGGTTTTTCGGTTCAGATAAAGGAGCGCCTGCTGTGAGTTCGTAAACCTCCTCCGTCCAAACTTCGAGGATATGGCGCGATCGCAATATCTCCACAAAACGTCTAAATAATTCACCCTTTGGCTTCAGGTAACAAGCCCCATGATCTGCCCAAGTTCCATGCAAGCGGCGTGTAGCTAATCTTCCTCCCAAACCACGGGACTTGTCCACCACTAGCACAGAATATCCAGCTTGACTTAATTGCTGGGCGCAGACTAAACCGGCCATTCCGGCACCAATCACTGCAATATCAGTCATGAGTCCATAGTCCTTTGTTATTTGTCCTTAGTCATTATTTATCAAATGACCAAGGACGAATAACAAAGGACAAAATAGCTAATAGTAGAATAAGGTACAGAAAGCTGCACGGAAGGGAGGAAGGGAAATTGGATGAAATGAGGGCGGCGCTAGAGTTAGCGACCGAAGAAGAATTGCAAGATTTAACGGCAATTTTATTTAGTCGTAAGTTCAATCCCTTAGACTATGTACACACACCCGAACCCATCGAAGTGCAAAGCCAAGACCGCAAAGCTTGGTTAGATTCACTAG
This sequence comes from Nostoc sp. UCD121, assembly GCF_014222285.1. GTDB lineage: Bacteria > Cyanobacteriota > Cyanobacteriia > Cyanobacteriales > Nostocaceae > Nostoc. The sequence goes on from NZ_JACKZS010000010.1 coordinate 49,462, forward strand.
AGGGACGCTTTCGTTTTTTGGCGGCAGATGGGATGACAGTATTACGGGGACGCACAGGCCAGGTAACTTACCGACAAGCCTTAGTTCAAGTATGTAAGTATCTAAAAATTCACTATTCTCATCAGCTGCCAACTATTGATTTAGAAGCAGAAGTATTTTTACATCTGCTAGGACAGGTATGGAAAAAATTACCTGAACAGGAAAAGCAAAAATTGACTCTTAGAGTGCAGCGTCACCTTGTGCAATCAGAACTAAAAGAACCGTTACCACTTTTATTGCAGCCTGACCCCTTGGGGTTGCTTTTCAAAGGCGGTAGTGCGATCGCGGTTACTTCACTTCTCCAGCCACTTGTACTTAAGCAAATTGCCCGTCAATTTGCCATCCACTTTGCTACTTATGAAGTAGCAAAACAAGCGGCAATTACAGGTACAGAAGCAGCTGCAACGCAATTTCAAAGCTATGTAGCTATGCAAATGGCGCAACGGGGTATGACAGTGAGTGCTGCTCGTTATGGGGCAGCCCGCACCATGTTTGCCGTGATTGGGCCGATGATGTGGACTTGGTTTTTTGCAGATTTGGGGTGGAGAGCGATCGCTACCAACTATGGTCGGATCATTCCGACTATTTTCGCCTTAGCTCAAATTCGCCTCACCCGTGAGGAATGTTGGGAGCCAGCTTGAACAAGGTTTCTGATTATTTCAAGTATCGCTGGCGATCTTCTTGGAATTACTCTCTATGGGCATTGTTAATCTTCCCATTGAGTCCATTGTTGGGGGCTGTGACCATTGGTTTTGTCTCATTAATAACTTGGCTGAAACAATCCCACAAAATTAATCGCCGCCCCCTCAATTGGGGATTTGCCCTTTTGAGTCTGTTGCTGATCGCAAGTGCTGGATTTGCCGATGACAAAACAGCAGCTTTCCTTGGCTTATTTAATTTATTACCATTCTTTTTACTTTTTGTTGCCCATAGCGCTCTAATTCAAACATTTGTCCAATTGCGGCAAATGGCTTGGGTTTTTGCGATTGGTTCCATGCCAGTGATAATTCTTGGTTTGGGACAGTTATTTTTAGGCTGGAGTTTGAAATTAGAGATTTTGTGGGTTGTGTTGAATTGGACGATCGCACCAGGAGGAAATCCGCCAGGTCGCATAGCCTCACTTTTCTTGCACGCTAACACCTTTGCCGCTTATCTAACAATAGTTTTCATCCTTAGCTTAGGGTTGTGGCTAGAACAATGGCGATTGTATCGAGGATTGGGTATTAGGAAGAATTCACTTCCTTTTATCTTCATAACTATTGCGGTGATTACAAATTTCATTACCTTGATTTTCACTAACTCACGCAATGGCTGGGCGATCGCTATTTTTGCGTGTTTAGCTTATGCACTTTACCAAGGCTGGCGCATTATTGTGAGTGGTGTCGCTGCGATCGCCTCTAGCGTTCTTTTGGCAGCTTTTGCTCCCTCCCCAATCGCTCAAATTTTTCGCCGGGTAGTTCCTGCCTTCTTTTGGGCAAGGTTAAATGACGATATGTATCCAGATCGACCAGTCGCTTTAATGCGAAAAACTCAATGGGAGTTTGCCTGGTCTTTAGCCAAAGAACATCCTTGGACTGGTTGGGGATTACGCAGTTTTAGTGGACTCTACAAAGCGCAAACGCAGATTCCCTTGGGTCATCCCCATAACTTGTTTTTGATGTTATCTGCTGAAACTGGTTTTCCTAGTACTTTTTTATTTTGTGGCTTACTTGGTTGGATTTTGATTACAGGTATCCAATTACTACGCAAGCCAAAATATATAAAAACAGAAGATAGATTGATATATTTTAGTTATCTTCTGGCCTTTGTGGGGTGGGTTCTATTGAATACAGTAGATGTAACCCTCTTCGATTTCCGTTTGAATGTAATTTCATGGTTAATTTTAGCTGCCATTTGTGGAGTATTACATCGTTATAACGAGCAAGACAGGTTTACATCTGGTTCAAATTAGTTAGGAAATGATAAACAGCAACTTACAATACCATCAGTTAATTTTCAGTGTATGCACTGGGGGCATTGAGAGTTTGAAGTTAATAAGATTACTATATTCACGTCTGTGAGTGTGACTAATACCTAATTAGTCACTGTTGCTGATTGTTGGGAAGGTGTAGGGACAACCCTTTGGGTTTTTCCTGCATGACGGGCATCTCTTGTAGATGCCCTTTTGTATATTTATAATTATTGATATTCTTTTAGGACTAGCCCGTTTTAAATATCGTTTTGAGTCTTGAAAAATAAACCAAATGGTAAATGCTTATTCTTTACATTTATTTTTAATTAAGGTTGCGCTCAACACTATTTAGATGTGATTAATCTGTTTTCAAACCCTATTAGACATCTCCGAAAAAGAATGTAGAAACGTAGCATTGCTAGGTCTCTACAAGGTTTATGGGTAACGCATATTTAATTTCTGGAGATGTCTATTGCATTACTACCAATGTAAATAAGGTTAATGAGGTTTTTGATGTCTTATAAAAATCAATGACAAATAACTTTCTCTAACCGAAGCGAATTACGGCAACCCCTATGGTGTAAGCTCTCGGTAAAATGGGTATGTCGGTAACAAAAAAAAGACGCATCCATAACCTACCTTATGCTCACAACAGCTAACTTTCTTCAGTACACCCAATGGTCAGGTATAGCTACCTTGGCATTCGCTGTCTTAACAGTTTTGGCTTTTATTCTCAAATGGGGCATCCGCTTTCGGCTGGTGGGTACGACTGGCTTTATGCTGGTAGTGACAGGTGGTTTATTTGCACTGTCGATAGTCCCGTTGAGTCGGGCTGTGATTCCAGGAGCGACGAAGTACACTCTAGTTTATGACAATGGCTCAAACCAAGCGGTGATTGCTACATCACCCCAAATTACACCTACCCAATTAGAAGCAACTTTACGTCAAGCAGCTAGTAATTTATTTTCTTCTGGTCGTTCAGGTACACGGGAAGACGACAAGTTGACAGTTCGCGCCCGCACCATTATTCACCCGGAACCAGGGGTTTCTGTACCAGTGTACTTGGGTAAGGCCAAGCGATCGCTCGTTTCTCATCAAAATTCCCCAGTGGCTGTGGAAATTTACACAGACAAATTTGCCCAATTGCCAAAATCTAACGGTTAAGGGAATGGGGAATGGGAAAGAGGCAGAGGGCAGGGGAGCAGGGGACAAGGGGACAAGAGGTGAGAACTTGAAACAAGTCTTTCCCCAATTCCCAATTCCCAATCCCCAATTCCCAATCCCTAATCCCTAATCCCCAATCCAATGCTTGTTATCAGAATGACATAATTTATTTTGTATTTACCGATACATTAATAGTTATTCTTAGATTAAGATATTCACACTTTCGTGATTGTACTGTGGAAAAAAATCGATCAGCGTGCGGGTAATGGATACTGACAGTTGTGATTTGTCAGTTGTTATTTTAATTGCCACTATTGACATTTTTACAATTTTTTGCAGCCAAAAGGAACGGCGTGGGAGTGGACATCGAACTGTAAACCCTTACGCACCTATCCATAGCTGAAATGACCATCAAAAGACGATTCAGTTCTCAATCACTTTTCTTGAGAATCTGAGAGTGGTAATGTTAGTTAATCATACGGTTATTCAAAACTTTGATAGTTCGGAATTTCAGGCTAATGGACACTACAGATTCAAGCAACGTCGTTAAATGGCTTAACCAGTTAGCGATTAGATCGGTTAAAACCTAGTTGAGTCAGATGTAAGTTTGTAGCCATCTGGCAACAAGTATATTTTGTTGCAAGTCTATTAGATTAAGAAATATCAAGTTTTTGGCAAACTAGATTATATGTCTAATCAATTTTCTACTCAACCTTCTTTGTCTACTCAAACCTCTAGTTCATTATTTACGCTCACAGTTGCCCCGGCAAAAGTCATCCGTGGTTCTGGGGTGTTGCAAGCAGCCGCAACAGAGATTGCCTCTTTGGGAAGTCGTCCCTTAATTGTGGCAGGTGAATCAACTCTCGCCATCAGCCGAAAGAATTTGCAACCAGTTTTAGAAACGCAACAGTTACATCCTGTTCAAGCTTCATACAGTCCAGATTGCTGCGAAGCTAGCCTGAAATCTTTACAGAAGAAGGCAAAAGAACATAAAGCTGATGTGATTATTGGTGTTGGTGGCGGCAAAGCCTTAGATACAGCGAAATTACTCGCGCAGCAGTTACAGTTGCCAGTGGTGACAATTCCGACATCAGGGGCTACCTGTGCAGCTTGGAGTGCCTTGTCGAATGTTTATTCGGAAAATGGGGCGTTTCTCTATGATGTAGGACTGTCTCGTTGTCCGGATTTACTGATACTCGATTATGACTTGATTAAAACTGCACCACAACGGACGTTAGTAGCTGGAATTGGTGATGCGATCGCTAAGTGGTATGAAGCCTCTGTTAGCAGTGGGCATTTGCAAGACACTTTAATTATTGCTGCGGTGCAACAAGCAAGAGTTTTGCGAGATATCCTCTTGCAAAAGTCAGCCGCCGCTTTGAACGAACCAGGTAGTGAAGTTTGGCGAGAAGTTGTAGACGCGACTGTTTTACTCGCTGGGGTAGTTGGAGGACTTGGAGGGGCGCAGTGTCGCACAGTTGCTGCCCATGCCGTGCATAATGGTTTAACTCATATTTCAGGATATGGCAGTATTCATGGCGAAAAAGTCGCTTTTGGAATTTTGGTGCAACTGCGTTTAGAAGAAATGCTACAAGGCAATCAACTAGCAGCATCAGCACGACAACAGTTGTTAAAGTTTTATACAGAAATTGGACTACCCCAAAAATTAAGTGATCTGGGATTGGGCAATATTACATTAGGGGAGTTGCAAACAGCCGCCGAAATTGCTCTAGTTCCTAATTCTGACATCCATCGACTACCTTTTAAAGTCGCGCCAGAACAATTGATGGCAGCAATGGTTTCCACCACTGCACCTATAGATAGTAAAGATATAAATCGAGTTTCACCCAAGGGAATCAGTGACGAGGTTGAAGAATGAGTTTAAATTGGATTGTCCCAGCAGAACGCATACAAAAACTACCACCTTATGTATTTGCCCGTTTAGATGAACTAAAAGCGAAAGCACGGGAACAAGGGTTAGATTTAATTGATTTGGGTATGGGAAACCCCGATGGTGCAACGCCAGCACCAGTTGTAGAAGCGGCGATCGCAGCCTTGAAAGATCCCGCCAATCACGGTTATCCGCCCTTTGAAGGCACTGCTAGTTTTCGTCGTGCCATCACTAATTGGTATCATCGCCGTTATGGTGTGGTTCTCGATCCCGATAGCGAAGCTTTGCCATTGCTAGGTTCTAAAGAAGGATTAACCCATTTAGCACTTGCCTACGTTAACCCTGGCGATTTAGTTCTGGTTCCTTCCCCAGCTTATCCCGCCCATTTTCGCGGCCCTGCGATCGCAGGAGGCAAAATCCACAGTTTGATTCTCAAACCAGAGAATGACTGGTTAATTGATTTAGCTGCCATTCCTGATGAAGTTGCAAGACAAGCTAAAATTCTCTATTTTAACTATCCCAGCAATCCCACTGCTGCCACCGCACCCCGCGAATTTTTTGAAGAAATCGTCGCCTTCGCCCGTAAATATGAAATTTTACTGGTGCATGATTTGTGTTATGCCGAGTTAGCTTTTGATGGTTATCAACCCACTAGCTTACTAGAAATTCCCGGCGCGAAAGATATTGGTGTGGAATTTCACACCTTATCTAAAACCTATAATATGGCTGGTTGGCGCGTTGGCTTTGTGGTGGGGAATCGCCATGTAATTCAAGGTTTGCGAACACTGAAAACTAACTTGGATTACGGTATTTTTTCTGCCTTGCAAAAAGCAGCTGAAACAGCTTTGCAATTGCCAGATGTCTATTTGCACGAGGTACAACAACGCTACCGTACCCGCCGTGATTTCCTCATTGATGGGTTAGGAGAGTTGGGTTGGGATATCCCCAGAACTAAGGCGACAATGTATCTTTGGGTGAAGTGTCCCGTTGGTATGGGTTCCACAGATTTTGCCTTGAATGTGTTGCAACAAACTGGCGTTGTTCTGACTCCAGGTAATGCCTTTGGGGTTGCAGGTGAGGGTTATGTACGGATCAGTTTGATTGCAGATTGCGATCGCTTGGGTGAAGCTTTACATCGCTTCAAACAAGCGGGTATCCGCTATCAACCTGAAAGTGTAGTTTCTACATCAGGAGCGATCGCCGATCTCGTTAGTTGATTACAGGAAGAATTTCCTCCGTAAATACCTCTCTCACATATTCCATTACAATAAGTGACTGGGTATAGCCACCAACCTCTGTCTCAATTAAAGAACGCCTAATCAAGCTTTCTACAGCATCAAACAGTTTGGCTTTAGATATTGTAGGCACAATTTTACTGTGTAAGTAACCAATAGTAGTCAATTCTTGATTTATTTGTAACCAGTACATTACCTGCTGTTCCAAAGCAGAAAGGCGATGGAATTGCTGATCAAGCAAGCTGCGGATACCACTGAATACGAAAGTATTTTGCTTTAGAAAGTTATTGATATCTTTATTGAATAAGTTAATGATGGTATTGGCAGCTACCCGGATTTTTAGGGGGTTATTACTGTATAAATTGCATAATTTATATTTATCCTCATCCGTACCCAAGAGGGGATAAGATTGCACTATGAGAAAGGCTGCTTCGAGTGAGCCAAATAATTGGAGGGAGCTAACCTAACGGTTAGCTCCCTCCAAAAAATTCATTTCTACTGCTTTCTCTCTAGTAGTTAAAATTACACAGATTTTATGCTCTACTTCTGCTATTATCCGGATTAACTCAGTATATTCTTGATAATCGGAGCGATATTTACCAGTATGACCGACATCTAAGACTGTTTCTAGGTTATCTAAAATAATTAGACATCGGGAAGTACGCAGATAATAAATGAGTTTGTTGATGTCGGGTTTGGGTTCTTGATGATTGGATACAAAAGATACCAAGTCAGTTATTATCTCATCAAAGGATGGGGCTTGACGGAGCGATCGCCAAATCACAGAATCAAATTCATCCTGGATCTGTTTAGCTAGCTTGGCAGCTAAAATTGTTTTACCAACCCCACCCCTGCCGAATACTGTAAGCAAGCGACACCTATCTTGCAATATCCATGATTCTAACAGTGCCATTTCTTGGGTGCGATCGTAAAACACTGAGACATCAACCGCAGTTCCCCAGTCTTGGTATTTGTTCCTTTTTAATTCCTGTGTATTGATACTTTTTTTGAGAGAGCTAGGCTCAAAATCAGGAGTGGAAATTTCTCTCCAATCTAGGTTTAATTTCCGACATATTTCTTCAAAGGTTCCATACAGAACGGGTTTACAATTGAGGAATCTACTAATTGTGTCTATGGATAATCCCGTTTCATAAGCCAAGGATTTTTGGGTGGGATATCCATTCTCAGACAGTGCAATTTTGACATACTTAATTCTCTGATGATTTACTCTTAATGAGCGTGGCATTAATTTTCTTGTTATTTTACTTTGTAAGTATCTAATATAAAAACCTTGAGATTTTATCAAGTTTATGTAAAGTTTTCGCTGCATCGGATTTTTCACTGAATTACAGCACTTCCTGCTGCTGTGAGGTACAGATACTTGGGATGCTATTAGTAGTCTGTCAAGCTAGTAATGAAAAGTTACTACGAACTTTCTTACCCATCAATTTAAACTTGAAAGACTATTAACACAGATAAACAATAATTCGAGCAATTAGTGTACCTCATAACTTCGGGAAGTGCTGTAAACCTAATTCTGATGTATTAGATGGGGATGTATTGGGGACAAACCAAACATCTATCTCACGAACTTCGCTTTTAACATCTTTGCTGGTTTCTACTTTACCTAAAGAGGTTAACAACTCCTCTAGATATTCCTTGGCAAATTGGTCATGGGGTTGTCGAGTCATGAGATTATGAATGTCAGCATTGTTAATTTTGCAGTAATTAGTATTTTTTCATATCCGGGAATAATATTTTAATGAATGCAAAGGTTTAGGGACTTCCGGTAAAAAAACATCCCATCTCTGCATTTGGGTAAGGGCGCAAGGCCTTGCACCCCTACTGTGTGGTCTATTTACCTGAAAGCTGAAAATTATCCTGATTAACAGACATAAGCAGTGTAATTACTAAATACAGAGTGTTCTATAAGTTACAACACTAGTTGATTTGGTATAAACAATTTTATGTTGTCTGATTTAGATTTAGTTAGAGAGTTCGTATGCAACTCTATCCAGAAAAAAGATATTTTATTGGCAAATCGTTCCTTAACAGCACAAACAATTTATAGTACTAACCATCTGGCAACAAAGGCTGAAGGTATAATTGCCACTGCCCAAATAAATACCACACAAACAGAATTCTTGCTTTTGTCTAATTCATCCCATTGGGAATTACTGAATCAGGCTTTGCCAGAATATAATTATCTCCTTAAAGGAAACATAGATAGTCGTGGTTTCTATCTCTATCAATACTGCCAAATCCCTCAAAACTATAGCTTGCAATGTACTAAATCTGTCCTTTTATGGCGAGCTTGGTGGAAATATCGCAAGAATACTTTACAACTAGGAATTCCATCGGGTCTTTTAATCCAGACAAGAGATTCATGGTATCCAATCCTAGATTTAACCATTAGTAAGGGACTGCTGTATGTAAAAACTTTAGGAAGTGAGATAGAAATTCATGCAGATGACCTAGTGATTTGGTTAAGCAAAATTGAAGCAAATTCTCAAAATTAGTTATTACTCCCGGTTCGCTTATTTTTTTTGGAGTTCGAGAAATTGCCGAAAAACAGAAAATCTAGGTGTAGCAATGGTTTTAGCCATTCCTCTAAATTTACGTTGAACTACCACCCTGCTCTAAAAACTCTATTTTTATGCGATCGCACAAAGTCGGAATTAGAGTACATTTGTATTATAAGGTAGAACCCCTATTAAATCGTTCAGCTTTTTTCTAACTCAATTTAAAATGGGCGAACCGGGAGTTATTAGTCAAAAACTTCACCTCTCCCTACCCCTGATAAATCAGCTACAACTATAAATTAGATTAGCGATCGCACGAACTAATTTAGCTGGTTCTACAGGTTTGGTGATATGCTGCCCAAACCCGGCGGCAATTGCCTGTTGGTAGTCAGCCTCACCAGCATAAGCTGTAAGAGCGATCGCGGGAATTGTCCCTCCTTGTTCTGCTGACATCGCTCTGATTTGACGCATCAGCATATAGCCGTCTATTTCCGGCATTCCAATGTCGCTTAACAGCAAATTTGGTTGGAACTGAGGCATAGTTTGTAATGCTTCCACAGCCGATGCTGCCTGATTTACCACCGCGCCAGATTGCTCCAAAATGAAAGCAATTAACTCTCGCGTATCACGCTCATCATCCACAAGCAGAACTTTCACCCCATTTAGATTGGGTAAATCATCAGGTTGTATACGAATCTGGTGGCTATCTGGGTGAATCTTGATTATCGGTAGCATAACTGTAAAAGTTGCTCCCTGTTCTTCGCCTAAACTTTCTGCCTTAACTGTGCCCCCATGTAGCTCGATGATATGACGAACAATAGCTAATCCTAATCCCAATCCCCCGAATTTTCTGGTAGTTGCACCATCAGCTTGTCGGAAGTAGTCAAATACGAATGGTAAAAAATCTGGGCTGATTCCCTTACCTGTATCACTGACTCGAAGTTGAACCTGAGAACCAACAGACTGTAAACTAATTTCTACCTCTCCACCTTGGGGCGTAAACTTAATCGCATTGGAAAGTAAATTCCAAATAACTTGCTGCAAGCGACCAGAATCACCAGTTACTAGGAATTTTGCATCGCACCTTTGGGGTGCTGGAAGCGTAACTTGGATTTGGGATTTGAGATCGTCAGATTGGTTGTTAAAATCGATAGATTCTAAATTTCCGTGAGAATTTTCTAATCCGAAATCGTTCGACTGAGCGTTCGCGTAGCGTCTCGGAGAGAAGCCGTTCGCGTAGCGTTCCGCAGGAAAGTCTAAAATCGTAAATTGCAAATTGATAGATTTGGCTTGGGCGGCTAGACGCACAGTTTCTATTGCAGCTGCGATCGCAGTTTCCAGATTTACAGGAGCAATATTCAAACTCAGTTTACCTTGCAATATACGAGAGACATCTAGCAAGTCTTCAATTAATTGAGTCTGAAGCTTGGCATTGCGCTCAATAGTTTCGAGAGCGCGAGTAGTGGTTGCTTCATCATACTTTTTAGTTTGCAGTAACTTTGACCATCCCAAAATCGGGTTTAGCGGCGTGCGAAGTTCGTGGGAAAGAACCGCCAAAAATTCATCTTTAATCCGGTTCGCTTGGATCAATTCTTCTTTACGTCGCTGTAACGAAGTCATTAACTCGGCGCGTTCCAAAGCAACCGCCACCTGATCGGAGGTTGCTTGCAGTAGAGAAATTTCCCCAGAGGTAAAGTGAGTACGGGTGCGGCTGGCGAAGGAGAGAACACCAAGCAGTTTTCCCTGAGCAATTAAGGGTTGACCTGCATAAGCTGTGACTTGCAAAAACTGGAGGAGGCGGATGTGGGCATTTGGATGAGTAGAGTTAAGTACATCATTGATGACAATTTGACGGCGTTCTTGCGCTATTAGCCCACACATTTCTTGATTAAATTCCAGGTATTCAATTGCTTGAAATACTTCATCACTGATGCCGTTCCAAGCAACTAAACGAAGTTTCTGCTGATTTTCGTGTGTCTCAATTAGATAGTGGAAGTAAAAATGCAAATCCATTTGCGCCGAAAGTTTATTAAACAAACTGTTCATTAAATCCAACGGACGCTCGGTTGAGAGCAAATCACTGGTGGTTTCAGAGAGTAGTTTGAGTCTTTCACTGCGCTCTTGCAAAGCAAGTTCAGCAAGCTGGCGTTCACGAAGGATGCGTTCGCGTTCGGTGATGTCAACTGCAACCCCTCCTACTAGACGTTGCCCTGTCGCATCGGCAATGGGAAATTTATATACCAAAAATTCCCCTAGAGTGCCATCTGTGCGTGGGGCAGACTCGATGGCTTCAACAACCTGATTCGTCTGGGCAACTATTCTAATGTTATCAAGGAAGGGTTGAGCGATTTGGGCTGGATATAGGTCAAAAATGTTTTTATTAATCGCTTTTTTTGTTGCTACATCAAATATCCTTAGATAAGTCGGACTAAGGTAAAGTACACGCCCGTCTGCATTGGTAATCCATGCGGCGGCGGGAATATTGTCCATAAAAGCTTGAAATTGCTCTTGACTCTGACTCAGCGCTTTTTTAGCTTGCTTGAGATCGCTAATATCAAGAATAAATGCAACTGAGTTCTGCCGAGATTTTCCTAAAAGCGAGTAGCCAACTACAACTGGGACAATAGAACCATCTTTGCGAATACATTCCTTCTCATAAGGTGTACAGGTTCCCTTTACTGTTGCCTCGGCAATAGCCAGTTCATCTAAATATTGATACTCAGGGAGAGTTATATCAGTCCACCGCAATCTCCCAGCTTTGATATCTGCTTGGCTATAGCCTACAATTCTCAAAAACTCGTCGTTGGCTTCGGTGATTTTACCATTCACATCGCCAAAGATAATGCCAACTATATTTGCTTTGACAAAACTCCTGAGTCGTTCTTCACTTTCTTGCACTGCTTTCTCTGCTTGCTTGCGTAAGCGAAGCTCGTCATAAATATCGCTAATATCTGTAGTGCTGCCAACTATGCGTAGTGGTTTTCCATCAGCATCCCGTTGCACCACTATTCCCTGATCCAGTACATAGACGTATTGGTTATCTTGCTTACGAATGCGATACTCAGCAGTGTAGCGATCGCTATTTGCCAAAGCGATGGCCGACTCCTCTTCTACGCGCTGCAAATCCTCTGGATGGACAAGTTCTCGCCACCAATTACCTGTTGGTTCTGCAATATCGAGAGAATAACCCAAAATTCGGGTTAACCCATCAGTTCTTTCAACGGTATCCTGTTCTACATTCCAGTCATAAATGAGACAGTTAACCGCAGATGCTGCTAACTGAAAACGCTCGTTAGCTAACCTCAGACGTTCTTCCTTCTCGTGCAAGATTTGTTCGGTTTGTTTGCGTTCGCTCAAATCAATAACAAAGCCAATCACAGTTTCTTCACTGTCTTCCAGGAGGACAGAACCAAGCAAAACGGGCACTCTTGTGCCATCTTTGCAGATATATTCCTTCTCAAAGGGTTTACAGACTCCGGTTGTTCTTAGTTCTTCTACCGAACGCTCACTCAATAAAAGATACTCCGGTGGAGTAATTTCACGCCACTTCATTTGGTTAGCCGCCAAATCTTCTCGCGTATAGCCGACCATTTTCAGAAAAGCATCATTGGCCTCTATGATGCAACCGTTTTTCATCTCGGTGACAATAACTCCAATAATGTTGGATTCTACCAGTCGACTAAACCGCATTTCGCTATTTTGCAACAATTTCAGGCTTGTCTCGGCCTTGCGTCTGGCAGTTCGCAACTCTGAAGAGAGGGCGGTAATTAAGAAGGATACTAGCGAGAATGTGGTTAATTGTACTAAGACGTTCAGGCTGAGAAAATCGAACGAGTAGACTGGCTCCAGCAAAAAATATAGCGCAGTTATAACAGATAATGCGATCGCTAATACTCCAAGTCTCATGCCGCCGTACCAGGCGCTGACTGCCACAGCAGCATAAAATAATGTAAATACGCTCGGTTCAAAAACTGGTAGCAATAGTTGCGTCAACAGCAGCGCCGCTATAACTGCCAGAATCGTCACACCATAAGTTAGTAACCAAGAGCGCATCATCAAAAATTTTTCGGATACTTTCAGCATCATCTTAAGAGTCCTCCCGTTGCTCCGCTTTGAGGAGATACTCGTTCAGTAGTCTTTTCCCAGGTTCGCCCATCTTCTGTAACATTTCTTCAATCAGCTTTAGTGCCATCTGCGAAGGCACTGTAGATCCGTTTTCCCAGCGATTGACTGTTCGCAGGGAAACTCCCAACTTGGCTGCAAATTTTTCCTGAGAAAGATCCAGTTGCTGCCGAAGTTCACGGATTAAATCCGAAATTTTTAGTGGCTTTTTTAGTTCCATAATAGGAAGATTAGGACAAGTGTCTTGCCATCTGGCTCCAACTTGAGGAAGAATTTAAATAATCATTAGTTGTTATCAATTTCATCTTTTGGTGAAACACCAATATCATTTATTAGTCTTAATTACTTATTATTCACTGATTTAACTCCTCTGCCACAGTTCTGATGAATGCTCACTGTCGTAAGGTTATGCGACCTAAGAAGCTAACTATAAAATAAATATTAAATTTTATTGCTGTGTGATGCCAAAATAGTATAATACTCCAGCAATTTGATTATTTTCAAGCATTACGCATTCCTGCAAATTTATAGAACGTTAAATTGCTATGCTTCATACACAACTTAGTTTTTTACATTATAAATATTCTCTTGAGCGGAATAAGAGAATAAAGAAACTAACCGCATTAGCACAACGTTTTCAGAGGGAAGATAGTTATAAAGGGTTTGTGCCTTATACCAATTTTTTATGAAGCTGCATAGAATTCGATCCCCCTAGCCCCCCTTATTAAGGGGGGAACCGGAAAAACATCTATCAAAGTCCCCCTTAAAAAGGGGGATTTAGGGGGATCAAGATATGTGCAACTTCACATTAAATTGGTATTAGTTCCGTGAATTTTTGAAAAATTGGGATGCTCCCAACGTAATTGCTGCTTGCTTATTCCAACAGGATAATTTCTCTAAAGCTCTTGTCAGTAGTGTTTGAGATGCCCTTAACCTGAGTCAGATACCAAGGGCAAAACTATAAAGCTATAATGCACTTTTAATCAAATGTTTGCCTGAACTTTAACCATTTTGATTAATCAACACTCCCAAAACCTCCTCGATACTCAACTGGAAAATGCACCAGGTGAAAGCTATATATTTAGCTGGTTTGATTGGTTTTGTCTTTGGTACCCTCCAGGCTGGCTAATTTTATTTAACCGCCATTGGCAGCACTATCATACCGATACAGACGGTTGGAATTGGCTAGAATATGGATTATTTTTAATTCCTGGCGGATTTTATCTAGCGATGCTGATTCGCTGGTTGCGTCTTGGTTTCCGTTCACCCCGAAAAGAACTTGGTGAATTTGATCCCAAATATCAACAAGCTTTTCGCAAAGAAGTTCTCGGCCCCATTGTCAAATACTATTTTCGGGGAGAATTAAAACAAGTCGAAAACCTGCCGCAAACAGGGCCATTGATTGTGGCAATGAATCACGCAGGGATGAGTTTTCCTTGGGATTTTTTGACTGTGGGTTATTTATTAAGTGAAGCTAAACAATGGGTGGTACAACCCGTAGCAAGCCCAGCATTATTTGATCATCCTTGGGTTATTTGGTGGCTACCACCTAAATGGTCGCAGGTTTTGGGTGGTGTGCGAGCCGAATTAGATAATTTTGAGGCAGCTATCGCCCAAGATAAAATTCTCTTATATGCGCCTGAAGGTATCCGTGGCCCTCGGAAAGGTTGGAAAAGACGCTATCAACTAGAAAAATTTGATGTGAGTTTTGTTAAGTTGAGCGATCGCTATCATATTCCCATTCTCCCAGTAGTTTGCATCGGGAGTGAGTTTTTACATCCTTGGGCTGTTAATTTCCAGAAATTGCAACGGCTAGTGAAATTACCATTCTTACCTGTATCGCCTTTGATGTTTGCCTTAATTCTGTTTCCTTCAATGGGAATTTGGGCAATGAGAACTCGCCTGCGTTACTATATTCAGCCTTTGGAACCAGCAGAATTACACAATTCAAACAAAGGGCGAATAATAGCTTATCAGCAAGCACAACAATTACGAAAAAAGCTGCAACTTAAAATTAATTCAGAGACTATTGATCGAGTAAATCTATCTTAAGTAGTGATTAGATGTAGGTTGGGTGGAGGCTTTGCGTAACCCAACATTCTGATATATAGGATTACTATTTGATTTTTGAACGAAATTAGGTGTTGTAGAGTGTGTTAGAACGGAGTTCGTAACGCACTATTATCAAGGCTTTGATGCGTTACGCTGTCGCTAACACATCCTACGTATATTTTCAGAAATCAAACCGGATTCCTATATGTTGGGTTGCGCTCCGCTTCACCCAACCTACAATTTTTTTTGCAACATTTTAGCCTTCAGTTGTTGAAATAAATTTAATACTATCAATGGATTTAAGTCAATCTTTTAGTAGTAATTTATTTAATTATTAAATTGATTTTTCCATAATAAAATTTGTCAGCTTTTGCCCTCTCCGTTCCACCTCTTGCTGTTTCACAACAATAAAATTCTGGCTTTCAAAAAACGGTTTAGCTGTAATACTAGCTTCTGTAAATAACCTTTCAATTCCTAAAGCTTTTGCTTTGGATTCAAGCTGCTCTAGGATTTTTTTACCAATCCCTTTCCTTTGAAAATCTTTATGACAGTAAAAACGGTCAATATGTCCATTAGCCTCTAATTCCCCAAAACCGATAATTTTACCATTCTCCTCTGCTACATAAGTAAACTTACTTGATAAACCTTTAATCCAAAGGTCAATATCCATATTTGCTGGTGCCCAAGCATCTACTTGTTCTTGTGTGTAATCATGAATATTCACTTCATGAATAGTGTCATAGAACAACTTCATAATTTCTTCGGTATCAGCTATTTGGTATATTCTTAATCTCATTTTGTCAAAAATCAAATTTGAGTCCTAAAAAATATTATCAGCACTGACTAGTTTTTTGCCCTTATACAGTAGCATAACTTACGCAAATGTAGAGGTAGCATAAATATGCCTTTGTTTCTAAGTAAATTACCCCTAAGTGCGTGTAGTTTTGCGTAAGTCCTAATCAGAATTCCTCAGATTAAATCTCGTATAAAAAATTTATAGTACAAATATACTAATTTGCTGCTAAAATGCCTTAAAAGTCAGCTAGCCTTACTTGAGGTAGTATGAAAAAAATCTTAGACACGGACAAAAAGCCCATTTTGCTGAAGGTCTCGCTGTTGCAGCCTACACCTGTAACTACTGCAATAGTGCCACTGCAACCCCAACAGGAAAAAATCATCAGTGAACGGGAGCGTTTGATAACACAAGTAGAGCGCATCAATCAGATGGCAGGAGAGTTGGAAGCCGCGATATTGGAGTTGAAAGCGATCGCTAATTCACTGAATAGCCAAAAACGTTACCCACTCTTGAAGAAGGAACTAGGTAAACAAATTTGTCAGTATTTCGCAATTAGTGTCCCTTGGGTGAAACGAAAACCTGACGAATCATTTATTTTGACAACGCGAAAAGTTGATTTATTCCGAGCCGAAAGGGAAGCCGCACTGCTAGCACAGCAACTTCGTCAGCAAACTAAAAAAAGATTAGCATCGCAGCGACACAGAAAAAACAAGAATGGGGCGGAGACTGACACAAGACACTTTTGCAAAAAGGCATTAGTCAACAAATCTTAAAATTATCAACATTCAACGGCAGTTCACGCCTGGGGTTGTAACAGTTATGCTGATTGAAGTGGCAGAAGGAACTTCTTCGTTAAAATTGCTAAATACTACACTGCCATTGCTAATCGCCACCAACTATGGTTGCAATTAGGCAACACTGCCCTAATATTTGCACTTCCGTAAACCAGAGTGCAACATCAGGGACAATCAATCAGCGCACAGAAGAGGTAAAAAGAAGGTGTTAAAGACACTTTTAGTAATTGCCGTTGGTTTTTTACCGTCCCTGATTTCTCTGTGGGCGATCCGCAAAACCCATGCGCGATCGCGCCTACGGATGAGGCAAGCAGCCATGAATTTTTCAGTAGTGCAGGGACGGCAAAACCTTAGACCGGTTGACAGCGATCGCTATTATCTAGAAGGGGTAGGTTATTTAATTGGCGACATCAGCTGCAAATTTAATGCCCGCTCTGGCTATATGCGTTGTGCTGTCAATCCCGATGGCCCATGTAACGGTTGTCGTCACTACGAACCTAAAGGATTACCTGGTAGCGAAAAAGGGGTTTAAAAGTGCTTACTTAGGATTCAACCAAACTGATGGGGAATGATAAAATCATTACTAATTATAATAATTTGTATTTAGAAGCACTTTGAATATTTGTCTTTGCATGGTGAAATAAGAATGATTTAATAGAATTCGTGCAAAAGTATAAATCTGCGTCATTTTGTTTGTAGATTATGAACATTACTGTGAGCTTTTGCCGAATATCTAATAACTACATGATTATTTAACGATGAACAACGCGATCGCTCAGACAACAGCATTATTATCAACTTGCGCTTTGCTACTAACAGGCTGTGGTGGTGGCGGTAGCACTGTGACAAATACTCCAAATAGTAATCCAAATAACACTACTAACACCGCCCAGACAACGACTACATCGGGGACGATTCCCATCGGTATTGCCTTAGCACAAACCAGCAACGTAGCATTACTCGGTCAAGAAGGATTTGTGGGAGCCAGAATTGCCGAGAAGTATTTCAATAGTAAAGGTGGTATTAATGGCACTCCGATTAAATTGATACCCCAAGATACTAGCGGTGATGAAGCTGGAGCAATTAACGCTTTTCAAACTTTAATTAACAAAGATAAAGTTGTCGGTATTGTTGGCCCTACTTTGTCACAACAAGCTTTTAGTGCTGACCCCATTGCGGAACGTGCTAAAGTTCCAGTTATTGGAGCATCAAATACCGCAAACGGAATTCCCGAAATTGGTGATTATGTAGCTCGTGTATCTGCACCTGTCTCTATAGTTGCCCCTAATTCGCTGAAAGCTGCACTAAAACAGAATCCTCAAATTAAAAAAGTAGCAGTTTTTTACGCCCAAAATGATGCATTTAATAAATCAGAAACAGAGATTTTTCAAAAAGCAGTTAAAGAACAAGGGCTAGAATTAGTAACAGTTCAAAAGTTCCAAACTACTGATACAGACTTTCAAGCCCAAGCTACCAATGCAATTAACTTAAAACCAGATTTAGTAATTATTTCGGGGCTAGCTGCTGATGGTGGTAACTTAGTGCGGCAACTGCGGGAGTTGGGTTATAAAGGCATAATTATTGGTGGTAATGGTCTAAATACACCCAATGTTTTATCAGTTTGTAAAGCCCTTTGCGATGGTGTGTTGATTGCTCAAGCTTACAGTCCTGAATATCCTGGTGAGATTAATAAAATATTTCGTCAAGCCTATATTGAGCAATATAAGAAAGAACCAGCCCAATTTACTGGTCAAGCTTTTGCGGCAGTGCAGGTTTATGTTGAAGCTCTTAAGGAGTTGGATAAAAAAACCAAAATCAGCACGTTACCTCTTGATAAACTGCGGACAGAATTGAACAAGCAAATACTAGCTGGAAAGTATAATACACCTTTAGGTGAAATTGCTTTTACACCAGTAGGTGATGTGATTCAAAAAGAATTTTACGTCGCCCAAATCAAAATGGATAAAGATGGGAATACTGGAAAATTTGTATTTATAAAATAGTTGCAACATGGATATCACTCTATTTCTGCAACAATTTTTGAACGGATTATCTATTGGTAGTATCTATGCAATTTTTGCATTGGGATATACCTTAGTTTATTCAATTTTGGGCATCATTAATTTAGCTCATGGCGCGATTTTTACCTTGGGTGCATATTTCACTTATGCACTCATGGGTGGTAACTTTGGATTTAATGGCTTGCTAGCTAATGCAGCCTTGCCAATAAAATTGCCATTTGCTATAGCCTTGATTTTAGGAAGTACCTTAGCGGGATTGATTGGGGTAGTAATGGAACGGGTTGCTTTTCAACCTTTGCGTCGTCAAGGATCTGATCCATTATTAACTGTTGTTTCCAGCTTGGGGGTAGCAGTGGTAATTGTGAACTTAATCCAGTATTTAGTCGGCGCAGAAAGTTACACATACCCCGCCGATACTTATGGGAATTTACCACCTTCGATTAATTTTGGTACTCCAGAAAAGGAAATTCCTATTCGCACCGTTCAGATAATAATTTTTGCTGTATCAGTTGCGATTGTGGCAATTATTACCTATTTTATCAATCGAACTAAGTATGGTAAAGCAATGCAGGCGATCGCAGAAGATCCGACTACAGCCAGTTTGTTAGGTATTAATAGCGATCGTTTTATCATCCTCACATTCTTCATCAGCAGTTTCTTAGCAGGATTAGCAGGAACCTTAGTCGCCTCTAGTGTTAGTATTGCTGGCCCATATTTCGGCATCGCTTTTGGGTTGCGGGGTTTAGCAGTAATTGTCTTAGGTGGTTTAGGTAGTATTCCCGGCGCAGTTTTAGGAGGATTACTCATTGGATTAGTTGAAGCTTTTGTGCCGGCAGAATATTCCGGTTACAAAGAAGCTGTAGCCTACGGAATATTATTTATCATGTTGTTAGTTAGACCCCAAGGCTTGCTAGGTCGTCGGTTTATTCAAAAAGTTTAAAGAGACGTAGCGCGATGAAAACATACACCAAACAAAAATTAACTTTCGATCAATTTTTGGAACAGTGTCCAGAAGAAGGTTTATATGAACTTGTGGATGGAGAAATTGTAGAAGTGCGTGCAACTAGAAATCATGATGATGTCGCTGATTTTATATTGTTGAGTTTCAATGAGGAAATTAAACGTCTAAATCTGAATTACGTAGTAAAAAACACAGCAGTTTTAAAAACCATAACTGCCAATGGAATCGAACAAGGACGCAAGCCTGATGTAAGTGTCATAGATAAAGATGTATGGCGCTCAAATCGTTCTGCTTATTCTGCACTTGAAGAACCCATCCAGCTAGCTATCGAGGTAACATCAACTAATTGGGAAGATGACTACATTGATAAATTAGATGAATATCAACGGTTAGGTATTACAGAATATTGGATTGTAGATTATTTGGCAATTGGTTCTAGAGAGTATTTGGGAAATCCTAAAGTTCCGACTGTGTTTGTTTTTTTATTAGATGCCGAGGGTAAATATCAACGCACATATTTTAGAGGTTCCGAACGAATTGTGTCACGAACTTTTCCTGAACTGGCGTTAACAGCAGAGCAAATATTAACAGCTTAATACAAGTGATAGCTTAATAAAAATATTATACAATGTCTGAATTTTTCTCTACTTATGAATCACCAATAGTCTACATGGTATTGGAGGCTTTATTAGGATTATCGCTTTATTTACCCCTAATGGCTGGACAATTATCTTTAGCTAGTCCTGGGTTTTATGCTTTAGGTGGATATATTGCAGCGATTTTATCTACAAAAGTTTTAATATCTAGTAATACTTTATTTCCTATTGCATTACTTTTAAAACTTTTTCCATCTAGTAATAATTTATTTCCCATTCCATTACTTTTATTAGAAATGTTGATTGCTGGTTTAATCTCTGGTATATTAGCTGTAATAGTGGGAATTCCGGCATTAAGGTTACGGGGAATTTATTTAGCGATCGCAACTATTGCTTTTGTAGAAGTTTTACGAGTTGTATCCTTAAATTTAGATATTACAGGCGGTGCTGTAGGAATTTTTGGGATTCCTCAACCATTTCAAAGCCAAATCGAATATTTGTGGATTGCTGTACCATTCCTGTTAGTTAGTATGGTATTATTTTACCGTTTAGAACGTATTCGTACAGGTAGGGCATTCATTGCTATCCGCGAAGATGAATTAGCTGCCAGTGCAATGGGAATTAACCCCACTTATTACAAAGTTTTAGCCTTTACTCTCGGAGCAATTCTTGCCGGGATGGTAGGTGTCATCAGCGCTCATTTTCTCAATACTTGGAATGCTCGACAAGGTACTTTTGATGCTAGTATTACCTATTTAACTATCGTGTTAATTGGTGGTTCTAGAACTTTTTTAGGTTCGGTAGTCGGTGCGATTGTATTGAAAGTATTATTAGAAATTATTTTACGAAGAATCGCCGATATAGCAGGATTACCCAATTGGTTAGCCCAATTTTTAAGAGATGGTAGATTAATTATTTATGGTATATTAATAGTTTTAGGAACTATATTTTTTCCCCAAGGATTTGTAACTCCAGATATTTTGAAAAAGTGTAAAAAGCTATTAATAAAATCAATTTCAAAGACATCCAAGCAGACAAGATAACAAATAACCAATGACCAATGACAAGTGACAAATGACAAATAACATTGTTTTAGAAGCCAAATCACTAACTCGCCGTTTTGGGGGTTTAGTGGCGGTGAATAATGTATCTTTTACAATCAATCAACATGAGATTTTTGGATTAATTGGCCCTAACGGTGCTGGAAAAACAACACTGTTTAATTTGATTACAGCTTTTATTCCCCTTTCTAGTGGAGAGTTGCGCTATCAAGGTGCTAATATTTCCCAATTACGTCCCCATCAAATTGCCGGTTTAGGAATTGCTCGGACTTTTCAAAATATTCGCTTATTTGGTGAATTGTCAGCGCTAGAAAATGTAATAATTGCCCGACATTTAGATAATAAAAGTAATCTATTAACAGGAGTTTTGGGATTACCACCAGCGCGTCGGGAAGAGAAAAAAAGCAGGCGAAAAGCTTTACAATTACTAGAGATGGTGGGATTGAGCGATCGCGCTGACGAAAAAGCCAAAAACTTCGCTTATGGCGATCAGCGTCGCCTGGAAATTGCCCGCGCTTTAGCCTTAGAACCGCAAATATTACTCCTCGACGAACCGGCGGCGGGGATGAACCCCAACGAAAAGCAGCAACTGAGTGAATTTATCCGCAGTCTGCGAGAACAGTTTAATTTGACAATTGTGCTGATTGAACACCATGTACCCTTGGTTATGGGTTTGTGCGATCGCATTGCCGTGTTAGATTTTGGACAGTTGATTGCTTTGGGTGAACCATCTATAGTTAGAAACGACTCAGCTGTAATTGAAGCTTATTTGGGTAATGAATGATAACTAACTTGAGAATTACAAAATCTGTTGCAATTCCTCAATAGTATTTGCAGTCACAACATTTCGTAAAATTGTCTTCAAACGCTCCAAATCCTGAATCTGATTAATCTGTGGCATTAATTGTAAGCCGCGATCGCTAAATTTCAACTCTAAATTAATTTCAATCGCAGAAAGTATTCCTTGTAGTTCCCCGCTTGCTTTCCCGCGTGCTTCTCCTTCGCGTAAAATTTCTTGATACCAAGGTGACTCACGTAATACAGACATATCCCACCTCATGATTTCTTGAACGAGCGTATTCTCTAAAACAAACGTAGCAAAAAAAGCTAGAACTGTTTCCAGTTGGTTTAGTTGTTCATCAGCACGGAGAATTTGCAATGCTTCTCTAATAATAGATTCATTTTCACCACCTTTGAGAATGGGTACAAATGGCAGTAACGATGGTAAGGGTTGTTGAAAAGCAATATTGACATCAATTTCCCACAGGTTAATTACCCGATAATCTTGTATTGCCCGTAATCCTGCAATATTTGATGCAAAGCTTGTGGGTATTTCGTTGTTACCACTTTTAAGAATATTGATCAGAACGGGATATGTTGGTAAGTTATATTTTTCTTCTGCAAGTGCAGCATAAGCACGCATCCGACGTGGCATTTGGGATTGATAGCGTAATTGCAATTCGTTGAGAAGCAAAAACTCTCCATGCTGGGGACTACTAACACGGATTAAAACATCACTTTCCCGGCTAATCCACTGAAATTCACTATTTAGAATTTCCCCAGCAACAATATCAGGAATCTGCGTTACCCATCTTACCCAGTTATTGGGTGCGAGGCTGATTAATTTTTTGGTACTGACATCAGCAGGCTTCGTCATTAAGGTATAGATGCACTCAGTAAGTGAGATTTATGGTAACTTGAAATTTAGCATTACACGCAGAAAATGTTTATCAAAGCGCATCAGTGAAATTTAAGCAGACAAAATTTTTATAAAATCTTCTAAAGAATTTACTGCGATCGCACTATCCATTAGAATTTCTAATTGTTCTACATTTTTGCCCTCAAGCCTTACTTCCACCTCATGGGTAATTTCGCCAAAGCGTTGTTCCAATACTCGGATTAACTGCCGTCGCGCACCCTCTTGAATACCTCTTTGCTCAATCTCGTGATACCAAGGCGATTCTCGCAATACTGCCATATCCCACCTCATGATTTGCTGCACTAAAGGCGTGTCTAAAACAAAGCTAGCAAAAAACGCCAGCAATGATTCTAATTCGTTCAACTGTCTATCTGCTCGTAGCGCCTGTAGTGCGCGTTGCACAACTGATAACTCTCCCCCTCCTCGCAGGATTGGCACAAAGGGTAACAACGATGGTAGTGGTTGCTGAAACACTATTTCGGCATCGATTTCCCACAAATTAATCACGCGATAATCTTGGATGGCACGTAATCCCAAAAATTCCTGTTCGTAACTATTGACAATAGTTAAGGTGGATGAGGGCGGTAAAATGTTGATTAGTACTGGGTAAGTTGGCAATCGGTAGCGTTCTTGTGCCAAGGCAGCATAAGCTCTCATCCTTAGAGGCATCTGTGCTGTATAACGCAGTTGTAGTTCATTTAATACCAGAAAATCCCCGTGAGTGGCGCTATATGCCTTCACTAAAACATCTGTCTCCCGGCTGATCCAGTGAAATTCAGAACCGAGAATTTCTTTCGCCACAACTTCAGGACGCTGTGTCACCCACTGTACCCATGCATCGGGAGCTAAATTAATTAGTCGCTTGCTACCAATATCTGCTGCTTTTGCCACAGGACGCTTAATATATTTATCAGTAATTAATCGTACATTATAAAGATTGCAGTATTGTGGCGTTGGTTTTTAAGTTTAAGCAATGTCTACGATAGGGTACATTGATGCACTCTTTTAAGAAATGTATGATTGATGTATGTTAGGTTTTGAATCAACATTTCTGGATGTAAACCGCCGATGAAAGCCGATAGTAGACCAAACTACACAATTTTAGAAGTTCAAGAACTTGATGTTAATTATGGCGGTATTCAAGCTCTGAAAAAGATTAATTTAATCATTCAAAAAGGCGAGGTAGTTACTCTAATTGGTGCTAATGGTGCTGGTAAAACTACTACACTCCGTGCCATATCTAAAGTAGTTAATTCTAAGAGTGGCGTAATTTTATATAATGGACATAATATTACCCGCCGCCAAACTCACGAGGTTGTACAACTTGGTATCGCCCATTGTCCTGAAGGACGTAGAGTATTAGCAAGGCAAACAGTATTTGATAACTTACTTTTGGGTGCTTATATTCGCTCCAATCAAGCGGAGATAAAAGCAGATATTCAGCGTCAATTTGAGCTATTTCCACGTTTGTCACAAAGACGCAATCAACTAGCAGGAACCCTCAGTGGTGGCGAACAACAAATGTTAGCGATCGCACGGGCTGTCATGAGTAAACCACAACTTTTACTTTTAGACGAGCCTAGCTTAGGTTTAGCACCTGCGATCGTCCGGGAAATCTTCTCAATTATTGAAAATCTCCGTGCTACAGGCGTGACTATTCTGTTAGTTGAACAAAACGCTAATTTGGCATTACAAATTGCCGATCGCGGTTATGTCTTGGAAGCTGGTTCTATTACTTTATCAGGCGCAGCATCAGAATTAATTAGTGATGAGCGAGTTAAAAAAGCATATTTGGGGTAATTAATTAAATTAAAATTTGCGAGGTACAAACAGATGGTAAAATCACCAACTAAACCGCTAACTTTAGAAGAGTTTTTAAAATTACCAGAAACAAAACCTAGCTCAGAATACATCAACGGTCAAATTCTTCAAAAGCCAATACCTCAAGGAAAACATAGCAAATTACAGGGTAAGTTAGTCACAGGTATAAATGAAATAGGTGAAAGTCAAAAAATTGCCCTTGCTTTCCCAGAATTGCGATGTACTTTCGCCGGACGTTCGATTGTCCCCGATGTTGCTGTGTTTGCTTGGGAACGCATTCCCTTAGATGAACGTGGAGAGGTAGCAAATGTTTTTCACACATATCCAGACTGGACAATTGAGATTCTTTCGCCAGATCAAAGCCAGACTAAAGTAACCGGAAATATTCTACATTGTTTAAAACATGGTAGTCGTTTAGGTTGGTTAATTGATCCAGGCGATCGCTCTGTTTTAGTTTATCCACCAAAGCAGCAACCAGAACTTTTACAAGAAGAACAAGAAATATTACCAGTTCCCGATTTAGTTAGCGGCTTTCAATTAACTGTAGGGCAATTATTTGGATGGCTGAAGTTATAAGCAATTGTATTGTATAGATATAATATCTGGCTTTATGTCATTTATAGAGAGATTTAATCAGCTTGCAGCCATTCTTTCTCAGGAACTGGGTGTGCAAACAAAGTATATTACTCTTAATACACGGCTTCGGGAAGATCTAAAAATAGATGGCGATGATGTTGATGTACTATTTTGTAAAATCGTTGAACAGTTTGGCGTAGATTGGCAAGGATTTGTTTTTTACCGCTACTTCCATGAAGAACCACATTTATTTTCTTTACTTTTTGAATCTTACTATCGCAAACGTTACGGTACGCTCAAAACAATTACCATCAGCCATCTACTATCAGTTATTGAGCGTGGAGTTTGGTTTGAACCGTCCCAATCTGGTACTTACATTTAAATTCATTACACAATATTAACTAATTTATACTGATAACTTTTCCAAATCATTTATATTATTACAAATTATTACAAATAATGTTTTATATTAATATTTGCAGCCCTCCTTGCAGATATCTATATATTTGTTTAGCGGGGAATTCTATTCACCGGAATAATTCAACCCATGAGTCAAATAGTCTGGATAGCAAGACACGCTAACCGCCTCGATTTCGTAAACCCCGATTGGTTTCTCACCGCCGAACGACGCTACGATCCGCCCTTGTCTGATGATGGTATGGTGCAGGCACAACAGTTAGCTAGACGATTGAAAAAAGAAAATATTAGTCATATTTTCGCTTCCCCTTTTCTGCGAACCGTACAGACGGCAAATGCAGTTGCAGAATTGCTCAACCTGCCAATTAAATTGGAAACAGGTTTGAGTGAATGGCTAAATCCAGTTTGGATGACAGAAGAACCCGAAAGACTCTCAACTCCAGCATTAGCAAAATTATTCCCCAGAATTGACACCAGCTATACTTCGCGCATCGCCGCCAAATATCCTGAAACTCACGAAAAAGTGCGAGAGCGTTCTGGGCAAACTGCCAGATGTTTAGCTACTGAGTTCTTTCCAGAGGATATCCTGCTAGTAGCACATGGGGCATCTGTATTGGGGGGAGCAATGGGGCTAGTGGGAGAAATTGCCAAAACAGAAGTCAAGGCTTCTTTATGTTCGTTGGTAAAAGTGGTACGCGAAGATCCAGAGTGGTTATTAGAACTAACGGGAGATACTTCCCATTTAACCCACATAGAAGAAGTTATTCGATTTGCTTAAACCTCTGATAGAGATTTGTGTTCATAGGTTCTGCTAGGTTGGGTATATCCTACAAATTAAGTCATTAATCCGCGAATAAGTTCTATGACATTGTTACTAGCAGGAGACATCGGCGGTACGAAAACTATTCTGCGATTGGTTGAAACATCAGATTCACCAGCTTTACATACTATTTATCAGGAAAGTTACCACAGTGCTGATTTTCCCGATTTAGTACCCATAGTGCAGAAGTTTTTGGTCAAAGCTAATACACCAATACCAGAAAAGGCTTGTTTTGCGATCGCAGGGCCTATTGTCAAAAATACTGCCAAACTAACCAATTTAGCCTGGTTCCTAGATACCGAACGTTTAGAAGAAGAATTGGGTATCCCACATATTTCTTTGATTAACGACTTCGCCGCCGTTGGCTATGGCATTTCAGGTTTACAAAAGCAAGACTTACACACGTTGCAAGTTGGCAAACCTCAACCCGACACCCCTATTGGAATTATTGGTGCTGGTACTGGTTTAGGACAAGGATTTTTAATTAAGCAGGGAAACCAATATCAAGTTTTTCCCTCAGAAGGTGGACACGCTGACTTTGCCCCTCGAAACGAGATCGAGTTTCAATTGTTGAAATACCTGCTGGATAAACATGATATCCAACGCATTTCTGTAGAACGGGTAGTTTCTGGAATGGGAATTGTGGCGATTTACCAATTTTTGCGCGATCGCAAATTTGCCGCCGAATCACCAGATATCGCCAAAATCGTCAGAACTTGGGAACAAGAAGCCGGACAAGAAGAGAAAAGTGTCGATCCCGGTGCTGCTATTGGTACTGCTGCATTGCAAGGTAGCGATCGCCTTTGTGAACAAACCTTGCAATTATTTATAGAAGCTTATGGTGCAGAAGCTGGCAATCTCGCCCTTAAACTCCTACCTTATGGTGGCTTATACATCGCTGGTGGGATTGCGCCTAAAATTCTCCCCTTAATTCAAAATAGCGGTTTCTTGTTAAACTTCACCCAAAAAGGCAGGATGCGCCGCCTCCTCGAAGAAATACCTGTGTATATTATCCTCAACCCGCAAGTGGGGTTAATAGGTGCTGCTTTATGCGCTGCTAGGTTATAACAGCTAGCATCATCAGTGAGATTAGCATCTCAAAAGGTAAAACTTATGACAGTTAAAAGTCTGTTACCGTTAATCGCCGCCACCTTTATCTGTGGTGGTTCTATTCTCGTGGAAGCGCGTCAACCTAAACCTCCGGCGGTTATTGTCAAACCAGCCGTCCCTAAAATCGTGCAGCCACAATGGAAGGTATACACCGCTCCAGATGGTCGCTTTACTATTTTGATGCCGGGAAGACCCAACAGAAATACCGAATTCCAAAAAACTTATATGGGGGAAATTACCTTAGAAATATTTGCCGCACAACCGCCAAAACAGGAAGTAGCATACATAGTTGTTTACAATGATTTTCCTTATAGTTATGGTAAAATAACTGACCCACAAGCTGTACTGAATAATGCACGAGATATGGCTTTAAAGACTACGAAAAGCAATTTAATTAGTCAAAGAAATATTCGTAGTTATAATAATCATCCTGGCAAAGAAATTGAGTACATCAATTCTGGAGGAAAAATCACTAAAAGTAGAATGTATGTTGCCGAAGGAAGGTTATATCAAGTAATGGCAATAACTACAAAAAAACAGCAGAAGACATTAGCTAAAACTATTACTGGGTATTTAAATTCATTCAATCTAGTTTTGAAAAAGTGAATTGAAGAAGAATTCTGACTCCTGAATTCAGGAGTCAGAATTCAGGAGTCAGAATGGGCTAAACCTTAGCTATCCGCTAACAGGAGTCAGAATCAAGACGCGCCACTCGAATACTCGCTAACGCGGACTCGCTAACGCTTCTCTACGAGACGCAACGCGTTCGCTATCAGTCGGGGATTCAGACCCGCGACTTTCTTATTGACCACCAAATTTTCTTGTTTTGTGGGGGTCTTAAACCCGATTATTCAGATGCTCTCTACGAGACGCTAAAAGCGTAGCTTGCTTCTCTGAAAGAGTACGCAGACTCGTTAATGCTGCGCTATCCGCTTTTTCGTTCAGAATTCATTCTGAATTCTGTTCGATAAAAAATCTTGGATTTTCGCTAATAAGATTTTTCCATTAACTCCTAAATTCTGCTCTATTTTAATTATTTAATTTTTTTAGTTCATGTCATGCAATTTATACGCTACTCAACCGCTTACTCAAACATGATTTCTAACACTAGGATGTCATACTAAAAATGATTAGCAAATTATACACAACCAAGTGAAATAAATGGCTGATATTATTGATCGTGCCGTTAACGCTGGTTCTTTTAGTACCCTAGTTGATGCAATTAAGGCTGCCAATCTTATAGATACTCTCAAAGGGGTTGACTCATTTATCGCCTCTGCATCTACAGATCAAGCATTCGCAAAGCTTCCAGTCGGTACTGTAGAGACATTGCTTGAAAATATTAATAAGATACAGGAACTCCTGACGTATCACGTTGTTTCCGGTAAGGTGATGCCCATAAAGCCGATTGAAGGTTCAAGTTTTAAAATTGACCCTTTCAATAGTTTCAATGCAGATTATAATTCACAGGCTCAAAATCCGATGCTGCTGATGATAACTGTGTCATCCACATCATTGTTGATTCCTCGATAAATATATAGATAGATAGCGAATCAATACGGTTCGGTTAAGAGAAGAGACGCGATAAATCGCCATCTCTACAAAGGACTGCCATTTATAGCGTCTTTGTGATCTATAACTTTCATCAAAAAACTTTATCCGAACCGTATTGGATGGCGAATAACATCTGTGAGGTAGAAACTATTTATAGTCATTACCTCATTACTATCTATATATATTTTAAGTAGCTCAAATTTTCTTAGATATTAGACCTCTATCCTAAGCTCGACTTTATCCAAAATTAAGAACTTGGCTTTTTGGCAAATACTTTTTCTATATCACTGATTATCGATCAAGTCCAAAAACTAAAACTACTGTCCTACAAAGGTTTCAGCTTAAGCGTTCGTGCAACGACTCCGCAGGAGTATCGCGTTGTGAAAAAAATGGATAAAGTCGAGCTAAGAGGAGAGAGGCTTTGAATTACCTGTAAGGAGACATGGAGAGCTATATTTCACTCTTTTAAAGTTGTTTCACTTAGGCAATATTTTAGATAACAAGATTATTCAATACCACTTGGTTAAGAATATTAGTAGGTTGGTTTTTGTTCCTAAACTCAACCTAAATATTTTACTTTTTAGGTTTAACCAAGAAGTATTACAGTATTATTTATCTTCAAAGTTGCCTGATTAATAAAAACAACATCAGCTAAATAAATTCAACAATCGAGTGGTTGCAAATGAAACATTTATTAACGAGCCAGAAGAATTTGATTGCTGGCTTCAGCCAGAATAATATATCTACAGAAATAAGTCAATCTATGAAGGAAAAGTATACTTGTCTTTGCTGTTCAAATGCTTTACTACGTCACGTGAATTCAGGGGGAGCTTACTGGCGTTGTAGCTCCTGCTATCAAGAAATGCCAGTGTAGAAAACAGAATCAAGAATGTCCTTAATCAAGTTAAATTAATCATTGGTATCTCTCATGAATTTATTTCAATCTAATCAATCAGAGTTTGCCTGGTGGGTAGAAATTAACACTACTGTTCCGCTCTGTACTTATTACTTTGGCCCTTTTGATAGTGAAAAAGAGGCACAACTTTATAGAAGCGGCTATGTTGAAGACTTATATCAGGAAGAAGCCAGAGACATCATTGCGGTGGTCAAGCAATGTCAGCCTGATGACTTGACGATTTTTCATGAGAAAGCAGAAGTCCAAATATCTAGTTTTTGAAGCCCATCTCGCAGATATTTTGCTAAAAGAGGTTTTTCAATAATATAACTGGTTGCATAATTTTGAGGTATAAGCTCTACTACTTGCTTAAGCAAGTTTGGGAAGTCTTCTGCTTGTTCACCTAATGCAGTTCTACCAAGCCACATCAAAGCTATGACCTCTACTTTTTCTTCTTCGGAGAATTCATGAATATATTTTTGCAGGATATTTATTGAACATCTCCCTGTAATATTTAAATCCTCTAAATAATAAGACAATTTATCTATAAATGTTTCTGGTTGTTTTGTTCTAGCAGAACCAATTGTTCCATAGATTAATTCAGCCATATCAATAATTTTATATATTTTGTTAATTGACAATAAACTCATAT
>NZ_JACKZS010000110.1 GCF_014222285.1 Nostoc sp. UCD121
CAACATTACCACCAAATTTTATGTTGGGTTACGCTAAAGCTGCACCCAACCTACAAAACTACGGTTCTCAAGGTAGAGGAGGTTTAGATAGGCATAATTAAACATATAAAACTTAGTTTGTAGTGAGCAATTCATCGCCTCTTCAGAGTAGTCAGGACTTTAGTCCTGACTACAAACTTTAATTTATTTATGCCTAGCAAGAAGTTGCAACTGAATTTTAAGCTAGAGCTACTGCTGGTTGCTGCCAGCGTCCTACCGCCTTACCAATGACTGCTAATTCTTGCATTAATTTATCAAAACGGTCTGGTGTCACAGATTGGGGACCGTCAGATAAAGCTTTGGCAGGGTTGGGATGAACCTCTATCATCAGAGAATCTGTACCAGCTGCGATCGCAGCCATTGCCATTGAAGGCACAAACTCAGACCAACCTACGCCGTGGCTGGGGTCAATCATAATTGGCAGGTGAGTCAACTTTCGCAACACTGGCACTACTGATAAATCCAGTGTATTTCGCGTATACTGACGGTCAAAGGTGCGTATTCCCCTTTCACACAAAATTACATTGGGATTGCCAGATGCGAGAATATACTCGGCTGCCATCAACCAATCTTCAATAGTAGCCGCCATTCCCCGCTTCAAGAGAACTGGTTTCGGCTGCGCTCCCACTTTTTTGAGCAAGGAGAAATTCTGCATATTTCTTGCTCCTACCTGAATCACGTCAGCAACTTCGACAATTTTATCCAGGTCAGCCGCATCCATCACTTCTGTAATAATACCTAGTCCACTAACTTCCCGCGCCTTTGCTAATAAATCCAAAGCACTCTCGCCGTGTCCTTGGAAGGCGTAAGGTGAAGTTCGGGGTTTGTATGCCCCTCCGCGCAAAAATTTTGCTCCAGCCGTCTTGACGCGCCGTGCCGTCTCTACAATCATTTCTTCATTTTCTACTGAGCAGGGGCCGGCAACGACTACCAAAGGCTGATGTTCACCAAATACCACTGCTCCATTAGGAGTATTAACCACTACTTCCGAAGCTTCACCGTGACGGTATTGGCGACTGGCTCGTTTGTAAGGCTGCTCTACTCGTAACACCTGCTCAATCCAGGGGCTAAGTTCCTGAATTTGTAATGGATCTAAGCTGGCAGTTTCACCTACAAGACCAATAACTACTTTATGTTGACCAACAATTTTTTCTGGAGTTAGCCCCCAGCTAGTTAGTTCCTCATCAATGCGGTTTATTTCCGCTTCTGGGGAACCAGTTTTCATTACTATAATCATGTGAAAGTTCCTGATTAATGGAGTAAAATTTTTTGTAAATGGGCTAACTTTATTGTTGCCTATTGCCCTAATTACGAATAGTTAAAAACAAAATTTATTTACAAAATAAATAGACAAAATTATAGCGCTCAGTCAGTAGTTTTACTACTGGGTAGCTGGATGTAGGTATAAAAAGATTATATAATTTTAATTAGCAATGTTGAAGTTATAAAATTTCAACTTCAACATTCACTTCTTTTTTTACCCAATACCGCAGTTACTTAATACCTGAGCGCCGTTAATTATGAGTTTTTTTGCCGAGTTTCGCGCCAAGCTGCCACCATTCGTCCCCAATTGGTGTTGAACTCACCCACACCTAGCAAACTTCCGACTCTTTCTTCATCCCAAGAGGCAGAGAGAACGCCATAAGTTATGCCTAAGACCCCCAAACCAAATAGCCCCATGTTCACCAATAACACGGCGATAGGAGCTAGTTGGATGTCGGAGTAGATAGCAAGCAGATAGCTAACAACCAGGACGCTAATGCCCAAAGCTGTTGGTACGCCACAGAAACCAGCTACCCGTCGGATCATCCTCTGGCTGACTACTTGAGGAATAGCCATCTCTTGTTTGGTGTAAGTCAGTTTTTTATCAGCCGGTTTGCCAGATTCTTGTGGCTGTGCTGCTGGTTTACTTTGAGTTTTTGCGGGTTTTTGGCGCTTTTTGTTTGGTTCAAAGGGCAAGCGACTGCGTTCAGATTCTTCAGCAGACATAAGCGGTAGTCCCTATCCACGAATACCGAGGCGAGCGATCAAAGCTTGATACTTTTCACGGCTTTCCTGCGATATGTAGGCTAGAAGACGCTTACGCTGACCAATTAGCTTCAACAGTCCCCGTCGAGAAGAATGGTCTTTTTTATTTGCCTGGAGATGTTCGCTGAGGCGGTTAATGCGCTCAGTTAGCATGGCAACTTGGACATCAGCCGAACCAGTGTCGGTTTCGTGAACTTGGTAATTGGAAATGATTTCTTGTTTCCGCAGTTGCGTCAGGGCCATGATTGATTCAATTGCTAGTTTTTCTAAATGTATGTAGCAGTCTCCCATAATATCACAGCCATTAAGCTGGATGTCGAATCATCTTTGCTGCTATGTCTGGCACTCTAGAAAACTAAGTAAGTCAAGAGATATCCAGTATCTTCTATTAGAGGTGAATAATGTAATTTTAAATGGTAGCTTCCGGGCCGATATTTGAAGGTTTGTGTGGATTGGTAAACTATTTGTCCTGGCATTTCTTCCAGTTGTCTATTACTCCAGACACCAGGAAAGCTATTTCAACCCAAATACAAAACTTTTCGGTTAGGGGGAAAGGATTTCAATTCACCTTTCCCCCTTGCCCTTTAAGCTTTTCCTAGATTGGACTTGCGTTCACCAAATCTTTTAAAAGGTGAAAGTTGTTCTCAGAGTACCGATAATTGCATCGTCGTTAGCGCTGCTTTGTCCAGGAGAGGTCAACCAGATGACACCAGGGGTGATTGAGATGTTATCTGACACGCGATATTTATAGAAGCCTTCAAAGTGATAAGGGATATCATTACCAACAAAACCTGGTCGGTTAAACGAATATGGTTCTGCACCAGCAAAAATACCTAAAACGTTACCTTTTTTACCGAAGTCAGGTAATGCTACCCCAAGACCGTAGCTCCAAGCTTCATAATCATCACCAGCACCAAAGCCTGAGACATCATGGTAAGAAACGAAGCCACTAACTGACAGTTTGTCGCTGGGTCTAAAGGCTGCCGATATCCCATAAGAATTACTGGAAGATGCGTTTAGGATACTCAGGGTGTTAGCTTGATTAGTACCTACGACGCGGTTAGTACTACCCAAACCGCCGCCTAGATCAAATAAATTTCCGCCTCCAGCACCATGATAGCCGTGAACGTAGGTAGCAGCGAGCGCCAAGCGATCGCCAACACTAAAGTTCAACTGTCCAAGAGCCGCATAGTTACCCTCTAACAAACCTTGACTTACTCCAGGATTATTAGCATTTGATGCCAAGTAGCCTATAGTCAGTGAACTTGGTTTGAAAAAACTGCCACCGCTACCAAAAGGTAAAGTCAGTGCTGCACCGGCACCACCGCCAATGCGATAGATGGGACTTTCAGAAGCAAAGGTAGACAAAGCACCATTACCACCATCAAAGTCCTCAAAGTAAGGATTATTAGTGGCAGCATAATCGCTATGAATACCTCCGGTGGCAGCAAAGTACGCTTGGGCTGGGCCTATGGGTACGTAATACGCTAACCAATCGATACTGACAGAATTATTACCAGTGTTACCGATTTGAAAAGTTTGTGTGCCTTCAGCAGTATTGATAGGAACACCACCATTATCCAGTTGACTAAAGGCTAGTGAATTACCAGCTGCAAGACGGGTGTGTAAAACGTCTTGACCAGTGAAGCTGGTTTGCAGGTCTAAACGTACCCTATTTTGGAAAACAGTATTATTAGCATCGCCAGTGTTGCCGCCAAAAATATCACTAACGGCAAAAATAGCTTCACCCACAAGCTTGGTTGTAGTAGAAAACTGATTTGCTTCTAGTTCAGCAGTCCGTGCTTCTACAGCATCAACTCGACCACGCAAAGTTGCTAGTTCTGCCGAGAATTCTTCTTGCAAACGCTGGAGGGTAGCCAAATCTTGTTTTGTTACCAAGTCAGCAGTCGCTGTCGCAATCAGTTCATTAACCCGATCTAAACAAGCATTTAAACCTGCGGCAAATTCATAACGAGTCAGTGCCCGATTGCCACGATAGGTAGCATTTGGGTATCCAGCAATACAACCGTAACGTTCAACCAGGGATTGTAAAGCTTGGAACGCCCAGTCAGTCGGCTGTACATCAGAAAACTGAGAAACTGATGTAACTTGAGACAGTGAATTTTGGTTCTTACCCTCGGTGCTATAGCGGTTAACCTCTTCTAAAACCTTATTATCATCAGTCTTTTGGGCAACCAATAGCTGAGTAACTTTTGGTTGCTCTGTTTGAATAAATGTTGAAGCATCAGAAGATATTGGTGCTTCTGTCTGAGCAGTTTTTGCCTTTATATCTTCAGAGGAGCCTGCTACTTCAGTAGCTATAGCCCTAGCGGAAACCAACACCGTCACTCCCAAAACTACTGGACTTAGTACCAGAGTTTTCCACAATAGATGAGACATTTTTTATTTTCCTTTCCTAAAAAATACCCGAAATCAATGGGTTAAAGAAAAAGATAACAAGCAGTTATTCTACTTAATTTGAAATCTTATCAGATTGCTGTTACTTAAGCCATATCTGAAAAAATTTTTACTGATGAAGAATCGTAAAGACTTGCTTATGCTTTGTTTACCAGATTTAAGAGTTTATGATTGAATTGCGCTCGATTTTGTGCCATTTATTGGCTTTAGCTTCTTATTCTTGACTCTTATTTGCGGTAAATCCTTTTTATCTTTGTAAGACTAGCAAATTTCAACTAAAGTTGGACATATTTTTAAAGAACCATGACATTTGCTAATGACATCATCAATAATTTTGGAAAACTTTTGTTGAAAAAACCCGGGTTCTAATCCCTACAATACTCTCGATGAGTTCTTAGTAAACAATTGCCGTAACTGCTTACATTGTTCATTAACACGAGATATTGAGGCTTTCAATATTAATCATAAAAAATGAGTCTGAGATAATAATTCTGAACAGTAGAGACGCAAAATTCCTCGTCTCTACTATTTCCCATAGCTTTATTTCTTAATCTGATCCAGAGCTAAATTCAGCTTCAAGACATTAACTACAGGCTCACCAAAGATGCCGAGAAAGCGTCCATCGGTGTTTTGGGCAATCAAAGCAGAACCCACAAATTGACCTGTCCTATTTTTCAGTAAACTACCATTTGCCTGAAACGGAAACGCAATCTGCCCAATGGCAATCATCGCAAAAGGATAAATAATCGCACCGATTACCCAGAGTACCAAGGTAGAACGAACAGCTTTGCTAGCTTCACGTGCAAAACTCATTAGAATTTCTCCGGTACAAACATTACAAAAAATAAATAGATGGAAAGCCCTAGCGTGACCAGCCCTAACAATCCCAATCCCCAAGATTGACTGCGGGAAAGTTGTTCGCCAGTAGCTGCATAGACTACAGGTGCAACCACTAGGTTGAAACACATCGCCAGGAATAAATACAATGGCAACTTTTGTCTACGCCATTGACACCAGATATCGGTTATTTTTTCTAATACTTGAGATGCAAGGATAGTGCGTCGGGTATGAAGGGGTTTCATAGTAAATTAAGACAAAGGTAAGATAATATCTATTAGTTTGATGGCAATAAAGAGAGCAATGATGGCACCAACGCCATATATGAAGATAGATGTTGCGACGTAACAGTTCATCTGCTGTTACAGGTAAAAACTTTACCCCTTTGAGTGCTAGTGGAATTAGTGCCGGAATAATCAAGGCATTGTAAATCAGCGCCGAGGCGATCGCAGATTGGGCACTCTTTAATCCCATAATATTCAGTGCGCCGATTCCAGCAGCCGCAAAGATAGTCAGAATGATCGCAAAATACTTGGCAATATCATTAGCGATGGAGAATGTTGTCAAGGCTCCACGAGTAATTAGCAACTGTTTACCTATGGTTACTAGGTCAATTAGCTTCGTGGGGTCAGAGTCGAATGGCACTAAGATAATCGCAAACCCTTGATTTAACTGGCTTTTGAGTGTGGGAGCCAGATTTCTTCCCCATCCTCCCACACCTCCCTCAGACAAAGGTTTCAGGTTTTCTTAGTGCCATTCGGGCCAGAGTCTAAGTCCACCGTGTTAGCAGCTTCTTTGGCAGCTTGCGTCCCAAAGTTCATTGCCACACCCACATTTGCTTGCGCCAAAGCAGGGGCATCATAAAAAAGTTAAATCCCCAACTTCTTTAAGAAACCGGGGATTTGGACACTGCAAATTTTCACAAATCAGATAGTATTACTAGAGAGTGAACAGTAGACATCTGGTAAAAATGAATGTAGAGACCTAGCACTGCTACGTCTCTACAAGGATTCTAGATAACGCATATTTAATTTCTGGAGATGTCTAGTCTAATTCATAACTCATAACCGATTTTGGCGACAAATTCCAAATGCGGAAGTGTAGGCGTGTAAGAAGGTTCTGCCACCAACAGGGCCAATTTCACCACCACAGAAAAAGCCACCTACAGGGATATCGCTGAGGTAGCGGCGAAATAGTTCAGAATCAAAATTGGGTTTACCATAGAGTCCTTCGCCTCGCCCCAGACAAGCAAACATTAAAGCAGCGACGGCAGAGGGTTCAGATTCTCGTTGGGTTTGATAACTTTGAAGGAGTAATTCTAGGTCTTCAGCAGAGGCTTGGGCATCGCGGAGGTGGAATTGCAGCCTTTGTCCTGGACGAACGCGATCGCCAATTGCGATCGCTCCAGCTGTTGGATCGACCCCAAGAATACCACGAATTAAAAAGTCTCCCTGCTGCAAAGCCAGCTTAAACTCATCCATCGCCACACCAACAAACAAAGAGTGTTGTGCTAAAGTTCGTTCGTGTTCGCTAAGACTAGCAATCAAGTCTCGCAACACCACTAGCGGTACTTGCTCATCTAACTCTAAAATGATGTTGCGATCGGCTTTTGTAACTTGCAATGGTTTGCCAATCGGTCGGCATCCTTGGGCTACAATCGTTTCCAAAACAATATTGCCAGTCAAAGCTATCCCAACAGTACCCTCACGATACAGACTTTGACATTCTTCGCCGTCAGTCTCATTACAAAATAGGGCAACACGACCACCCATACCTCCACCACTAGCCTGTCCTCCCACGATCACCGATCCTGGATAAGCAAAATCCAACCCCTGCAACAAATCGTTGATTCCAGAGGCGAAGGAACTAGACAGCAAAATAAACTGGGGTGTAGGTGATGCTGGCACACCAATCAAATCAACCCAAGCATCTGGAGAACTATCTAAGTCAGGTAATTCTTCCGCAACAACATGAAAAACTTGAACCTTCACCCCTGGAAGATGTGCTAAAGTCAAGCTAATAGCTGGTTCAGCTTCGAGTTCTTGGATTTCTCCGTTAACTGTCGTCCCAATCACACCTCCACCGCTACAGCCAATTAGCACTGGTACAGAAAGTTTCTCCGCTAACAAGGGTAACAATCGGGAATACTCACTCGTAAAAGCAGACGAAATGAATACCAGTCCTAGATCCGCAGGTGCTGTTAACAATGAGACAGCTCGTTCCACCACATCTGTAACGGCGGCTTCCAGAGAATGACGGGTTGATAGGGCATTTGCCCACTGCATTTGGTCTGCCATGAGTTTTGAGCTTCTTTCTCTTTTTGTGCTAGTAGATTTTGATGTATTTTTATTTTGGGAAGATTTGCATCTTACAAGAATTAGTGCCAGCCTTTTGTCTCCTCCATCCAAGAAGCTGGGGTTGTCATTCCCTAATAGATGCATCTAAATATATTGTATGATTGTTTATCTATGGTACTAATCCCACAAAATCTTAAAACATAAAGATGAATGCATTATAGATGCGGCAGTTTACTATATTGGTTATAAATCAATAGGCTAAAGTACTAACTTATGAACTGAATAGTTAGAATGGTTAGTAATCAAGCTAAAATCTGCCATTTCTGAAGTTTTTCTATACTAGTATTAACAACACGCAACGAGACTAAAGCAATGACCAACATCCAAGAAACAGCAACAAGCGACATCCAAGAGAAAATCCAAGAAGAAGTAGAACAAGCGCGTACTGTCTGTGACATTAACGGTAGCGGTTCACCAGAATGTGCTGCTGCTTGGGATGCAGTAGAAGAATTACAAGCCGAAGCTTCTCACAAACGCCAAAGCAAGCCCAAAAATTCTCTAGAACAGTATTGTGATGACAACCCAGATGCAATTGAATGCCGGGTTTATGACGACTAGAAATTTAAACAAGTGAATTTTCTGTTCGTTTTTCACCAAGCAACCAAGATTTACTTACTGAGATTTCGCACTTTTACGCTACTTCCGGCTAAAACCGTACTCTCCCTCTTTCATTATTTTCTCCAATGGACAAAAAATGGTGAAATCTCTGGAGTTATGGATGTATCAGGGTTAAGCTTTGAGAATTTTTATCTTAAAAGGAAACCTTTACACCCAAAAAAATTGGGTTTTTGTCCGCGAGTATTAAGTATATAGCTGCTGGGTGGGCTTTTAACAGGCTCCCTAACGCTACTACAGATAAGTGTAATCTAAGTTAAGGATTTTTGAGTTGCTTGTTTTTTTGCCAAACAGAGAGATTTAGGAAAGTAAATTAAACAACTTACCATTTAAAAATTTTTCCAAAAATCTTTGCAAGGCATGAATTGGTTGTAGGGGCGTACATCTGTATGCCCCTACAAACGTGTTTATAGTAGAAACTGCGTGAAATGGTATAAGTTGTTGGGTAGCCACTTGCTTCCACCAAGAAGTTAGAGCGCAGTCTTGAGGCTAGATTTTGTGCTTTGATTAAACTGTTTGTAATATAGATAGACTAATAGCTAGCTAATAGCTTACAGGTTTGTCAGTTATGGATACTTGCTCTTAGTTTAAATTGTTTTATTTATCGTTTGAGAAAAACTATGGACTATAACGTTTGGTTTCGCCCTTTCATCTGGATTGATTACCGATTGGCAGTATTATTTCTGGTAATTATTCCGCTAATTCTTTTAATTTGGGCATTTGTGCAAAAAGCAGAAGCTATACAACGCTTGTTGACTATATACTGGAAAGTATCAAGCCTGGTTGCAATCACGATTTACTTAATGATTGCCCAGTATCCAGTTAGCTTTATCTCTGGATTGATGGCTCAGATTTTAATCCCAATTTCACTGTGGTTCTGGGTAGATATCAATGATGAAATTGAGTATCAAACCAGTGGAGTTTTGAAATTTCTTTTTACCTCTTGGCGCTGGGCTACAACTGTTTATTGTATTTTGGGTACACTAGCGTTAATCCCATTTTTGGGTTGTGCTTTTTCTGCCAGTGTGATGAAGACCGCTTATTGTCGCGTCTGGTTTGAGATTCCGTTATTATTCAAAGAATATTTTCATGCTAATAGCAAAGCTGAGTTTTTAGGTTTTCTTGGCATAACTAGTTTAGTAATTTATGTGGTTTACTTAAGCTATTTTGTTCTGATTAAGCTTGGCAAGCAGGGACGTTCAGCTACACCACAGTAACTGTCGCTACGTCACATACCCCTACTGTAAAAAAATGAATTCCATTAGTAAGCGACTAGAACAATACACCGCTAAACGTCCCAAAGAAGTCTTGATTGTAATAGTGGAAATTGCCGATGAGGAAGATACAATTGCTATTTTCAAAGGCTTTTCCAGTTCTTTGATGCGCCCCACAGCATTTGATGCAGATGTACCAGTTCTGCCAGATGGGGCAAACATCCTCAATATTGATCGAGTAGCTAGTCCTTATAATCCTGAAGCACCCCGTTATATTCAACAAGGAATTTCTTGGGAAGCTATGGAAACTCTATTATCAGAAGTGGGAGTTTAATTAATTCGTAATTCGTAATTCGTAATTTTGCGGTGAAGGTGAGTTTGTGATTGTTGATGGAGTATCTTTATAGTCCTACTAAACCAGCCCTCTAAATATTGACAAATAACAAACATATCCGTAGCAGTTTGTTGAACTTAGTGCTTTTAGATCCCGATGCTGCTCAGGCTTTTCCCAATGATGCAGCCGTGAATGGAGCGCTAATGCCCAGCGTCAGCAACCCAATACTGTGGTGCAGCAGACAGAATAGAAATTGTCAGTAAAGTTATTTGGTGTTGGTCAGGCGATCGCAGTTAAGGCAGACTGGTTATACTGTGAGCTTTATTGGATGGGCTTAGATGCAACAGTCACAGGATGCGAACACGCCAAAACAATTCAGTCGAGAACAACGTTGGGAAATTTTACGAACCTTGCTACAACGTAGTAACCTGAGTAGCGAGGCAAAATAGGCATTCCACCAAGCTTATCCCAATGCACCAGAAGAGATGTTGAAAACTGCTGTTTTTTACACTTATGTTGATGGGGTTGGAGCCGCAATAGACTGGTTAGTTGATTTAGAGTTATTTCTACGTGAACCCAGTCATGAACTAGATATGGGTGTTGCGTATCACTTGCTGTATCACCTGTACAATTGGTATCAGTTCAATGTATTACTTGCAGATGGGAAAGCGGGAGTATTGGAACGTCTCAAGGAAATTAAGGAGTTGGCTTCAAATGGAGATATAGAGGCAATTATTTCAACAGTTGAGCAGCTAGAATCGATGTTTGAAGGTAGTCAGAACTATCCTAGTTTTTAGTAAGCGGTTGCATAATCAATCAAATACAGAGGAAAGTCGTAGTCTGTTGGTTGTACGTTGAAGGCTAACTACTGCTGCTGATTTGGATCGTTACCTTTAAGCAAGCCACAGTTCGGTCTAAATTGCCATGTAAAACTGTCTTCTCTGCGAGACACTGCGCTAACAATTTTCAAGAATTATTTTGACTTTTAAATTTACAAAATGTCCCGTTCTGGATACACACTTCCCGTTTTTGCGTGCGCTGCTGCTGTTGCAGCTTTACACTGGTTACGCGATCGCAAACCCCTAACTTTAGCATCTGTAGATTTGATTGAACCGGCTCAAATCGCCGAAATCCCAATTGAACAGGTAGCAGGATTATCTGAGAATACAGCTTTAGCAATTACCCGCAGCGATCCCGGTGATAATCTCGATTTGACTAAAGATACACCGATTTGGGCATTGGTGGAATGGCGAGAAGAGGGGGAGACTGTAATTATAAAAGGTGGGGAAGGGATTGGCAGACAGATGAATGCTGATGACAAACCTGCTATTTATGCTTATGCTCAAAGGCTTTTAAAAGAAAACTTGCAACGAATCCTAGCACCAGGGGAAAAAATCACGGTGACGATTATTCTACCTGAAGGGCGATCGCTAGCTGTTCGAACTTCAAATTCTGCTTTTGGTGTGGTGGAAGGACTTTCGCTTTTAGGCACAACCGGCATTTCTCAACCTTTGAGTACACCCGATCAGCTTGCAATTTTTCGGGCAGAATTACAAAATAAAGCCAGTCGTTTTGAGAGTTTAGTATTCTGTATCGGCGAGAATGGACTAGATTTAGCGCGTAAACTAGGGATTAACCCCGAACAATTGGTCAAAACTGCTAACTGGCTTGGTCCAATGTTAGTAGAAGCTGATGTGCTAGGCGTGAAAGAAATTTTATTATTTGGCTATCACGG
Source organism: Nostoc sp. UCD121 (assembly GCF_014222285.1). Taxonomy (GTDB): domain Bacteria; phylum Cyanobacteriota; class Cyanobacteriia; order Cyanobacteriales; family Nostocaceae; genus Nostoc. Next base: position 11,578 of record NZ_JACKZS010000110.1, read on the forward strand.
TAAGTTGATGAAACTGGCGGGGGGAATTTTTCACACCCATCACTACTTGGCTGATGGACGACGAGAAATTTTGGCCGCGCACTGTGCGATCGCAGGTTTAAAATCACCAGATATCCAAGCTGTGTTTAACAGTGCTACCGCCGAAGCAGCACTAATATATCTAAAATCGCTAGATGCTACAACCGGCAGTGATTGGGTAAATCAAGTTTACAGTGCGATCGCAGAAACTATTGATGTTCGTTCCCAAGAATACATCCAAAGCCATAGCGAAAGGGGCACAGAGGTTACAGTCTGTGGCTCAATTCTCTTCGATCGCGATCGCAAAATTATCGTGAAGAGTAAAACTGCTGGTCTGTTGATGGAAAAATTATGTTAATTTATTATGAATAATCGTAAACAATCCAAATAAATAATCTTTTAAGTAACCACTCTAGGGTAAGTTTATCGTTTTAATACCATCTCTAGCTCCGGGACTAGACCAATGCACATAACCTCGCGTTTGTCTAGGGCTTCTATACCATTATCAGCCTAAGCAGGCTGAATAATAGCATCACCATAGACCATAAAGCATCTATCCTTAACAGACATAACACTTCCATCATGAATACAGTGGTGACTCTACCGACAGAACAAGCGCCCCAAACATTGGAAAATGTTGGGCGGCTTGATCGCCAATTAATTATAATTCTGGACTTCGGCTCTCAATATTCTGAATTGATTGCCCGTCGCATCCGCGAGACTCAAGTATACTCTGAAGTTTTATCCTATCGCACTACTTCTGAACAATTGCGCCAACTCAATCCCAAGGGAATCATCCTCTCTGGTGGGCCGAGTTCGGTTTATGGTGACAATGCTCCCCATTGTGACCCAGAAATCTGGAATTTGGGAATACCCGTCTTGGGTGTTTGCTATGGGATGCAGCTAATGGTAAACCAACTCGGTGGTGAAGTGGCAAAGGCTGACCGAGGTGAGTACGGCAAAGCATCATTATATATTGACGATCCCACAGATTTACTTACTAACGTCGAAGATGGCACTACTATGTGGATGAGTCACGGAGACTCAGTTACCCAAATGCCATCAGGGTTTGAATTGCTGGCACATACAGAAAATACCCCCTGTGCTGCCATTGCCGACCACGAAAGGAAACTTTACGGGGTTCAATTCCATCCAGAGGTAGTACATTCTCTTGGTGGTATAGCATTAATTCGTAATTTTGTCTACCATATCTGCGATTGCGAACCCACTTGGACAACTGCGGCTTTTGTTGAAGAGGCAATTCGGGAAATTCGCACCAGAGTTGGCGATAAGCGAGTGCTTTTGGCGCTATCTGGGGGAGTTGATTCTTCTACCCTGGCGTTCTTGCTGTATAAAGCAATTGGTGAGCAACTAACTTGTGTCTTTATCGATCAAGGCTTTATGCGAAAGTATGAGCCAGAGCGATTGGTAAAGCTGTTCCAAGAGCAGTTTCACATTCCTGTAGAGTATGTGAATGCACGCGATCGCTTTTTAGCTAAGGTTGCTGGTGTTACAGATCCTGAAGAAAAACGCCGCCGCATCGGACACGAATTTATCAATGTATTTGAGGAAACATCCAAGCGCCTTGGTCATTTTGACTATCTAGCTCAAGGGACTCTTTATCCAGATGTCATCGAATCTGCTGACACTAACGCTGATCCCCAAACTGGTGAGCGGGTAGCGGTGAAAATTAAGAGCCATCACAATGTTGGCGGTTTACCCAAAGACCTAAGATTTAAATTGGTGGAACCACTGCGGAAACTATTTAAAGATGAAGTCCGCAAAGTTGGGCGTTCCATTGGTTTACCAGAAGAAATTGTCCAACGACAACCTTTTCCTGGGCCTGGTTTGGCAATTCGCATTTTGGGAGAAGTTACATCTGAGCGGTTAAATATTTTGCGCGATGCTGATTTGATTGTGCGGCAAGAAATTAACCAACGTGGTATGTATCATGATTTCTGGCAAGCATTTGCTGTATTGCTGCCAATCCGTAGTGTTGGCGTTATGGGCGATCAACGTACTTACGCTTACCCGATTGTCTTGCGAATTGTTACCAGTGAAGATGGCATGACTGCTGATTGGGCCAGAGTCCCTTACGATGTCCTGGAAGTGATTTCCACGCGGATTGTAAATGAGGTAAAAGGGGTGAATCGGGTGGTTTATGACATCACCTCTAAGCCACCTGGAACCATTGAATGGGAGTAATTAAGTTTTGAGTTGAGTTAACTAAAAGCTCATCATTCTTTCCGATTATTCAGGTTATTTGCAGTAATTTAGATTCACATATTTTAAATGGCAATGCCGAGCTGACTCGTTTTGAGTTTTGGCATTGTCTATTTTTTTGGCTATATCTTTGGTAAGCTACTCTACATTTAACTTAAATAGTTATAGCGGTTAGGATGCCCACCCTACAAGAGCTTGATTTAATTTATGCAATTTAGATGTTTTTAGATTTCTAGCAAAATGTCATAGTTGCTAAATTGAAAAGCCTCAGCAAAATCGCAAGTTTTTCGTAATAAAATAGGCAGCGATTATCAAAATAAATTTGTAAAACCAATTATTTGTGAAAGTGAATTTCTAAATATAAATCAATTTAAACACAAATATAATTTTATCCAGTCAAGAATTATAAGTTCCAGCGAATAATTAGCCATCAATTAGATGGTGGCTAGACAAATTGAATTATTGTCTAGGAAAATAGGCGCGATCGCAGTAAAATTATCAAGGGTGTGGTAAAAGACAAAAAACCAGCAGCTCATTAGAAATAACTTTCATTTGATAAACATTCTATGGAGATGTTATGGAACCTCCTCTCCCTCTTGCTGGCTTAAACATCCTCGTCGTTGATGATGATGACGATAGCCGCTTTTACATTACTACCGTTTTAGAAGCTGATGGAGCCACCGTCATGGCAGTTCCATCGGCGGCGGTAGCATTGAAAGTACTTCCTGAGTTGCAGCCAGATGTCTTAATTTGTGATATTGCTATGCCTGGTGAAGATGGTTACACCCTTATCCGCAAGATCCGGGCGCTGAAGCCTGATATTTGGGAAAAACTCCCTGCGATCGCTTTAACTGCTTATGGCGATAGCGAGTATCGTAGCCGTGCTTTGGAAGCGGGTTTTCAGACTCATGTACCTAAACCAGTCGATCCCGGAGAACTAGTTGCGATCGTCGCAGAATTGGTTGCTTCTTATGAGAGTTAATAAAAATCTCGTAGAGAGCGTGATTTTGAATTTTGAATTGTTAACTTTCCGCTCTCTCATTTTTTGAATCTGCTCGATTTGAAGCGATATTATGTTTAACAAAGATTCTAAACTCTACAAATGAGTTTTATTTTCCTTTGTTTATGAGCGATCGCTACTTGAATAAAAAACATGAGTAGTAAAACAACGGCGATTCAGGCATATCAAAAACGCTTTGATATAGAAGAGATGTTTAAAGATTTAAAAGCGGTGGCTACAATTTAGAGGAGACAAATGTGGAAGGAAAGCAGTTTATTGCCTTAGTCTTAATCATCTCATTAGCTTATACTATTGTTACATTACAAGGTCAGAACATTAAGAGTAAAGGAATAGCAAAATATGTGGCACGTCCCAAATAATATGGACGTTATCACAGAGGGCATAGTAACTTTTATATCAGTCTTGATGCATAGAGCTGGGTTAATTTCATTGGTGATTGTTGGAGTTTAGTTCAAAATTTAATGTGATTAAGTCGCCATAAGCTAGAGAATTATTTACAAAGGATGAAAGCTATGAAGCATATACAGTCAGTGTTAGAGGCTTCATATCGCTCCTTCAGGTCTGAAAGCTCACTGTTCCTTGTTAGTAAAATAGTATCAATTGCTATTGCTACTGATGTGATGTATAAACTAAATATACCCTGTATTGCCATTTGACAGTTGAACTCATGAGTCAAGAAACTTTTACAGATTCCTCTGCAAACTACAAATTTACTGAAGATAATTTTGCTGTACCAGATGAAGACTTTTCCCTAGAATACTTTGAGGCACAAGTCACAAAATCCGATATGTACTGGAGTCGCTTTGGCGGTCGTCCAGACTTATCCGGTAAAGTTGTCCTTGAGATCGGCTGTGGATTTGGCGCACTGTGCATTGATGCAGCCATTTCCGGAGCGCGGCGGGTAATCGGTCTTGACCTCATAAGTAGCCGGATCGAATTTGCGCGCAATATCGTCGCAGAACGCTACCCAGAGATTGCCGACAGAATAGAGTTTCATCACTTGGATATTGACAACCTGACGACGCTTGACGACCAGGTTGATATCGTAATTTCCAAAGATACTTTTGAACACATCATGGGCATAGAGCGAGTTCTTCTTTCAATAAAACGAGTTCTACGGCAAGGGGGCTTACTGATAACTGGTTTTAGCCCACTTTATTACAGTCCTTTTGGCGATCATGGATATCACGCAATCGGAAAGCGCATCAGGCTACCGTGGGCGCATCTCATTATTGGCGATGAGCGTGTTGTTGCAGCTTATAATAAGTACCATCCCGGAATCGAGTGCCATTCGATCTATGACCTTGGACTCAATAAACTCAAGCGCCGCGACTTCCTGAAAGCCTTTGATCAAAGCGGATTTGTGGTTGTTAGAGAGACTACAAATGCTCTTGAAGGGGCTTCCAAATTGATGCCGTTGTTTCGCTTTCTGAGTAAAATTCCTGGACTCGAAGACTATACAACAGTCAATATGTACGTTATAGCCACTAAGACCTAGTAACTCATCTCTATGTGTGTACACACAAGTCTTAGTAGCCAAGGTTTTGAGTTGATTATCAATAGTGTCAGTTGATTGATAATAAACTTAATGGAAAATCAACTATTTTAAAAATAATTTTTCGTTCTTTTCCCTCTATTTGATTCCCAACTCCACTTGTGTGAACACAACTATTTCAATCCAGTTTCAAAGCTAATTTGCTCAGAATTATATGCTGGTGGCTCGACGTGAATTAAAATCCTCACTGGACGGAACCTTTCCTCTAATCGGCTTTCTACTTCTTCAGTGATGTGGTGAGCGGTTTCTACGTCTGATGCATCTACGATTAAATGCATTTCAATAAATACCTGACGACCAAGAACACCGCGAGAAGCAATATCATGACAGTTAATTACACCTGGAACAGAAGTAGCGATCGCATGAATTACTTCTGGTGCGATCGCCATTTGATCCACAAGCCAAGGCAAATTCTCTTTTAAAACTGACCAGCCACTCCAAAATACCAACAAGGCGACAGGAAAAGCTAACACCAGATCCATCCATTGATAACCTAGCCAAACTCCGATCAAACCGCCAATTACAGAGATTGTCACCCAAATATCGCTCATGGTATGTGTCGCGTCAGCTATGAGAATTGAGCTACCTACCCGCCTACCCACGCTACGTTCGTAAAACGCCACAAAAATATTCACACCCAGCACAATTAGTAATAACCACAACTCCGGTGGCGATATTCTCACAGGTTCACCACCACCTTTGAGAATTCGTTCGATTGCTCCTTGCAGAATTTCAAAACAGGCTATTCCTAAAAATGAGGCTATTCCTAAAGCCCCCACAGCTTCAAACTTGCTGTGTCCGTAGGGATGTTCGCGATCGGGTTGTGGAGAAGAAAATTTACTTGCAATTAATCCTAAAACGTTGTTGGCGCTATCTGTCACACTATGCAAGGCATCAGCTAGCAAACTCAACGAACCTGTCCAGTAACCCACAAGTGCTTTCAATCCCATTACAAATAGGTTGAGCAGTAGGGTAATAATTAAAACCTTTCGCACTTCGGCGCGGTTATCGTAAATCATAGATAATTTATCACATCAAGTTCTATGACTTCTAATGTAGAACTCAAAACATAAATAAACACAAATCAAATGTATCAAAGTCTTACGCAGTAAGAATTAAGTCTCTCTATAGGCTCTATCTTTTGTACCATTCTGTTGAGATTCTTTATAGCTAACAGCAGCTACAAGCTTTATAGCTATTAGTAATGCCTTTATAAATAACAGCATATTTTTAGCATTAATTCCAGAAATAATTTAATTAATTTTGTTATTTATACATCCAGTTACTCCAGACAAAATTGTATCCAGAGATATTATGACGACCATCAGAGGCGTATACTTACTTAGGATAAAAGATGAGGTAAATGAGTATTATTTACTACATTGAAAAGACAAGAAAGCCTCTGCTTCATCCAAAAAATGGTTAAAATTTGAGCAGCAAAATCGAAAAATATTTACAGGTTTGCGAATAATTAGTAAACCTAAAGGTAAGTTTTCGCGTTCCCTCGCTAAAAATAAATTAACCAGTCAGAAGGATGAGTGAAAATTGAATCCTCTTACGAGTTTGAGTAAGAACTTGAGCCATATAATTCCAAAGGTCAATTTTCCTCAGACGATGGATGATTTTGATCGGCTGATCGCGAAGGGTGTCTTTGTGGCAACTCAGGAGGCTGTCCGGCACATGGGTGAGGGTGGACGGATAGGCAGCGCGTCAACAGTGACATAATGCCTTTTGCTGGCGGCTCCACCTACGCTTTAACCAAGGGTGCTATTACACGCGGTCTTGCCCGCGATTTTGTCCCTCGTAGCATCACGGTGAACAATATTCAACCCGGCCCGATAGACACTGACATCAATCCGGCGGAAGCCCCCTTTGCCGACACTATGAAAAGTATGATTGCCCTCCAACGGTATGGTCGAACTGAAGAAGTCGCCGATATGGTTTCCTATCTCGCCAGTGCAGAAGCTGGTTTCATCATCGGTGCAAGCCTGAAGATTGATGGCGGTTTTGCAGCCTGATACAGCAGAAGCAAGAAAAAGGCGACGATATTAGCGCCTGGGGTGCATCCTCAAAAAATTGGGCTTCGTCTCTTCTTCCGGTAAGATTAGTACTTATCAATAAGCTTTAATAAAAACTTATGTCTTCAATTCCTTTAACATTGAACCTAATTGAAGGTTCTGTCTCCTTCAGTTTTTCACCCCAAGCAGCACGAGAATTAAAGACAGCGACAGATAAACTGATGGAGCGCCTGAAAGCTGTCGCCGCTAAACCCACTCCTGGCGGTGGTAAAGTCACTCCCCAGCCTCCAATGGAATATCGTTATACGGGTGAAGTATTTTTAGAAATTTTCTGTAATCCTAATATCTGGCCAACGCCTTTCGCAGCCAAAGTTTTGCTGACTGTCCGCAACGTCAACATCCGCTTGACTACTGAAGCTGAACTTACCCGTATTATTGAAGACATTAATCAATATTTAGAGCAGGTCGGATAATCGTTTATATAATTTTTCTCTGCTTTTAAAGATTTTTCAACAAATAATCCTATACAAATTTGGGATTTTGCGAAAGTTGAGCCAGTTACTTGCGGAGGTTTCCTCTATTGTCGCAACTGGTGTCGGTTAGCCCGACTGAGCAAACTTTTCAAGACGGATTCTACCTTTGAACCGCAAAGAAGCGATCTTGTCGATTGCGAGTCAAAAGTGAAGTTCCTACACTTCTATCGGATCAATGTAGGAGCTTCACCGAATTTACATACTAAACTCAAGCTGTAGCACCAGATATACACAAAAAACGGTTCTGATGCCTTCTTTAACTTGAAAACTTATATAAATTAAGACTCCAATGCTTCTGTGTTAATGAAAAACGCAAGATTCTGTATGGGTGAATGCTCATTAAAAGCAGAGATTATTCCCCAGATTGGGCGTAGGATCGTTGACTGTGACATCCACACATCGAAAATTAACCCCCAACCCCAAACCCGAAATCAAATATTTATTTAGTCGTTGTCCCACTGTTCACGGCCAATTAGGTCGCCAATCCGATCGCGCAACAAAAAGTCACATTTCTCTAATTCACATTCAACGCAAACCCACTCTCTCGCTGGAATGTATTGGCAAAGGGTATATATTGGCTGTTGTCGGCTAATCATTCCCTTTTGCACCAGTCGACGTGCTTCGTCTTGGATCAAATCGAGAGAGTAGTAATTGATAGAAGGCACCGTATTCACACTCATGGTTTTTACTCACAAATTAACACTTACGATAGTGTTCCCGTTAATAATTAGGAACAAACATTACAGAAATTAGACTTGTGGCTAGTATTTTGTAGTTTGCTATACGGAACTATTTTTATTTTGACGCTAGATATCCTGAAATTATCTCAAGAAATGTTAAGAAAGTCAACGAATCCTGACATTTATCAAAAATCTGCTTTACAAAAAAAATTCCGAGTAGTTAACTTAACCTGCTATGGGGGTTGTATGGTTTTTATGCAACAAGTCTGAAAGTCTTGCCATTACTGTATTTAGGCAAGATTTGCTGGGTGGTAAGAATTCATATTGCGTAGGCGTAGCCCGCCACAGGCATCGCTTACATATCAAATAATCACCTTAAAGCCGGATCCAGAACTGCTGGTATTTATCTAAGGGTAAACAACACAAGAATATTTGTCAGATACTACGGTATAAACTGTTGCAAAACATAACGGCTAAAGTACACTACGAAGGCTTTTACCCTATCATCTGTTAAGAATTTCTTAAGTAAAATTGCAATTGCTTAGTTATTTTCAACACTAATATTACACAGTTTTCTTTTGATCAACATCTGTAGAGGGGTGGAGTCAAGGTAGGAGGAGCAAATCAGTTGGGGATTCAACCCCTAAGATTTGCAGCCACCGTTGCGTTAGCTTCCGGCAGGGTACAGCCAAAACCATAATTTTCAGTTAGCGGCAATTCATGTAGACGCATACTCCTAGGTCGAAGCAAGCTACGCAAAGCATCCCTAGAGAAGCGGCTACTCTAATAACTCTCCAACGGACTACCCGCAGAGTATTGCCCCTACTGCGTGTAGTTTTGCGTAAGTCCTAGTAGAGTAAAAACGAAAGCCAAGGCAAGCATAAAGCGTCATAGATGCAACTACCGATCGCTGAAGTTGGTTATGGTTACATTAAAACAGACGCGATCTAGTCACGTCTGTAAACTGTTTGGCGGATTTGCTGAGATTAATTGTTCTGAAGTTACATTGTTATTTAAGTTACTTATTCACTAAATGATTCATCATCTTCATCTGTTCTGTCTTCTACTGTTAACAGGTTTTCTGGCGGACGATCGTGATTGAGTTGGCTTAGTAGTGCCAGTACCTTGTTACCGCGTTCTATAGAACGATCTTCGAGAAAGATGACCTCTGGTGTACGACGTAGCCGTACTCGCGCCCCAAGTTCACTGCGGACGTAACCTGTGGCTGACTTTAAGCCTGCCATTGTTTCTACCTTAGCTTCATCTGTACCATAGATACTGACGTAAATTTTGGCGTGTTGGAGATCGCCAGAAACATCAACATCAGTCACACTTACCATTCCTGTACCCACACGGTCATCCTTAATGCCGTTGAGCAGCATTTGGCTAACTTCCCGTTTGATCAATTCTGCAACGCGGGAAACCCGGCGATTTGTAGCCATAAAAATTTCGCCTCCTGACAGAGGTTGTACGACAAAAATAGATGCAATTTGGGTAGACAGTACTTAGCGAAAGCAACGCCAAGAGCAACCGTCTGTAGGGCATAGCCCCGATATAGCGTTAGTCTAGATTGTACTCAAGCCCAGCATTGCCCGTAGGGTGAAAGTAAGAAAGACTAGGCTGCTCACAAATAAACCTAAGAGGGCGATTAAGGTAACAGGGCGCTTCAACAGTGGCACTAATGGCGCAAAGGTGTTCAAAAACAGCCCTAAGACTATAGTAATTAAGTACCGGGGGTAGCGAAAAACGTTATCCCAAAATCCGTCAAACATCTGAATCTAAACTGCCTTGTTATATACTTACGTTTGTTTTGATATGCTTTATCAACTCAATTGTAATCTATGCAGCCGGAAAATTAGCCAGCTAATATAAAATATGCCTCGTCGGTTATATTAGCTTTATTTAGTCACGATTATTTTCAGTTAAATCGCAAGTAAATGGTAATTCAAATCCCCAAGGAAACTAGCCCGCGTCCATTTTTGAAGTGGGCAGGGGGTAAAAGTAGGTTGATACAGCAATATATTCCTTATTTTCCCAAAAGTTATAAAAATTACTATGAGCCATTCTTAGGTGGTGGTGCTGTTTTTTTCTATCTCCAACCAAAAACAGCAACTTTAACTGATATTAACGCCGAATTAATTAACACTTATTGTTGTGTTAGAGATCGTGTTGAAGAATTAATTTCTCTATTAAAAGAGCATAAAATTCGACATAATAAAGATTATTATTATAGTGTCAGAAACAACTCTGGTGGCACCGATATAGAAAAAGCGGCTCGTCTAATTTATCTTAATAAGACTTGTTTTAATGGTCTTTATCGAGTCAATTCACAGGGAAAGTTCAATGTGCCTTTAGGCAGATATGAAAATCCCAATATTTGCTCTGAGGTTTTACTACAAGCTGCATCAGAAGCGCTTTCTCATGCAGAAATTAAACAAGCAGATTTTACAGAAGTCCTAAATCATGCAACTAGCAGTGATGACTTTGTATTTTTTGACCCACCCTATCATCCTATAAGTGATACTAGCTATTTCACCGCTTATAGTCAAAATTGTTTTAGTAAAAAAGACCAAGAACTTTTAAGAGACACTTGTGCAGAGTTGGCAAGCCGTGGTGTTAAAGTTATGGTGTGTAATTCTGATAGCGAATTTATTAGTAATATTTATACAGATATCAATTTTGAAACCTACAAAATCAAAGCAGCCCGATCAATTAACTCCAATATAAAAAATAGAGGCATGATTGACGAACTATTAATTACATCTTTTAAAGGTTTTTATTTGCCCAAGCAATAAATCTGTCTAAGCTATAAACTGCTAATAAATTATGGTTATCATTAACTCTTGCTTTTAGCCATTTGCTGGCACCTTCTCGCATACCTTCACCGCCTAAAATGACGATAGTTGGTGCAGGGTAATAGTTCTGGATGTTCATGTTCAAGTAAGGAAATTTTTCATCGACAGAACCGGGGCTTTCTTGCCATTTGCACTCGAAAATTAAACCAGATGGCATTGCAGGTGAGCCAACAACATAAAAATCAACCTTCAAATCGGTATGATAAATCCCAGTTCCAATATAAACTTCTTTTCCATAGCGCTTTGGTAATAAAGCAGCATTTAGTATAAATTCTTTTGGGACATAGTTTCCTACTTGGAAATAATTATGTCCATTTAAGATTGCTTCAACATTTCCTTCTAAAATATTCCCAGACTTATTTGCCCGTCCGCCTTGAGTCAGAGCCATCCTAAATCCCTCTGCCAAAAGTCCTACTAATTATAGGATTTCACAGAAGTAGTAAAAAAAGGTCAGTTGCTTAATATGAATTTTTTATTTTGACGTAAACAAGGTTGGATTAATGGGTGAAAAATCGGGAAATATTGGTATTTTTGTACTAAATAAATACAAATGTATTACTAATTTGGATGAAGAACGAGTTAGTAATTCAGATAAGAGTTATTTGTGGAAGATCGTGGCGAATTGAAGGGTGAAATTTAAACGCAAAGGGGCGCAGAGGGAAGCGCAGAGGCACGCAAAGAATTCACTACGAATTAATGAGATTTTGGACTTAGTGTATAAGCTAAATTCGCGCTCCTCGTCCCAGTCATAAGCTTAGATAATGTTTTTTGGTTATTTCACCTTAGCTTCAACCTGTTTGTGCTTCAGTATGACCGTTGCGGATAGACCATGCTAGTTCTAAGAGTTGAGTCCAGCGTTTTTGTAGCTGTTTGGGGGTGCATTTGATGGTTTTAGCGATCGCTTGGTCAGTTTGCCTTGCAGTTTTTAACTGTAATATTTGTTGTTGTTGTTCTGTGAGTTGATTCACAAAGATTTCCCACTGCTGGGAAGATAAACCCAATTTTTGCTCTAAACCTGCGCCTAGCCATTGATGTACCAATTGCCAATGGTGTTGCTTGGCAAACTTTTCTACGTGGTATTTAAAGCGTTGTTGGAGATAATCGCGTTGACGGCTGGTTAAACCGAGAATTTGGTCAATTTCTGGGGCTGAGAGGTCTTGAAGTTTCAAGCTGAGGTAGTTCATACAGTCAGATTGACCTTGAGACTCCAGATATTTCATCAATTCAGTGATGACGCGATCGCGTTCTGACTCTTCTGAGGGATCAAAATTAGTTTGGGCAATCATCTGTGATCGCAGTTGTTGCACCGCCGAGTTACGCTGGTAAGATTCTGCTTCTTCACCCTTAGCAGACTCCACCGCCATTTCAATATCCACAGTAGTCTCTTGTGGCTGACGACGAGCAAAACCTTGGGCCCGCAGGATAATCAATTGCTGATTTGCACCACCAGGTAAATTTATGCGACGTTTGGCGTACTGTTCTGTAAACGCCATATATTCAGCTAATTGCAGCTGAGTACGCGGTGTGTGATCGTGAGGTAGTTCGTTTTCTCTGCGGAAAGCTTTGATAGCTTCGATATAAAATGCTTGTAAAAAATCTTCAATTAGGCTGTAACGAGCATCAAAGCCCAACTCCGAGCCAGATAAAGTTACATGGCGGTAAACCATAGCACCCAAATTACTATGTAATTCCACCCGCCCTTGTTTGGAACCTAGTTGGTAGTAACGTAAGCACTTTTGCATCCGATGCCTTCCCAACGTAATCTGCCAGGATTTGATTTGGCCAGATGTTTGGATGCGTGAGCTTTTATCGCAAATGCGTTCTACTTCTACGGCTATGCGGTTTGCTAAAGCTTCTACGCATCTGGGTGCTGCTTTCACTTGTGCTTGCATTTCTTGACACAGCAATTCAATCAAGGTTTCGCTGCTGCTGTCTGAAAATTCTTCGGTCGAAAGGTGGTTTTCAAAAATGGGTGTAGAGTTTGGTAGATTGATGACGTTAGCTTTCATGACTTTTCCAGGGAGTAGTATTGCACCGTAATTACAACGCAGACACAGCAATCAAGGCTAGCCTTGGCTGGAGAATCTTTGGGCATTTATCAATTAAGACTTGCCCCATATAATGCTCACATCTAAAGCTCATATATAAAACTGTAGGAAATACGAGAGAGTTACAGTTATGCCAATGTGTCGGTTTTTTCACAAGCCACCACATTGACGCGGGTACTCATGTACCCAGCATTTTCTCAAAGTTGCCAAATCCCTTGCTGTACTGACTATTACCACCATCCTGTTATTGCATCTCTGCCCGTCATAGACATCATGTTTAAATATGACAATTTAAAAACTGGAGTCGCTTTTATCACAATTTCCGAAACGGAGAGGTGTGCCTGTGAAGTCTCATTCTTATACCCATGCTGCTGCTGCTTCCCAACCTAAACCCCTCCGTATAATTGCTGCTTCGTCTCCGGTCATATCTAAGATGGTAGAGACTTCATAAGTAGGTTCTTCGCCAGTGTCTACAATTATGTCTACCAACTTGTCCAAACGGTCAAATAGCTCTACCCGCGACTGAACAGTTTCTGGATCTATCCGAATCATGCCATTATCTGCTTCATCTGGTGGCAGATGTGCCGAAGTTGAAATAATCGGATTACCCAAAGCTGCCAGCAACTCCAAACATACAGTATGGTTTGGTACTCTAATTCCAGTACTTTTCCGCTTGGGGCTTTGCACCAATCGCGGTACTAATTTAGTTGCTGGGAGCAAAAACGTGTATGGCCCTGGAATCAGGCGTTTCATAATCCGATAGGCTGTGTCACTTACGAAGGCATAAGTTGCCACATTTGAAAGCGAGGGACATAAAAATGTCAGTGGTTTATCATTTGCTAGCTGTTTAATTTGCCGCACTCGTTCTACCGCCGACTTAGCATTCAAATCACAACCGATCGCATAAACTGTATCAGTAGGGTAAAGCATGACTGCGCCACTAGAAAGCGCCGACTTTATTTCCTCTATTCGGCGAACTTGAGGATTATCCGGATGAACTGAGAAAATTTTTGCCATAACACAGGAGTGGGGAGTGGGGAATGGGGG
>NZ_JACKZS010000111.1 GCF_014222285.1 Nostoc sp. UCD121
TAACATGATTGGACAGCTTGTCATCTGTCACAAGGAGTAAATTAATTTTATCGTTCATGTACTTATGGCTTACAAATATTCCAAAAGAAATAGGAAATATTAAGTAAAGATGTATTTATAAATACAATTTATGAGTTTTTTGGTACTTATAACCTTCTGAAAGGTCTAATTAGAGGACATTGCAAGAGAAGTTCAATAAAATCACATCTCTTTACTACATGCATAAAACTTAATAAATTCTATATCCCCTTTCTAAAGTCTTAGTTGGTTTGACGCTAATGAAAATAAATAAAATTTCAAAAGCGAAAAAATAGACATATCTATCAAAAAATCGTTCATATACTCCTTTGCTAAAGATTGAGTAAGCTTAACGAAGAAGCAGCTTCTGCAATACGGTTTATCTGCAAGAGCGGGTTTAACAAGATATTTTATGATCCTGGTTAATCCCGCCCCTACTTTCAATATCAATTTGTAATAGTTATTAACTTTATTTAAGTTAACTTAAACACTATTTTGTAATCTTGTTATTTCAAATATGGACAATGCTCTTGAATAAATTGCAGTAAATGATGTGATTCGTGGAGTCAAATATTAAACATTTATAATAGTTAATCATTTTTAGAATAAGTCCGGCTGGTATTTATTGTAATAGGTGTGCAGGCATCAAATTTAGATAATTTGCTGGATTGGGGAAAGGAAAAAGAAGATCAATGTCTCCAAATACAAGACAGTTTTTATTTACATACAAGAGCGTATTTTATGACTCAAAATATCACTGGTTATCAAATAGAGACGGTTAAGAAAATCAACAACGAACAAATTGAGCAAATTCTCAAAGCGATTATTGCTGGCAAGTATTCCTGGGCATGTGTTTTAATTCTGCGGTTTGCTGGGTATAATCCCATAGACTATATACCTTACCGCACCTACATTCGGCTGCTCAAGAATAACTGCTTAGTTGAAAGTTCAAAACAAAATAAAACTGATACTAAAGCTGTAGAAGCATTAAGCCTGAAATCGACCTGGCTTCATCTTTGAAAATGAAAATAATCAAGATAGTACGATTACTATAAATGAATGTTAGAAATTGAGACTATTTCAAGGAAAGTGACCACAAAGTTCCACGAGGCAAGGATGAAGACTGAAAACTTTAAATGTCCGGTTCTTTACAGATATCTATTTGTTAAAGGCGTTTCCACAAAGACCAATTAAGAAGAATATCTGTTAGATAGCCTGAAATTTTATAAT
Organism: Nostoc sp. UCD121; assembly: GCF_014222285.1. Classification (GTDB taxonomy): domain Bacteria; phylum Cyanobacteriota; class Cyanobacteriia; order Cyanobacteriales; family Nostocaceae; genus Nostoc. The sequence continues at coordinate 1,249 of NZ_JACKZS010000111.1, forward strand.
TCATACTTTTTTGGTCATGCCATCCTTAGCAATTATGACTTACCCAGTTACTACCCCTAATAGTTATTTGCAACCTACTCTGAAAGAGATTATATGGCAGAAAAAGCATGAAGTTGCACAGATCCAGCAAGAGATGTCTTTGGCTTCTTTGCAACGCCAGTTAGCTGCTGCGCCGACTGTGCGAGATTTTATCTCTGCTTTGCAACAGAGTTATTACAGACCTTGTATCATTGCAGAGGTGAAAAAAGCATCCCTAATTCATGGAATTATTAAAGCAGACTTGGACTCAGTAGCGATCGCCAAAGCTTATGAACGTGGTGGCGCAACTTGTATCTCTGTCTTCACCGATCAGAAGTTCTTTTATGGCAGCTTTGAAAATTTACGCACCATCCGCTACCGGGTAAAATTGCCTCTACTGTGCAAGGAATTCATTTTAGATCCCTGCCAAATTTATTTAGCACGGGCAGCAGGCGCAGATGCGGTGCTATTAATTGCGGCAATTCTCTCAGATAAGGAACTTCAAAACTTTTTGCGAGTGATTCACTATTTGGGAATGAATGCCTTGATAGAAGTCCATACTTTAGCAGAACTAGATCGGGTGCTAAAGCTTGATGATGTACGCCTAATAGGAATTAACAATCAAAGTTTAGAAGATTTTAGCGTCAAAATTGACACAACTGAGCAACTACTGGCTGCTAGGCGATCGCAACTACAAAGCTTGGGCATTATGGTTGTTAGTGAATCTGGCTTGTATACACCTGTTGATTTATCCCTTGTAGCTGAAGCTGGTACACATGCCGTTATACTTGGCGAATCTCTAGTTAAACAAGAAGATATACAACAGAGTGTGCGTAATCTGCTCAAACCTACAGCTATTTTCAGATAAATAGACCAAATTCTGTATATCTTTGCTTTGCCGCATTCTTGCTTTTCTAATCAAGCTTTTTGGGATTAGCGTAGAGGCAAAAAGGCTTATCGTCAAACATTGCTCATTAAAAAGCAGATGTTGTAATTTTGGTGTATAGTGTAACCCTCGACTTTAACAGATTTTGGGTTGACACTTTATAGACTGGCTGAAAATTCATAAATTTATACGGAATTAATACCAGCAACACTGAAATTGATAGCAACAACATCACTTATGAGCAAAATTATGAACACAACCAAAAGATATTTTTTACCCCTGATTTTTGTGACAATGGTTGTCAGCCTCAGCAGTTGTAGTTCTAACCCCACCGCTCGTAATATTGACAGCCCAAAGCCAGAACCTATAACAACACCAACGAATAGCTTATCTTCTCAAACTCCTAGCCAAATTCCTAGCGTAGCTCAGTTGAGAGAAAAATCTCCTAATCAAGAATCTCCTAAAGAAAACACGCCTTCCTCATCAATTCCTAAAGCTGTCACCAGCAAAACTACTAATGTCACGCTATACACAAGTGATAGCCAGTGTCAAGATTTCATTTATGAAAAGGTTTCAGTATCAGCCGAAGAACCAGTTGCAAATGTAGTAAGTAAGATATTAGAAAAACGAGATACAAGCGACTTTAGCTTGTCTGGATATCGTGTCAACATCAAAAATGGCGTTGCTACAGTTGATCTGCGAATATCTCCTGATTCAAAGCGGCAAATAGCTTCTCTTTCTAGTTGTGAACAGTTTGCTCTGTTTGGCAGTCTCCGCAAAACCTTAATGAGTAATAGCCAATGGAATATTAAAAAGGTTCGCTTCACTGAGCGGGGTGAGGATATTGTTCTTTAGCTAAAGAAGCTAAAAGGATTTTCAATCTGAACAGCCAGAGGACTTATAGATCAGCAGTTGCCAAAACATTATGTGTTTTAGCCAATTGAAAACATCTGTAAATAGTGGTATAATTTACCTCAGCGTTAAATTTATGGCAGCAATTCGCGGGCGTAATTCAGTGGTAGAATGTCATCTTCCCATGGTGAACGTCGTGGGTTCGAGTCCCATCGCCCGCTTTAAAGTTTAGAATCTAAGCTACCAATATGATTATTTATCTTGGTATGTATGGTTTTGTGTCAGATGCAGGGAACAAAAGCGTCTAGACGCTCGCTAATAGATGACGGCTAATGGTAAAAAACAATTAGCGATTCGCAATTAGCACTATGGCAAATTTTCTCCAACCACCAAGATTACGCATTGGTGAAGACACTGAAGAAGAACGACGCGCCACTTGGCTAGAGCTTTTTTATGATTTGGTTTTTGTAGTTGCAGTTTCTCAACTCGCCCACAATCTCAACGAGGATATCTCTCTATCAGGATTATTTGGGTTTGTAGTTCTATTTATACCGGTTTGGTGGTCATGGATTGGTACCACATTCTACGCCAACCGTTTTGATAGCGATGATGTAGGACATCGACTACTGATTGGTATACAAATGCTCACAGCAGCAGCAATGGCTATTAATATCCACCACGGTTTGGGTGAGAGTTCCCCTGGTTTTGCCATTTCTTATGCTCTAGGCCGGGCTGTGCTTGTAATAGAGTATGTCCGTGCTGGAAGACATATCCCGTCCGCACGTCCTTTGACTACTCGCTACGCTATTGGTTTTGCGATCGCAGCCTTGCTTTGGTTGATATCAGCATTTGTACCCATTCCTTGGCGGTTCGGATTTTGGGCATTAGGAATCATTATTGACTTTGCTACACCTTTAACAGGATACAAGTTTCAAATAGGATTACTTCCCCACGCCTCCCACTTACCGGAACGTTTCGGGCTATTTACCATTATTGTCTTGGGTGAAGCAATCATTGCAGTGGTCAATGGTGTTTCTGAGCAGAAATGGGATATTTTAACTGTGATTTCTAGCGTGTTTGGTCTGATTATCGCCTTTAGCTGGTGGTGGGTTTATTTTGATAATCTGGGTGGTAAACCTATTGAGACGGCGCGGACAGAAGGAAAGGCAAGTGTTGTCAATCTCTGGTTATACACCCATTTACCGCTAGTGATTGGGATTACTGCTGCTGGTGTTGGTGTAGAACAAATTTTGTTAAGTAAGGCAACTTTAGCACTACCTGATTCCCAGCGATGGCTCATCTGTGGTTCAGTAGCATTATGCTCTCTGGCTGTTAGTATTCTTCACCGATTTGGAGTGATCCGTTATTGCAAAATTCGTTCCCAGTACCGACTTGGGGGTGCAGTTATGCTGCTAGCGATCGCTATCTTTGGCAAAGGTTTGTTACCTGTTGCAGTCATTACCCTTGTAGCAGTAGTTTCTGCTGTCCAAGTCGTTCAAGATTTGTATCAGAGTCGTCCTACTACCCGCTTGGTTGACCCGGAAATTTAGTTTAGGGACTTCCAAAAATAAATTATCCAAAATTATTTGTCCATTTGTAGGGGCGCACAACAAGCTGTGCGCCCTTACTCAATTCGTAGCTGTCTATCAGAGGTAGCAGAACCAAAGGAGGAATGTCATCGTTGGAAGATGTACCTTTAGGTATTTAAGTCAAGCAGACGAAATATTTATTAATATTATAAATAGGCAGTGTAAATTCAACGGCAGGAGCCAGAAAAAATTCTTAGTGGCAGGTATTTCGCATCAATCATCAAATTTCTCAACAACGGGATAGAAGCTCATGAAAGACCAGAAACCATCGGACTCTAAGCAATTCGTCGGAAATCTCAAGAACGGGATTTGGCTGTTTGGACTGTCATCCTGGGTATTTGGCATTACCGATCGCAGTATTGCTTCATTTGCGGATGGCTATCTATCAGCTTTAGACTTGACGCAACTATTCACTGCGGCTACATTCTTTGTGGCGTGGCTATTTTTGAAACCGGCATCCAGAGTTTAAGATCGGCGGCTGGTTGAGTATCAAGTCACTCTTAACGCTAGTACTGTCAAGATTCGGAAAGTTAGGGTATTGTCAAAGTCGAGTAAGTAAGCCCGTGGATTTTACTTATGATGGGTTCGGGAATTTTTCACCATCCAGACTTCTCAAATTGTTGCTATATTGGATCTTTTTCCTTTTGAGGTGAGAGTTATAGCTTTTTTGATTTGGGTGTATCTAAAAAAAATTTCTAATTTTCCGGAATTGATTAGGCTCAGGTGGTAGTCTCTATCAGACAAGCGATTTATACTGAAACTCTATAACGAAACCTTCGGGGTATATAACCCCATATTAAAAGCCCGGTCTTCATGACCGGGCTTTTATTAAGACTTAGGAGTTAGGAATTGTTCTTAATTCCCAACTACTAATTAAATTAGGCAAAAGCAGCAGTTGTTACATCGTTATTCGATAGAATTTCTTGCAACTCTTCGGCATCTACCGTTTCTTTCTCAACCAACATTTGGGCAATTTGATCTAAAATGTGGCGATTGCCTACTAACACTTCTTTAGCGCGTGTATAGGCTACATCCACAAGTTTACGCACTTCTTCATCAATGGCGGCGGCAGTTTCTTCAGAGAAATCACGCTCTGACATGATATCTCGTCCCAGGAACATGTTACCTTGCTGACGACCAAGAGCGACTGGGCCTAAGCGATCGCTCATGCCAAATCTGGTGATCATCTGACGCGCAACCCGTGCTACTTGTTGGAGGTCATTAGAAGCACCAGTTGTAACTTCTTCTTCACCAAAGATTAGTTCTTCAGCAATCCGACCACCCAAAGCCACAGCCATCTGATTTTCCAGATAAGCGCGGCTGTATAAACCAGTGTCCATCCGGTCTTCGCTGGGGGTAAACCAAGTTAAACCACCTGCGCGACCGCGAGGAATGATGCTAATTTTCTGTACTGGGTCATAGTCGGGCATTAAAGCACCAACTAAGGCGTGACCAGCTTCGTGATATGCTACCAAGGTTTTGCGCTTTTCGCTCATTACCCGGTCTTTCTTCTCTGGCCCAGCTAATACGCGATCGATCGCGTCGTTGATTTCATCCATCGAAATTTCAGTCAAATTCCGGCGTGCTGCCAAAATTGCGGCTTCATTCAACAGGTTGGATAAATCTGCGCCAGTAAATCCAGGGGTACGACGAGCAATTTTATCCAAGTCCACATCTTTCGCCAAGGTTTTGCCACGGGCGTGTACCTTGAGAATTTCGCTGCGTCCAGCGTAATCAGGACGGTCTACCACAACTTGACGGTCAAAGCGACCAGGACGCAATAAGGCTGCATCTAGAACGTCAGGACGGTTGGTAGCGGCAATAATGATGATGCCAGTATTACCTTCAAAGCCGTCCATTTCGGTGAGCAACTGGTTGAGGGTTTGTTCCCGCTCATCGTTACCACCACCTAAGCCGGCACCCCGTTGACGACCTACAGCGTCAATTTCATCGATGAAGACGATACAAGGAGCATTGGTTTTAGCTTGTTCAAACAAATCGCGGACGCGGGATGCACCCACACCGACGAACATTTCCACAAATTCTGAACCGGAGATTGAGAAGAAGGGTACACCAGCTTCACCAGCTACGGCACGCGCGAGGAGGGTTTTACCTGTACCAGGAGGGCCAACTAACAGTACACCTTTAGGGATTTTTGCACCAACGGCGGTAAAGCGATCGGCGTTTTTCAGAAAGTCTACAACTTCGTTTAATTCCAACTTAGCTTGGTCAATACCAGCTACATCGCCAAATGTTACCTGAGTTTGTGGTTCCATTTGCACTCTGGCTTTGGATTTGCCAAAGTTCATCGCTTGGCTGCCTGGGCCACTTTGAGCGCGACGTAGCAAGAAGAATAAGCCAACTAAAAGCAATACAGGGAAAAATAAGCTACTTAGTGCCTTAAACCAAAATCCTTCATCGGTTTGGGGCAAAACAGAAATATCAACGCCTTTAGAAGTCAAAGTATTGATCAAGTCTGGATCGTTGACTAAAGTAACAATCCGTTTAGCCGGGTCATATTTGGGTGTAACCAGTGCTGTGGAGCGATCTGCACTCAAACTGACTTTTTCTACTCTGTCTTGTTGAACTTCTTGAATAAAGCGACTATATCGCCATGTCTCTCTACTTTGGGGTTGTTTGTCAAAAAATGCTGTTCCCAGCGCAATTACGACAATAAACAGCAGCGCGTACAGCCCTGCATTTCTCCATCTTTTATTCACTAAGGTCTATCCTCCGGTATTTTTCGCGCAATCGCCTAGCTTCTCTGCTCGCAAAGGTGATTATTAAGAATTATGTTAACTTATCTTAAGATATAACAAATTTGGCGTGGTTGTCATGCTAAAAAAGCTCCCTTGTTAGCTGAAAACTATGATGGTAGGGATTATATTGTAGCGACCCTGAAGGCAGATGAACGGTGTGAATGGGAATAATTTCTACCACACTATTAGTGTAGGCGATCGCTTCAAATCTCTGGACTAACTCGACGCTCCAAGTTTCTTCTCGCACTGGCTGGTGGTGCTTTTGCAACCAGTTTACAAGTTGCGATCGCACAATTCCTGGCAAAATTCCGGCCTTTATTGGCGGCGTGTACCAACTGCGATCGCACCATCCCCAAAGGTTGCCTGTACTGGTTTCTAGCCAATTTCCTTGAGCATCGACTAATATTGCTTCTTGAGCATCTGAGCTAGTTTTTGCCAACCAAGCACTCAAATAGTTTCCAGTTTTATGAGAGGGGAGAGAGCGAGAAAATTCAGGACTCGCAACTGCACACGAAATACCAATTTTTTGTTTTTCCGTCAAATCTTGTGGTAATAATCTACCAGTTATCCATTCCCGCCCATCGGGAAAGAGGGTAATTCTGAGAACGGGGAAGTGTGGGAGAAGAATTTGAGCGCCTTGACGCAGACGGTTCCAATCGGGTTGCTGCCAAGCAAAAGTTTGGATTGAGAAAAGTAAGCGATCGCAGTGTGCTTGCCAATTAGTTAAATTACTATCTAGCGAGTTCTCATAAACCCGCAACGTTGTAAAAACAGTTGCCCCATAAAGTAAACCCGGATCGTTAATGTTTAATTCTAGGGTTTGGGAGTCAATTAATTTACCGTCATACCAAAAAATATTATTTGTCACAACCAAATTGCTTATTGCTACAACTCCATTGAAAAGTGATGACTTGTAATACTCATACGCTGCATGAGATAAAATCTGTGGGCTGCATATCGCTGAACACCAGAATCAAGACTCAGGTGTTTACAGTCATGATTTTTTGCATATTCAATTAGCCACTGAAATAATTGTTTACCGTAGCTGTGTGACCGTTTCAATTCATCAACAATTAAATCATCAATATATAAAAACTTCCCCAATGCTAAACAATTAGAAATGCGAAATCCCGCGACTGCTACAGCTTGCTTTTCTACTTCCAAGAATACAATTTGATATCCTTCCTTCATTTGATATCGAATTTGTTCTACAAACTTAGTCTGTTCAAGATGAGGGCGCAACTGGGAAATAACAGGAAAACACCCTAAGATTTGCAAGTCAGATTCTGCCAATTGTATTGACATCAGTATTACCTTATTCCCTTACTCAATCATGTATGAGTAACTCGAAACTAATTAAGCGAATATAATCCTCTATTACACTTACATTAATTTAATCTTTAGGGGGGAATATAATTTTATTAGTCCCTTCAGCAGTTGTAACTATTTTTCCTCCCAAAGCTTCGATTTCCTTAATTGCGCGTTTCTGAGTTATTTCATCAGCATGATTATTTAAAACCATTGACCATGTAGAAATTTGAGCGTATTTACTATTAGGATTTCGACTCAGGAATTCAGCAGTTCTTTGGGAAGTATTAGCTACAAGTTGACTTTCTGAATCTGAAAATTTACTCGCCCAGTTTGCCGCCATTGCAAAAGACTGTTGGGCAGCTTTAGCGTTGCCTAAAAATAATAACTCATCGACTCCTTTATAACGCCAAACATAATAAGACCTTTCGGGAACTGAGGGAGATAGTGATTTTAAACCTTTCTCTGATAGTGCGATCGTGCGTTCTGGCATAGCAGCATACAATGAAGTACTGATAGAAAGACTCCGATACGCGGCTAAAAATCGTGGATCACGTTCTAAAATTAATTCAAAATATTCTGGACTTAAACTATAACCTGTTTTATCTCGAACTTTATCATCTCCGAAGTATTGTAAAAAATTGAGATATACCATATCTGCAATTAAATTTTCATAACCAAAACTAGGCATTTTTTTGAGAAAATTCAAACGCAGATGTTCTGATTTTATTTCTTTTTCCAGGGTCTCTAAAGAGGCAGATTGTTTACTGTCTATAAGTTTTTGCAATTGAGGGAATTGAATCAAGCCAATTCCTAAAATAGACACACAAATTATAAAAGATGTAGCTATGGGCTTACGCTGCAACAACATATTTTTCTTGTCTTATCAGGCACAAGTAACTCATTATATATAATATACTTCTTATAAAATTACTCACCTATATAGTTACAGAAGAGTATCCATTAAGCAGCTACTATCGTAGTCTATCTTTACCTCAAGAGAAACTGAAAACAGGTAGAACCGCAAACGAAGCTTGAGTGCTATATTATACATAATTTAATAAACGTAAACCATAATTTATGCTTTCTTATTTGCAAAATCCAAATAAAGTATTTTCTTTTTTGAGATGAAATTAGTTGCTACAAATTCTAGCTTTACTTTTCTTAAGCAACAAATTCTGAAATTATTAAGTTCATTTGATATTACTGAGTTTTGTTAAGTAACAGTAGTAATATTTAGAACATCATTTAGAATAAAATTTTGTTCGCAATTAGACCTGTTGTGTCCTTAATCTTATGCTAGATACTGTAGTTACGAACAACTTGGAAAATAATAGCCTATCCATTAAGGCAAAAAATAGTGATTTTAAAAAAATAGTTACTAATCTTAATGCCGATAAAAAAGGGCTGGATGTTGATGAAATTATTGATGCCATCAAAACAGTAATAGTTGAAGCTATTGATTTAAAAATTACTACTTGGGTAGCAGAGTCATCCGATCAGCAACAAAATCACATAGAAGCAGCCAAACCAGGTAATCGAATATATACCCGAATTAATCTTGTTAGTGGTGATATCCAAAATGAGATTGGTAGCCAATTTACTGATAGTGGCCCCTATAAAGAAATCCGCGAATTTCATTTGACTCAAATTAGAGATGGTAGGGAGATCATTCATAAGAATATAGAAAGTGTGGAAAAGTTGTATGGATTTTTTATGGAAATCGTAAAAAATCACAAAAAATCAGAACTTTAAGTATTCTTTGTTGATCACCCATTTAGGCTAAAGTGGCTACCGAAACCTAGCCAGATTCTTAGGTTTATTTGCTTATATCTAGCTATTAATATAATGCTACAGTTCAGAACTGTCAGAGGGTTAAACTATGGTTAATAATATTCAAACTAAAGACCAAAATGTTAGTCAACCTCAAGAGATCCAAAACCAAGCTAGAGACTTGTTAAATAATTTAGTATCTTCTGTACAGACATTAGTTTCTGACATCACAGCCTTAGAAGTAAATACGATGGTTGTAGAAAGAATTAATGCTTCAAAGTTTAATGCTTGGGAGGCATATCAAGAAATTTATTCTATACACGATCCTGACTACTTTGAAGCAAAAGGTATTCCAGAAGAAGGTTCTCAAGCTCAAGAACTGCATAAGCGTTATAGAAGTCTATTTAACCAAATTGAAAGAGAATATTTTTACCTTCTTCTTGAAGAAGGTTCAGATTTTTATAATCCACAGGATGAGCGGGTAAAACGATATCGCCAGAGGCTTGAATATGCGAAGAAGCATCAACCAAACCTAGTCGAAGCCGATCAGGAGAATGTGAAGCTAGCTCAACCAATACTACCTGCTCCAACTCCCGTTCTTGATGACAAAGATGGAAACCATCAAGAAGATTGGATTGAAACTTTTAAAGAGATTCAAAGACTTTTAAATAATGATAAATTTGTTCGTACCCTACGTAAAATGTATGAACTTAAAGCTGCGCTTGATGGTGGTAACGTCACAAGTACCAAAACTGATATTATTTTTGCTCAAACTGTTATGCAGTTAGATGGAGATATAATTACTCGTTACCATAAAGAACTGTTTAGTTTATCTGAAGATGCTAAAAATTTAATCATTAATACGCATAATCAAGGAGTTATTTCTGGAGAAAAGCAGTGGCGTGGAACATTTAGTTTTTTGATTAGTTTGGTACAGGGTATCGCAAATTTATCTCGATAATGAACGCCAACATAACAAAAATAGACAACCAAGCTGATGTTGTACTCTCTCTATTTCTACAAGTTCCTCAAGGCGATCGCTTTCAACTTAAGGTTGAGCGATCGCAGTGTAGCTTTTACCTAAGTGAGATAGTTGTAGAACAGATTCAGCAAGCACAAAAAGCTGGTGTTTCTCTATACATTCCGCCAAAACTGATAATTCCTCTTTGGTATTATGCCTATTTGGGCAATAATGTTGTTTTCGGAAATAAAAAAGAAGTTACTGAAAAAGAAGTTAGTAGTTTTTTTTACGCTGCTGTTATAGTCAATATTATAAAATCTTTTTTGAGTAAAACTGCATGGAGCAAAGCAAGTTTACAGTCTGGAATCACCTTTAATTCTTACTATGAGCAGCCTGAATCAGCTTCAAATGCTTATCAAGAGAAAGATATTATTTTGCAAAGCACTATTCTTCTTCATGGTGATATATTCCACAAAATGAAGTTGGATTTTATGCAAAATTCCAACTGTTCCACAATTATCTCTGCTCATTATTGGCTAACTGAACAAATACTAAGTTGCTTTCGCACTAAACTAAATCTGCTAGTTTGGGAGATAGCTTCGCTGTTTCCTGCTGGTTTGGTTGTCTCCAGTTTACATACAGCAAACTTAATATTATCAATATTTGCTTTCATCGGCTTCAGTATACTATTTGCTACTACTCGCTATGTACTTATAAATCAGCTTCAAAGACGTACTTCCATCAACTCTAAATTTATAAATTGGTTGGCATGGACGCTGATTTGTATTATCCCTATCTTTGTTGTTAGTGCTATTCATAGCTTTAGGGATGTTAACGCATTATTCTTGTCATTCTTGTCACTTATCGCCCCAAAAATTTCAGAGTACGTTTTAAATTTTCTAAGACCACTAGTTGGAAAACTCATCTTACGTCGGTTACTATCGAACCTAGATTAAGCATAATGCAAAACTTTTCTTTTTTAGCGGCATCATAACGTGCTGAGAACATCCCCGATGCTTGCGCTAAATTCTTAAGCTAAAGGCTTCGCCGTCAACTTTACTTTGTATGCCTTGCAAAGGAAAGGATGACAGTGTTCTTATCAGAGGTCTTAGTATAAGACATCTCCAGAAATTAATTATCCGTTACCTAATAATTTTTAGTTTTTTAATATTTGCCAACAATGTTGAGCGATCGCCCAATCTTCTTGAGTATGAATAACTAATACCCGTACTGTTGAATCGGGTGTAGCAATATCCTCATCCACAGGCTGCTGCTGATTTTTATTAAGATCAAGCTTCAATCCCAAAAAACCAAAGGCTTCACAGGCAGCTTGGCGAATTTCCGCAGAGTGTTCACCCACACCTGCTGTAAACACCAAAGCATCTAATCCACCCAAACTGGTAAGCATTGCACCGATACCAGAACGTAGATGATGCACGTAGATATCCCAGGCCAATTGAGCGCGGGAATTACCTTGAGAGATCGCTTCTCTAACTTCGCGCATATCGCTAGATACACCCGAAATTCCCTTTAACCCAGAGGCTTTATTTAATATCTCATCCAACTTTTCGACGGAATAATCGCAGTACCGCAATAGATAAATTAGAATTCCCGGATCAACTGAACCAGAACGACTACCCATCATTAATCCTTCTAAGGGCGTGAATCCCATTGTGGTATCAATACTGCGGCCGTTTTTTATCGCTGCTAAAGAGCAACCATTACCCAGATGACAAGTAATTAATCGCTCAGGTGGAACATCTCGACCGAGGATTTGGGCAGCACGTTGAGAACAGTATTGGTGACTGATACCATGAAACCCATAGCGACGAATACCTTGCTCTACCCACTCATAAGGGCCGGGATAGATTGCTGCTGCATCGGGGAGAGTAGCATGAAATCCAGTATCAAAGACTGCGACTTGGGTGACATCTTTGGAGATTTCTTCAATTGCTTCTATACCTTCCAAAGCAATTGGATTATGCGCTGGAGCAAGATTAGATAAACTAGCGATCGCCTTTTTTACATCTTCTGTAATTACCACACTATCTTGATAATCCTGTCCACCATGTACTATCCGATGCCCTACCACATCGATTTCTGACAACTGATCTATTACTTTGGTAGCGCCATCACTAAGAGTATGGAGCATATAAGTGAGATGTGCCTGTGGGGAATCATCAGAGATGGTTTCTTGCAGTGTTGCACCTGTAGCAGTTTTCACCTCAATTTCTGCCACACCGCGATCTTGAGTCCAGTTGATTTTCCCTTCCCAAAGGGGTTGAGATGCTTGGGTGGAGAAAGCCTCATCTGCAATCTCATACAGACAACTCTTTTGGGTACTTGATCCGGCATTCAACACCAATATCTTCATAGGACAACATAAAAACATGACCTCTTTTGATCATGTCACTAAGTGTAGCCTGATGCTTCTAGCCTATAGGCATAATATGCGGCAAAGGCATGTTTCCAGCGCTAAAATTTGTTGAATTATTTTTCAAAGCGATCGCTCATAGATTTTCTATGAACTCTTCCGGTGTAACTTGCGCTTGCTTAAGAATGCCACTCAATGTCCCTACCTTTAATTCTTGATGTAGGGGTACAACACAGCCAGTTGTGCCTTTCGGCGTTTGCTTCTTCATCACAACATGGCTACCTGTTTGTCGAATTTGTTCAAAACCCAAACGCTCCAGTGCCCGAATCGCCTCTCTACTTGAGATTCGTGGCAACTTAGGCATAGGTGATTTCAATGCTGGTCATATACCTTGGAGATGTTTCAGGTAGAGGAAATTCCTCTAAGTAAAGCTGCGTTGCCTCTCTCAAGCTAGCAATTGCCTGTTCGATTGTCTCTCCCTGATCAACCGTACCAACTTCGGGACACTCAGCTATATACATATCATCCTCTTTATAAATGAGGACTGCAAAGCTGCGAGTTTTCATCGTACTGTATCCTCAACCCTTTTTATAGTAAGCATAGCATCACCCTTTATCTATAAAGATCGCCGCTAATGATGCAGCAACCCCCTGATTAGTGGCACATTTTCAGCCAGAAGACTTTGATATTCTTTTTCGGAGATGTCTAATACTCATTGGATTCAAGGTTTTGTTTCATCTCTGCACCAACGGCACGAGCAGCCGGATCTGAACTTTGTAGCAGTCTACTTGACACATTGTGCTGTTCAATTTGGCTGCGGTTTTGACTAAGTTTATACTTACCTTCCAAGCGGGTAACAGTTATTTCAAACCCCACAATTCCATTCATCATACCTTCACGAAATCCGTTAGATAAACTGTGCCAATGCGATTTGTAGTCAGCTTCGTAGGTATCTATCATCTCGTTGATCATTTGGTTCATTGATTCTGGGGAGTCATTGAGCATAATGACTTTGGGAACCCCATAGGCATGGACAGCAATATAGTTCCATGTTGGTACGCTCTCATGCTTTTCATACAAGGTAGGGGAAATATAAGCGTGTGCCCCAGTGAAAATAGTAAGTAATTCAGTGTCAAGGGCTTGCGATTGAGGATTTTGCTTTGCCAGATGACCAATTAATTTAATAGTATCATCTTGCATTGCAATAACAAGAGGAATATGGGAGGCATAAGGCACACCATCTATGATTGATACCAACGTAGCAAAACTATTCGCTTTCATAAAAGCGATGAGTTTATCAACATTATCTTCTTGAAAAGCAGTTGGTCTATACATGGAGATTTAAGCTTACTATCAACTTATAAAAGTCTTGTTAACTCTCATTTATATAGCAAGTAGAAAATTCCGATTTCTCACTGTCCCTTTTCTCAATTCGGCAAATCTTCAACCTGCATTAGATCCAATTCTCGCTCAAATATCTCATCAATTGGCAACATTTGACCATCAACAGTCATAAATTTATGGTTTTTTGTTGCCCGAATCGCTGAACCATCTTCCAAGCAATACTCAAACACCTCTTGTTGTCCGCGATCGTGCCACTGTGCTACAGGTTGCGTGTAAATATTTCCATTACTATCAACGCTATAAACAGTACATTCAATGCGTTTTTCTACAATTTGTCCAATCGGTAATAATCCATATTCTACTGTCAATATTTCCGTGTCATAACTTAAACAATATTCAGCAAACTTCAACATTTGCTCAAATAATTCATCCGCAACTTTTTTCGGAACACCATTTTTCGCTGCGCCATCTACGAATTTTTCTCGCTGCTTTTGCATCTCAGAAACTTTCTTTTTACCCATCGCTCGACGCAGCAAGTCAGCTTGTCCTAAAGAATATCCCGCCATATCTTGAGCAATTTTCATGATTTGCTCTTGATAGACCATAATTCCATAAGTTTCGTCTAATATTGGTTCCAGAATTTGGTGTTGATAGTCAATTTTTTCTCGGCCGTGTTTGCGGTTAATAAATTTAGGAATCAGCCCTGCATCTAATGGCCCAGGTCGATAAAGTGCTAAAATTGAAGAAATATCTTCTATATTAGAAGGCTTCAAATCTCGCACGATCTGACGCATTCCCGAAGATTCTAATTGAAATATCCCTTCTAACTCACCTGCTTCTAATAACTCATAAGTTTTTTGTACATCTTTTGGCAAGCTGCTATGTTCCCCTTTAGCTAATATCTTCTGGGCTTTTCTTTCCTGGCGGGGAATTTCATCAGGATCAACCCGATATCCTCTCGTTTCTTGAATCAAATCAACGGTCTTTTGAATCAGCGTCAGGTTCCGTAAACCCAGAAAATCCATTTTCAACAAACCCATTGATTCCAAGTCTTCCATGAAATACTGGGTAATCACAGAACCATCATTATTTTTCTGTAGCGGGACGATTTCATCAAGTGGTTCGTCTGAAATTACGACCCCGGCTGCATGAACACCAAAGGTTTTGTTAGTTCCTTCAATTCGCATCGCCATATCCAGCCAATGGCGAACATGGGGTTCTTTATCATATTTCTCTTTAAACTCTGGTTCTGGAGTTTTATCGGAAACCATCACCTTGAGTTTTGTTGGTTTTCCCCGCACTACAGGAATTAATTTCGCCATTTTGTCAGCTTCCCCGTAGGGAATATTCAATACTCTGGCGACATCTTTCAAAACTGCTTTAGAAGTTAGACGATTAAAAGTAATGATTTGAGCAACTCTATCTGCACCGTATTTTTCAGTGACATATTCAATAACTTTATCCCGTTGTTCAATACAGAAATCCGTATCAATATCAGGCATGGATTTCCGTTCGGGGTTCAAAAAACGTTCAAATAATAGCCCATGATGCACAGGGTCAATATTAGTAATTCGCATTGCATAAGCAACTAATGAACCAGCCGCCGAACCCCGGCCTGGACCGACAGGAATGTTATTATCTCTAGCAAATTTAATGTAATCCCATACAACTAAAAAGTATTTGGAAAAACCCATCTGCTGAATCATTTTCAGTTCGTATTCCAATCTTTCTTTATAGACGGAATCGACTTCTTGGCGAGATTTGCGATTTAAGCGTTCTAAAAGTCCACTCCATGCAACATCTTCGGCGTAAGTGTCAGCAGTATGACCAGAGGGAATAGGGGGTGTAGGAATCTGAGGCTCACCCATAATATGGTAAGGCTCGACTTTATCAGCGACTTCTTCAGTAGTGGTTACAGCTTCTGCAATCACATCATCCGGCAAATGGTCACGAAATAGCTGCCGCATCTCCTCACCAGATTTGAGATACTCTGTGCCGCTATAACGCATCCGCTTATCTTCAATAATTAATTTGCCAGTTTGAATACATAGCAAAGCGTCGTGGGCTTCAACGTCAAAACAAGAAATAAAATGTGAATCATTAGTAGCAATAATTTTAATGCCTAGTTCTCTAGCAATTTTCACTATTTCTACATTCACAATTCGGTCTTCTTGGGAGCCGTGGTCTTGAATTTCTAGATAATAATCATCACCAAATATATCTTTATACCACTGAGCAACTTTCCGGGCTGCATCTGGTCGATTACTGAGAATCGCTTGGGGAACTTCTCCACCTAAGCAAGCACTGGTGACAATCAAGCCCTCATGGTATTGTTTTAGTAAATCTTTATTAATACAAGGACGTGAAAAAATTCCTTTGCCTTGAACACCTTGAAGATGCGAAATTGTGGTTAATTTGACTAAATTTTTGTAACCTTTGGTATTTTTAGCTAAAACGACTTGATGATATTTTGGGCGACGTTCTTGTTTTTCGATATCGCCATTAATTACATACATTTCATTGCCGATAATCGGCTTAATGTTTTGACTACGGCAGATTTTGATCAGTTCAACGGCTCCATACATGACACCATGATCGGTAAGAGCGATCGCTTTCATTCCCAGTGCGATCGCTTGATCTACCAACTCTGGTAGCTGACTTGCCCCATCTAGTAGACTGTAGTCACTGTGAATATGTAAAGGCACAAAGGACATAAGCATCTCCAACCACAAGCCAAGATATCTTTAGGGGCCTACCTTGTGGTATACCCTTTCAAGCCGGATTTTGCAAAGCAACGGAATATTACATTAGCAGTTTTTACCTAAAATTAAAGCTGTTCTTTTTCCGAAATTGTCACTGTTATCAGTGTTGTCTTAATAGTTACAGCAGTTCATCAGCATCTAACTAATGAGTGAAACAGAGAGTACTACTTCGCCTGAAACCAAAGCTAGCCCTTGGTGGCAGCGTATCCCTCTCACATTGCAAATTCTCATCGCCCTAGTAGCCGCAGTCAGCGTTGGAATTGCCCTTGGTGCGGGAAATCCCAATCCCAGCAATGCCACCTTAATTAACAACTTAGCAATTCCGGCTGAGTTGGTGCTAAAGGCTCTCCGCGCCCTAGCTACGCCCCTGATTTTGGTAGCGGTGCTGCATACCTTAATGACTACCGATATCCCCGGTACAGCCGGACGGCGGCTGGCAGTGCTACTTTTGACTAACACTACCGTAGCCATTTTAGTAGGACTTTTGGTAGCGAATGTACTGCGTCCGGGAACGTGGGGCAATGTAGCTACCTCAACAACTACAGAAATACCTACTCAGAGTCTAGACCCTTGGGGAATACTCAAAGATGCTGTACCGGAAGCTGTCCTCAAGCCATTAGTTGATAATAATGTTATTCAACTAATTGTTATTGCCCTAAGTTTTGGCATCGTCCTGCGGGGATTAAAATCTGAACAAATTGCCCAAGGGAAAAAAGGATACCAGCCGATAGAGGATGTCATCGGGATTTTGTTTGAGGCGGTAGTCGGTGTCCTCAACTGGGTAATTGCCTTAGTGCCTTTCGCCGTCTTTGGAATTGTTGCTAAAACAGTTGCTATGCAAGGATTTGCACCGTTTAAATCTTTGGGTGCATTTATTCTGGCGGTGCTGTTAGCATTGGCATTGCAGGCGTGCTATTACCTCACTAGAGTAAAATTTGGTTCTTGGGTACCCCCGCTAAAATTCCTCGCTGGCGGATCTGATGCCTTTTTAACAGCTTTTTCAACTTCTTCCTCTGCGGCGGCAATGCCCATAACCTTTGAGGTTTTGCAAACGAAAGTTGGTTTAAGAGAATCTTCTGCTGCTTTGGGGGCATTAGTAGGGGCAAATTTCAATAATGATGGCACTGCCCTTTATGAAGCAATGTCTGCGTTGTATATTTCCCAACTAATTGGGCAACATCTGACTCTAGGACAGCAGTTAATTGTCATTCTGACCTCGATTTTTGCATCTGTCGGTGCGGCGAATATTCCCAATGCTGGACTGGTAACGATGACATTAGTGTTCACTTCTGTAGGCTTACCAACCCAGTACATTGCTTTGCTAGTTACCATCGACTGGTTTTTAGATCGCTGCCGCACTGCGATTAATGTTATGGGAGATATGACTGTTAGTGCTTTACTTGACGGCAAAAAGCCTCGTTCTCTAGACGAGGCTTAGTTTGAAGCTTTTCAGGTAGCTAATGCTGTTGGGGCCCTTTGGCATCACATTCTTTAGCCCAACAGCGTTCTAGAAGCCGAAGCCGCCAGATCAATGCAAAGCGTTGGGGATTCAATACTAATTTAGTATCGTGACTAAATAAAGGCTGGTTCAGATACTGCCAAAGGGGAAATTTAACTTGGGTGTGTTTTGGAGTCATAAGAACAACAAATATTATAAAAGTTTAGCGGCCATAGTCGGCATTTTGTCTAGCAATTGCCTGATAGTGTTTTTCTAGTTAAAGACTACACTGCGTTTTTGCAATTGTCCTGGTGGCAATTGCGGAATTTCACCAAGTGAATTTATATTATTTCCGCTTTAATACTGAAATTGTACTCACGCCTGACCATTGATGACATCAGTTGAGTTGTCAAGAGTTTTACAGGATAACTTTTTCATCAGCCATCCCTTCAAAAGTGATTTCCAGATTGTTAGGGATTTCCAAGAAATAAATTATCCAAAAAAACGAACCACAGAGGCGCAGAGGGTACGGAGAGATGAAGAAGAGAGAGGATTGTTGTATGAGATTTTTGGATGTTTTTTAATTTGGAAGTCCCTTACTATTCTGAGTGAGTAGTAGATCTCGGGCAGTTAGAGGGTATTTTAAAAGTTGCAAAATATATTATAAATTCCCGCTTCCAAACCTCTCCTCAAAAGTTAAAGAGGCTTTAAAACCCCCATTTCCTTGTAGGTAATAGGACTAGGGGCTTAAGTCTCCGAGGCTTAGATGTTAGCAATCATACTTTTCAAACAACTCTAAGTCAACTGGTCTTGCTTTCTAGAATCAATAATATGGATTCCTATATCTATACCTTTAATATTGCAACTTATGTACGACAACAGCGTATAAATAAAGATAACTATGCCCAGCATCTCTAGCACTTCTTCTATAGTTGTTATGAAGACATAAATCATGTTATGGGGGGTGTAGTAATATTCATAGTATCCACCTACCAATTCACTCACAATTGCACCCGCTACGTATATTGTTCCAGCAATGAAAAATAAGCGTCGTGTCTTGCCAGGAAGAGTAGCGACAAATCGCCCAAATACTAGCAAAAAGAGAAGTACGAAGATAGCTCCCGCAATCACCCAAGCGTAGTAAAGAAAACCACTAGTATTAAATGTATCTCGCAGTGGTCTAGTTAGTCTTTCATGAAAACCGATCAATTCATCTAAGAATAAACCAGCAAAAACTATTGACAATCCTCTCCATGCCCAGACATCTTTATTCTTAGCTAACCTCTGAGCTTGGAAGATGATCTCCAACAGAATAGAACAAAATAGTAAAGCTCCTCCAGAGTAAATTGTAGGAATATTATGCTCGCTGTTGAGATCGAATAGAATGCTAAAGATATCTCTCCCAGGAAAGTCAGGTAGATAGTAGATATTGTAATTAGCTAAAAGACTGACAAAAGCCAAGCACAATACTACGCCTAGCAGGAATTTGAGGGTTTTGTTGGCAGAAAGATATACTTTCAATTTATGCGGTGATGGCAACAAAGCGATCGCATCTTCTGGTTTTATAGAACTTCTTGACTCAACTACAGATATCCTGTCACTCTTAGCATTGTCTGAATAAGACTGGTTTTTGAGGATCTTGCGTCGCTCTGGCAATACAACTTTTGACATGAAGTACTCAATGGTTTGCTGCTTAACAAAACCATGCATTGCCAGAATTTCTCCCAACTGCTCACCACTCAACTCTTGTGTCTTGAGTGCTATATCTAATTCATCTGGAGTAATTAGTTCAGCTTCAACTAAGTACGTCCCAAGCGGCTTAAGC
This sequence comes from Nostoc sp. UCD121, assembly GCF_014222285.1. Lineage (GTDB taxonomy): Bacteria > Cyanobacteriota > Cyanobacteriia > Cyanobacteriales > Nostocaceae > Nostoc. Next base: position 21,138 of record NZ_JACKZS010000111.1, read on the forward strand.
TGAAAACTTTGTATGTCTATTTTCCTAATCAATTAGGATCTCCTTCTTTTTGCTGCCTGAATGTAATAAATTTTTAGGCTTTTAGTCATGAAACATTACAATTACCGATAATATCAGATTTTAAGAGTTTCATAACCTTCGCTTAATCATATTTTGCGTAGGCTAAATTATTGACTATACAAATGTAAAATTATGCTAAAGAAAAGATGAATTTATTATGTAGATACGTCAGTTCTACCGATGCTGTTATTTCTAAACGCATTATTCCTAGCAAAAAAAATAAATCCACCTATCACTCTCATGTGTAGGTGGATTTATTCAGATGTGCAGACATCTAGCGCGGTTGATTGCATTCGTAGCAGACAGAATAAGTAGCAAAAATCCTGCTAGAGTTGCATTGCAGGGCAATCTTCAATTTAGGAGATTACCTATAATTAGTAATGAGTGCCAGTTTTGCGATGGTTGATGGCAGTAACAGCATCAGGTTTGAGTAATTTACCTTCATCCACAGTTGCATATACAACCCAGTGATCGCCACATTCCAGACGTTGATTGACTGAGCATTCCAAATATGCTAAAGCGTCGGTAAAAACAGTACAACCGTTATCTGCAACTGCTGTACTAAAGTTAGCAAACCGATCTTCTCCAGGTGCGAAAGATTTACGGAAATGCTTCATGTAATCTTGATGGTTGCCTTCAGGTAGAATATTTAAGGCAAACTTACCGCCTGGATACATCAAAGATTCGATCGCTCGGTCTTTGGCGATCGCCACACTTATTCCAGGTGGGTTGAAGGTAGCTTGAGAAACCCAAGCGCCTAACATTGCAGTAGATACTTCTCCAAGTTTCGCTGTGATCACGCATACGGAACCAACAATGCGACCAACAGCCTGTTCCACTGGAGTAGCGGCTTGTTGGGGTACACGTACCTTTTTAGCCTTTTTCAGTGTTTGGGCAAAGTCTGTACCTAGTTCTTCACAGAACTTGAGTGTGATATCATCCGGCTTAAACTTTACCTTCAAAGTGTCAAAGCCAAACCGATATCCAGAATCCCGCAGTTTACCTTCTATTAAGTCAAAGGCTTCGCCACTCCAACCATAAGAACCAAAGACCCCAGCGAGTTTGCTGTTGTCACCGCTTGAGATCACAATCCCTAAAGCAGTATGAATGGGAGTTGGCGCATGACCACCGATAGTAGGAGAACCGATGATAAAACCTTCTGACTGTGCAAGGTTGATGCGAATCTCATCAGGGGTGGCAAATTCGCAGTTAATTGATTTGACTGCGACTCCACCTTTAGTTAATCCCAGAGCGATCGCTTGTGCTAAAGTCGCTGTATTGCCGTAAGCTGAAGCGTAAAGCAGGGCAACAGAAATTTCGCGATCGTTATGAGAACGGCTCCATTCACCATAAGCTTTAGTGAGTTCAATTAAGCTGCTGCGTACTAAAGGCCCATGACCCACAGCATACATTCTCACCTGCAAATCTGATATTTTCTCCAAAGCTGCTTGCACATGAGGAGTTTGGGGAGCCATCAGGCAGTTAAAGTAGTAACGCTGGTCTTCTTTGAGCGCTTCCCAATTATCATCAAACACTTCATCACCACAGAGATGAGTTGCAAATAACTTATCTGTGTAGAGAATTTGGGTTTGCTGATCGTAGGTACAAAGTCCTTCCGGCCAACGCGGACTGGGAGTGGGCAAAAATTTCAAAACATGACCTTTGCCTAAATCTAGAGTTTCTTTCCCCCGCATCACCAAGACTTTCAAATCTTGGTCTAGGAAAGCAGCACGTAAATTGTTCGCACCAGGAAGAGAACAGACAAAAGTTACCTGTGGTGCCAGTTCTAAAATTGCTTTGAGCGTTGCAACTCGATTGGGACTAAAATGACCCAGGATTATATAATCCAAACTTTGTAAATCTAAAGTCTGCCGCAATGCCTCTAAATAAACTTCGGTAAAGCTTTCTGGCGGTGGATCAATAAGTGCGGTTTTATCAGCTTCAATTAAATAGCAATTGGAGGTAGTACCTCTTTCAAGTGCATATTCAATTTCAAACCGCAGACGTGACCAACTACGTGCCCTTAGAGCTTTAGTATTTGTAGCAATTGGTAGAACTTGTACGTCGCGTGGCTTGGAATTGGTCATAGCTGTTAAAAGTTAGCGAATTGGGCATTGGGCACTTGTACTGAGCGAAGTCGAAGTATTAGGGATTGGGAATTGGGAATTGGGCATTGGGAACAAGGAGAATAACCCATACTCCTTACCCCATGCCCTACGCCCCATTCCCTACGCCCCATTTTTAGTAGTAATTACCTACTTTGCGATGGCGAACGGCTGTGAGTCCATCGTTTTTAGAGACACGACCTTCTTGGACTGTGCAGTATAAAATCCAGTGGTCGCTGCATTCCATGCTGCTCTGTATTTCACATTCCATGTATGCCAAAGCATCAGTTAGAATCGGAGAACCGTTTTTCGCGGTTTGAGTTTTCACTCCTGCAAAGCGGTCAGCACCGGGATGCAAGCGCTTGAGAAAGTGCTTTTTCAATTCTTGATAATTGCCCTCTTCCAAAACGTTGAGGACGAAGCGATCGCCTACTTGCATTAAGGAATCAATGGCGCGGTCTTTCGCAACGGCAATTGTTAATCCTAATGGTTGCAAACTCGCTTGTGTTACCCAGGATGCCAGCATTGCGCTTGAGGCGTTATCTTTTTTAGTCGTGACTATATATAGTCCACTACTAATCCGACCCAATGCCTTTTCCATGTTGACATCAAGAGACTTGATTTGCTTGATGTTGCGATCGCGCACTAGCAATTGTCCGATGTCTTTACCGGCTTCTTCACACAACTGGAATGTTGATGCGCTGGGAGTCTCTTTAATCCGAATGGGTGGGAAAGCTTCTTTGATGCCAGAGTCAAGAAATTGTCTGCGGAGTGTATCAATGGGTTCATCATCCCCACCGTAACATTCAAACAGCCCAAGAAATTGCTTGTTTTTGGCGACAGCTAGCACTGAGCTGATACTAGCTTGGGCGGCGGCAGCGGTACTTGGGGGCATACCAATAATGATGCCAGCGGCTCTTCCAGCTAGTTCTTGAATTTCTTGGCTCTCAGCAGTACTTAAATCTAGTACTTCTACTCCAACCCCAGTTTTCAGGATACCTTCGGCAATTGCGTGACCAAGGCGCTCGCCATAACCATAATCTGAGACAAAAAACAAGCCTACTGTGGTTTCTGCTTTAGCTTGTTTTTGGCTCCAATTTTCGTAACACCCGGTCAGAACATCTAAATGGTGGTATAATAAGGGGCCGTGACCATTTGCGATAATATTAATCTTTCCTAGATCGCCCATCCGCTTCATCGCATTCAGCAGCGAACGAGCGTTAGGGCCCATCAAGCAGTCGTAGTAAAATCTAAAGTCAGCTTCGATCGCTTCTAAATCTTCGTCAAAGGTGCGATCGTCACAAAAGTGCATCCCAAAAGCATCACAGGTGTAGAGAATTTGGGTTTTGTGGTCAAAGCTAAAGATTGTATCCGGCCAGTGCAGGTTAGGCGCACTCACGAATTCCATTTCGTGTCCTTTGCCGATATCTATGCGATCGCCAGTTTTGACAACCCGCTTAGAAAATGGATCGTGTACTAAGCCTTCCAAAAATTGCAGCGCAACTTTTGAGGCTAAGACGGTAGCTCTAGGAGCTAATTGCAGGACATCTTCTACTAAGCCGCTATGATCTGGCTCTGTGTGACTAACAATTATGTAATCAATTGTTTTGGGGTTAACAAGACCTTTTAAAGTCTCTAAATACAGATCGCGAAACTTCTGGTGAGAAGTATCAATCAAAACTGTTTGTTCACCCCTAATTAGATATGAATTGTAGGTTGTGCCGTTTTGCAGTCCGAATTCGATATCGAAGCGATCGCGATCCCAGTCAAGAGAGCGAATCGCCGTTGTGTTAGGGGCAATTTCTACAGTTTGTATAGTTAGCCGATGTTGAGCGTTCTCTGCGTTGGCCTTGCCGGTCGTAGACATCGCTACCATTATTCGTCTCCGAGCGCAAATTGTCAGGTTTTTCTTCTGCCCCCATTCTCTCTATTATTTTTTGTTTAAGTTGTAATGAATATCAGTTTTTGAGAAATTTAACTTGTATCAATTATTGCTGTTTTGTAGCAAGAAATGTGACTCAAAAAATCTACTCAATAATAATTTATTCCGAAAAATATACTTAGTGTTCTATTTAGCTATTTATCTGACTTTATTCTAATTTAAAAATATCATTTTTTTATAT
>NZ_JACKZS010000112.1 GCF_014222285.1 Nostoc sp. UCD121
GGGGAGCAGGGAGCAGGGGGACAAGGGCAAGAGGTGAGAACTTGAAAAAAGTCTTTCCCCTTGTCCCCAATTCTCCTTGTCCCCAAGTCCTCTTCCCCATTCCCAATGCCCAATGCCCAATGCCCAATGTTTACGACGGGCAACTTTACGCACTTACCAGAAAGTATCGATCAATTTCTGCCGTAAGTGTTTCAAAGTCCACGGGTTTGGTTAAGTGGCATTTAAAACCAGACTTAAGCGCAAGTTCCTTATCCTCCTGGCCACCGTAGCCGGTAAGCGCAATCAGAATCGAGCGAGTAAATTTGGAGTCTTTACTCAGTTCCTGTGCAACGGCGAATCCATCCATTTCGGGTAGTCCGATGTCACAAATAATCACATGAGGCTCTAACTCTTTTGCAGTTTGTACACCTGAAATTCCATTCTTAGCAATGGAAACTTCATGCCCGAAGTGTTCAAGTACCGCTTTTAATGTTGTAGCAGAATCGTCGTTATCTTCAATCACTAAAATCTTCAACGATTTTTTAGCTGCCTCTATAGTCTCCAGGTTGTTATCCAAGATTTTAATCTCTTCGCATACAGGGAGAGTAACTTTGAATTCTGCTCCCAAATTTATCCCTCTACTTGAGGCTTCAACATTCCCACCATGAAGTTCGACAAGACTTTTGACTACCGAGAGTCCTAAACCTAGCCCACCCCTCGAACGGTCTAAACTGCGATCAGCCTGGGTAAACGGCTCGAAGAGTTCTGGTAAGATTGTCGGTTCTATCCCCATACCTGAGTCTCTTACAGATAAAGCTGCTAAAGTGCCTGAGCCATTTTCACCTGGAATATATGAGAGATCTACCCAGATTGTCCCATCTGGTTTTGAAAACTTTAAGGCGTTATCAAGAAGGTTCCCAAAGATTTGAAAGAATCGCGTTGGGTCAACATAAGCCCATACGGGCGTGTTTGGCAAGTCTTCTACTACGGTAAGATTCGATCTCTTTATTGCTTGTGTATGGTCATTGAGACTCTGGCGAACCAAATCTACAAGATTCAACTTCTCAAGGTTTAATGAAATCTTCCCATAGGTGATAGCTGATACATCTAGTAACTCATCGATCAATTTCGAGAGGTGCTTAATCTGGTGCTGCATCATTAAAACTGTTTCTCCAACTGCACCAGTCACGCCCAGCTTCAATTTGAGAAGCTGAACCCCGTTCGAGATGGGGGCAACAGGATTCCTCAACTCGTGAGCTAGCATCGCAATGAATTTGTCTTTCAGCGCGTTTTGGTTCGTAAGTTTCTGGAAAAGTTGAACGTTCGCGATCGCTACTGCTGTAGTATCGGTCAAAATCTCAAGCAGTTCTATTTCTTCAGATGTGGCTAGGTGTGGTGTACTCCAGTAGGCTCCGATCGCACCCAGTGGATCGGCAATCCGTATGGGAACCATCACTAAACTCTTGACGAAAGTCACTTTATAAGCATCTAAAGGAATCCGATCATCTTGGTAAATGTCCTCAATCACGGCTGCTTGTTTATTGAGCATTGCCCAACCGGAGATGCAAGACTTGAGCGGAAAACGCATACCTTTCCAAAGTGGGCCGATGGCGTTTTCATCAACATAGTGGCAACATTCACCATCCCGCAGTACAAAAGTTACTCCATCAGCACTGGTGAGATCGCGGGCTGCCAAACGCACAATCTCAATAATTTCCTCAATAGTCCGCACACAAGCCAAATCTTTCACTACTAAAAGCAGCCGATTGTAAGATGAAATACTATAGCTCTGATGTGAATTTTGTTCTTCAGAGATGGAGGTTTGTAATATTTTTTTCATAAATAGCTCCGAACAAAAAGGATGTTTGGTAAAAACTTAGTTAAAGCGCTAGGTTTTAGTAAACAGCTACTCTTAATCGTAATCTTAACTTTGATGTTAAAAGCTAAGAGATATTACGGCATTTTTTGTTCTCCTATTTTCTATTTAAAAGTATCAAATATTTTATCTTCCTAAGTAAATATTCTAGATTTATCGTAGGTGATAATGCAACTCGTAGTGTTTAATAAGACTGTGTAAATGTGGCTAGCAAACTCGCTATTTAGGACTAGCAGAATGGAAGATGGGGATATTACTGAATTAACGCAGACAAATTATTTGGCGATCGCTAAATAATACTCAAATCGCTCTCGAAGTTGTTCAACTGTTAGATTCTGAGTCCAGTACTCGACTAGGGTATGACCAAATGCCCAAGCGTTGCGATCGGGTGAAGTGGAATTTTCTAGCAGTAGCGGCCAGAGGGATAGTAATTCAAAGTTGAGCGGGTTAGAGTTAGCTGTATTCAAGAGCGAGAAAAGCTCATAAGCCATTTGGAGTTTGCCAATCACAATCGGCAACTGTTCCACGGGAATTTGCTCCGCCAGCATATAGGCTAGGGCTGGAGATCCGGTTGATAGAGTAGAAACAAACTGGAGGACGGGACTTTTGAGCAATGCCGTTAGTCCCTGTGTTGTCGCCATCTGAAAGGTGTAGTGGTCGATGATTTTGGCCGCAGCAACGGTACGGGCTTCGAGATTACGCAAAAAGCGGGCGAGACGGAGTTGTTTGGTAGGTGCGATCGCATCTACTAATCCCAGTGAAAGCGCCTCGACTCCCCAAGGAACTCGACCTGTTTTACTGTCACCTGTCACCAGTGGTAGAACTAGATTACAGAAGTTTCCCAGTAATTTGGCGCGATACTCAGTAGCTTCCCGAATGGCAATTTCCTTGGGACGATCGCCCCATTCCCAATCATAAGGCGGTTGCCATTCACGAATGGGACGCAGCCGATCTACCTGAGTGACGATCGCGATTGCGCTAGGCGCACACTCCGTGAACGCAGGTAAATCTGCAACTTCTGCTTTTATATCTTGCAAAAAGTCTACATCCATTTGTAGGGCAGGATCGAGGGCAGGGGTGACTAAAAGCAGCAAATCTGCATCGATAGCATAATCAAGCACCAGGTTTCGCAGATCGGCATGGTTGACTTGTTCGTAGCCAGGCGTATCCAGAAGCGTCAATGTTTCACCAGTTTGAGTTTGCCATTGATAATTTTGAATGCGATCGGTACTGGGCAAAACATCAACGGCTGCTAAATCTGCCTGAAATAGTGTGTTAATCAGGCTACTTTTTCCTGAACCTGTACGCCCCACCAGTAGAATATTTACAGGTTTTTGCTCAACTACCTCAGATGGTTGAGCTTGAGTCAGGATTTCTCGAAGTGTTTGGGTTTTTGCCTTGGGTAAAGTTGGTGTGGATACTACGGTTGCTGAAACTGGTAATGTACTACGTCCATAGAGGGCGATCGCTTGCCGACACAAGTTTTTCAGGGCAGCTTCCCGAAATAACTGGTTCAAATTCCCCAATAATTGCTGAGTTGCTTGGTTACTAGAACCCTGGCTGGCTTGTTTTGCCACTGCCGCCACCGGATTTAAAAGCCACTGTGCCCAATTCCAAGCTTTCCAAAATTTTCGAGCCGATGGTTCCAACTTCCGGTAGACCTCATATCCTTGGTATGCTTGTCCAACCGTCACCTGATTAAGAACTGGGGATAATTTTTGCATCCACTGATCCATATCATCCACCGTTCCCCGAATCAGCCCGTAAGCCTGGGGAACGTAAATATTCAGCAGGGGATATTGAATTTGAGGATTGTAGATATGAGCGATCGCTACAACTAAATCCTGGCATCGTGTCCAAAAAGTTTGCCAATCTTCCCAAATCGGGCGATCGCTTTGTGACGCTTGCAGAATCTCTTGGAGTGCGGCTTGTGCAAGCTTTGTAACATCACTTCCTGCTGATGGCCTAACTGTATCCTCTACTGCCGATTCCAGTTCTTCTTGAACTTGAGCTAATACAGCTTCCACTTGGTTAACAGCTGGTTGAGTCCATTTTACGAGTAGCCAGCGCCAACCAACGAATAAAAGGGTGAACACACCCCAAATCCAACTAATACCCCACGCGTGAATTTGCGAACCGGCGGCTACCAGTAAGAAAATAATGATAAACGCGATCGGGATTGCCAACACGACCCACTGCCACGGTTTCAATCGCACCATTACCCTATACCTGCTTTGAAATGTTGGGAAATTCGAGCTTTTGCAAAAATTACTCTTATAACAAAGTCTATCGTTTCCATTCGCTAGGGCAACAGTTACAAGGGTTGCTCAAGTTGGTTGCTACTCTTTCGGCTGAGGAGATGGCAAACTAACTGGTGTTTATAAATTACGTGAAATCGAAGATTTAAAGTGCGATCGCTTTTTAATTAATTAGATTTTGGCAGATTGGGAGCGATTATCTTCGACACGTTCTGCGATCGCAAGTAACGCTAAAGATAGCGATCGCCTGCCAGAATGCCTAAAATATCAGTAATGCTACACTTTCCTAGCATTCAAGGAGTAAAGGCTGTGGCTTCCATCACGATCAACATTTCCGATGAACAATTGCAGAAGCTGCAAACATTAGCACAAGAGAGTGGTATCTCGCTTGAAGATTTGTTACGTGCCAGGATAGAAGACTGGCTCAGTCAGCCAACGAGCGAGTTTGCTCAAGCAACCAACTATGTGCTGAAGAAAAATGCCGAATTATATCGATGTTTGGCATAGCGATTGACAAGACTTTTTTTCGATGAAGCTTACTTCACAAACTTGGGAATAATAAACTGTGCCTGAGAAAAAATTTAAATAAATCTCAGCGCATTAGGTGTGTTTATATCGGCGCTTCAAGGAGCAAGTTGTTAATGAAAGTAAGTTCATCAGGGATTAAGCTAGGTTGTGCGATTCTTAGCAGCAGTTGTTTAGCAGCAGTGACGATCGCTTTAAGTGGAACAAGTGCTTTTGCTGCTCAATTCATCACAATTGAAAGCACTGGCACATTATCAGGAACAATCGAACTTCCCAGAAATAATCCCAATTTCAATAACAGTATTACTCGTATTGATACGGATGAAACTGGAACTTATTACCGGAACTTAGGTACTAACAATAATCCTAACTATGTTCCTGTATACCAGTCAGACTATTTGCAGGTAGAAACGCGCTCTGATGGAAGTCTGCATTACTTTGTTGACTTTAAAGGTATTCCCTTTGTCTCGTTCGATGGTGTTCTCACATCGCCCGTTCTCTCTGGTGGTCAGTTGACACCCTATAAATACCAAGGACAATTAGCAGGAACCAAATTTCAAGGAGTAGTTCAGGATGAATTTAATTTCATAAAAGCCTTATACGCTGGTACTGTCACCGATCCAGACACCGGAAAGCAGTATCAGGGTACTTTTGAAGTGAGTGGATATGGAGAGCGATATAGCGATCCCAACGGTAGCTCAACTCCCACAGTCTTTGATTTCCAGTCTGATATCCCAGGTTCGCCAACTGTAACATCCTTGAACATTACTAACGCTACTCTAACGAATTTAAGAATCAAAGTACCTATTGATGAAACTTCTATTCCAGAACCCGCTAGTGTTCTCGGCACTTTTTTGGTAGCTGGTTTTGGTATGGTTTTGAAAAGGAAAAAAACACATCTGCTCTAAGAAGATGTTTTTAAGGTGAGAGGCTGGTAAGTTTTATAATCACACAGAATAGTTTTAAACACGAGCCGAACTAGCAAAAGTCCGGCTCGTATTTAATCAATCATCTATACGCAGTAGCTTGCGATAAAACGGTTGTGAAAAATCGGTCAAGCGATGGCGTTTATAGTTGTCCATAACTTCAATTAAAAAATTAATAAACTCGAAACTAGCCATCATTAGTTCATAACTCAAGTCAGCATTGCCATCAAACTGAATTCGGCAACGGGTTAAGTCTGAGGGTAAAGTAGCAACATTCCAAGACGCGACAAAGGGAACATGTTCACTAGCTTCTATCTTTCGGTGTCCCTCCAAAACCCCTTTTTGATAAAGACTAATGGCATAGGGTAAAAAATTGCGCTTAGTGCCTTGGACGTAAGGTAAGTAAACACTGGCTTGTTGTTGATTAGCAGGCTGAAGTTGCTCAATAGACATGGTTAAATATTCCTCAAGTTAGTTGGCAACTAGGGATATTAGTGGATGTTAGTAGTGTTCCCAAAAGATGTGTCTAAAGCACATAGTAGAAAGAGAGAGTGGGAATTAGGAAGAGGACTTGGGGACAAGGAGAATTAGGGACAAGGGGAAAGACTTGTTTCAAGTTCTCACCTCTGTCCGCTTGTCCCCTGCTCCCCGCGCCCTGCCCCTCTGCCTCTTCTCATACTCCATAAATGAAGTTACTGCTAAGAAATATTAAAATTTCGGTTACAATAAGGCTGCATTAACTTTGATCGCAGCCGGGCGCAATAACATAACATGAAAAACCCACACTATAAATTTGTGGATGTTATTATTGCTGTTTCTTCCAACAATAAGCTGCTGTCACCTTGGTATCACTTTGCCTAAACTGGAATTCTCATTAGAGAAAGTCCGACTCTACAAGCTTCCTGCCCAAGTGGGTATCAAAGGAATCAAGCCTCTGTCTAAGAGTAGCAAACGTGGTTAATGCTAAGTAATTACCCAGAGTGACAGTGACAACAAAAGTAGTCCCGGCGGCTTTTGGCTTAGGGATAGCGGGTATTGCAGTTTGCCCATTCCGATTAAAATCGGGAAAAGTAGCTTAGGGATATTTGTCCGTAAAATTACTAACTGTAGACAAATACTGGTTTTTGAATCAAGCAACCTAACCTATGCCAGCGAATTCCTGGCCCGAAGAAGATTCTTATCAAGAGCTTGATCCGCTCAACTCCTTGTTGTCTGACCTATCAGTAGATGAGGAGTCAGTGTTAGAGACAGACCCTGTGTCTCTACCATCCCGGTTTCAAGGTCGTAGAGGTAAAGCAGCTCTAGTCTTGACTATCGTCTGGAGTGGCACGATCGCTCTACATTTAGTTTCTTGGGCTTCCATATTTATTCTAGGACTGACCACCATTCTAGGATTTCATGCCTTGGTGGTCGTGTTTAGTAAATCCCGTCGCTATCCAAAAGAAATACAGGGTGATTTGCCTTTTGTATCTGTATTAGTGGCTGCGAAAAATGAAGAAGCAGTAATTGCAAAATTAGTCAAAAATCTTTGTAATCTGGAATATCCAGGTGGGCAGTATGAAGTATGGATTATTGACGATCACAGCAGTGATAGCACGCCACATTTATTAGCAGAACTAGAACAGAAACATGATCAACTGAAAGTATTAAGGCGTTCAGCAGAAGCTAGTGGCGGCAAATCAGGGGCGTTAAATCAGGTGTTGCCTCTGACAAAGGGCGACATCATAGCAGTATTTGATGCTGATGCCCAAGTGACACCAGATTTGCTGCAACAGGTAATACCTTTATTCCAAAGAGAAAAGGTGGGGGCGGTGCAGGTGCGAAAAGCGATCGCCAACGCTAAAGATAACTTTTGGACTAAGGGGCAAATGGCCGAAATGGCCCTTGATACATGGTTTCAGCAACAGCGCACTGCCCTTGGTGGTATTGGCGAACTGCGGGGTAATGGTCAATTTGTCCGGCGTTCAGCCTTGGAAAGCTGCGGTGGCTGGAATGAGGAAACTATTACCGATGATTTGGATTTGACAATCCGCTTGCATTTGGATAAGTGGGATATTGAGTGTGTTTTTCATCCAGCTGTGCAAGAAGAAGGTGTGACAAATGCGATCGCACTTTGGCATCAGCGCAACCGATGGGCAGAAGGCGGTTATCAACGCTATCTGGATTATTGGGATTTAATTCTCAAAAACCGTATGGGAACGCGCAAAAGCTGGGATTTGCTGATTTTTATGCTGATTATGTATATTTTGCCTACAGCAGCAGTACCAGATTTGTTAATGGCGATCGCGCGTCATCGTCCACCAATATTAAGCCCCATTACAGGCTTGTCCATTTCTATGTCAATGGTAGGAATGTACACAGGTCTAACGCGCATACGTCAAGATCAGAAATTCTCACTTTCTACATATCTTACGATGCTAGTGCAAACCCTGCGTGGCAGTTTATATATGTTGCACTGGTTAGTTGTCATGAGCAGTACTACTGCCCGGATGTCGGTAAGACCAAAGCGCCTAAAATGGGTGAAAACATTGCATACGGGGCATGTGGAATAGCCCTTTTGGGGAATTAAAAATTAAAAATGCAAAATTACCAAAAATAATTTTGCATTTTTTTATTCATCATCAACTTCTGATTCCTCTACCCATTCAGGTGTAGCTATGGAATCGGAGAATTCTGTTGAATCCTCAGTGAAACGGATAATTTGTCCGTTGAAGAATTCTGCTAGACGTTGAGCAGCGATCGCAACTTCATCAATTTCCCAATCAGGTGCAGGTGTTCGTTGTGTCGGTGGAGGCAAAGTTTGCGCCCCATTTCCATTTACTCCATTTCCATTTACTCCATTTCCATTTACTCCATTTCCATTTACTCCATTTCCATTTACTCCATTTCCATTTCCATTTCCATTTTTTGCTATCGGCTCGGTTCTTAGTGGCGCTGGTGTTGCTGGCTGTGGTACTGGCGCTGGAGGCGAAATTTGCTGGTTGTAACTAGGAGTAGCTGGTTGCTGAACGCGACTAGAGTCTTTTGGCGGAGGATTTTTTTTGGCTGAAGTGGAGTTTGAAGAAATTCCTTTTTCTATATTTATCTGGATTTCACGCTGGAAAGTCTGCTGGAAAGCTTCCGTAATCATCGGTAGATAAGATTTACCCTTGTCATACCATGCCTGTTTGATAGCAATTCGAGCCATAACACCGTCGAACTCTATAAGTTGGCTCATTTGACGCAGCATTTCTTGCCTTGATTTGGGCTGGAGGTTAGCAAGCACCTGTTGCCAAACCTGAGTTAAATCATATTGTGCTTCTCCAACAACTTCTGAAGTTACTGCTTCAACGATCACAGGTGGTACAGGTTCAGTTACAGGTTCTGGGGTTGGTGGTGAAACTGAGTTAGGAGCAGAATTGTGATTTATTTGCTGTTCAACTGCGCCAGATGAAGTGACAGGCTGATTTTGGGCAGTCGCTACATGATGGTTTGTGGTTACTGAGCCTTGTCGAAGTGTAGAATTATGATTTGTTTGCGGTTCCGCTACTGGCAAAGAAGAGATTGCATGATTTTGGGTAACTGCTGGAGGATAGCTTGGAGATACAGCAGGTGGGTTAACTCTCGGCGCGATATTTGGGGCTTGTGGTTGAATATTCGTCGTCGCACTGGGTAACAATCCTAGTAATGTTACTTCCAACCATAAACGCGGCTGGGTGCTGTTTTTAATTTGCACTTCAGCTTTTCGCAGATGTTCCTGTCCTGCCAAAATCATGGTCATATCGAAGTATTGAGCAAACTCAACCAACGCCGTCCACGTTTGCTGAGTACAAGCAACCAAATCGTGGCGGTTGGGTGCTGTTTTGGCTATGAGTAAATCGCGGTAGAAAGCGGCGAGATTTTGCAGAAGAGTTAGGGGTTCTCGACCACGATCGAGAATTTTGTGGGTACTGTCAAGAACTGCTTCGGGTTTATCTTGAGCGATCGCATTTAAAAGTCCCAGCAAGTCCTGTTCGCTTACCGTTCCCACCAAATCCCAAACTTTATCTGGTGTCACTTCACCCGCTAACAAACCCAATTGATCGAGCAAGCTTTCGGCATCTCGCAACCCTCCCTGAGAAAGTTGGGCTACCAGGGTTACAGCTTCGGGTGAAATATGAATGCTTTCATAAGATGCGATCGCACTTAAATGCTTAACCATCGCCTCTAATTGAATACGTCTAAAATCAAACCTTTGACAGCGCGAAATAATCGTTGGTAACACCCGTTGCGGGTCTGTTGTCGCCAATACAAAAACTACGTGTCTCGGTGGTTCTTCTAGGGTCTTAAGTAGCGCGTTGAATGCCTGGGTACTGAGCATGTGGCATTCATCTATTACATAAACCTTGTAACGACATTGCACAGGGGCAAACTGGGCTTTTTCAATCAATTCGCGGATATTATCGACACCAGTGTTACTAGCGGCATCGATTTCAATTACATCTAAAGCGTAACCCTTGGTGATCCCCTGACAAACTTCACACACGCCGCAGGGTTCAGCAGTGGGGCGATCGCTTTTGAGACAATTGAGAGATTTAGCTAAAATCCGGGCACTAGAAGTTTTCCCCGTACCTCTTGGCCCTGTAAATAAATAGGCGGGGGCGATTTTGGATGTGCCGATCGCATTCGTGAGGGTGGTAGCGATCGCCTCTTGTCCCACCAGTTCAGCAAAACTTTTGGGGCGATATTTGTGGTGCAGGGGTTCGTAAGACATGGAAAAATAGACTTCAATGCCTTTCAACGTTAATTAGTAGCACCGAGTCGAGTTTTGGATTCAATTATTTTAAACTCTCGTACCTACTTTGTTTATCGATGTTGCCATAGCGCTTACACTCAACTAATGCCGTCAATTTTGGCACTCAGGAAAGCAAGCAACCAGATCATAATTTTTGACTATGATTTCAACATCAATGTATCGGAATTATAGCATAGCATTTAGTACATTTGTTCTAGTAAGGGTAGGGAAAAAAGAACTAATGACCAATGACAAATGACAAATGACAAAGAACTAACCTCATAGTCCAGTGCGATCGATACAATTTTTATAGATAAGCAAAACTCGATGGTGCAGCAGATGCTCAAGCGGCTATTTCAATGGCTCAAAAAGCTTTTTCAGAGCTTGTTTGGTGGAAAACAGAATGCCTCAAAATCTAGAGGGAATATTCCAAAAGAACCAGCCCCACCCCTAAGCGATACGGATCTGGAATTTCTCTTCACCGAGCTATTGCAAGGAGTACATCAAGCACGAGGGGAAGCCTGGGCGCAAAAGTGGCTGCATAATATTGAACATCGGATTACTACTGAAGACTGGGTTCAGTGGTTAGGGCGCTTTGGTGAAAAATTGCTAGCATCACCGACACCGAATAATGAAATAGCTGCACGGTTAGTACAACTCGGTGAGTTGGACATTGGAGAAGTCGGAGATGTTGCCTATAGTATTGGAATGCAGTTGTTGACGCGCAATCAAGGCGAACCAATTTGGGAATATGAAGGGCCAGACGCTTTTAGCACGACTTTACAATCTGAGCCAACCGCCCCCATATCAGAGTCAGTAGATGCGCCAGAGAATCCCCCAGAGGGAGAATATCAAACTGTCACCATAGAAGAGTTGTTTGTAATGTTGCAAGAGGATGAAAACTTACGCCAGCAGATTGCTCAACAGCTTGCCGTTGAGACAGATGATCCACAATTGCTTGTCCAGGCATTGATTAATCAATTGTATCCTGCCGGTCAATCGACTACAGAGCAAACAGAAAATTAGTCGAATCAGGAATTGTAACGTTGTAATGCTTTACTCTTGAATTTTGGTATATTTTTTGCTAACCTGCGACGGAAGCGCTGTCCTAATCTTATGGATTTTTACGTAATTGATGATTTTTTTAACACAACGATGGCTACAATCTAGAAAAACAAAATCCAATAGTGTGGCAGATGCTCAGGCGGATATCGCAGTCGCTTAAAAGGCTTTTAAAGCGCCTCATTGAAAGTAAGCAGGCTAGTTCTCTCAAGGGTGCGAGAGGACACAATCTGGTGGAGGTACTACCAGAACTAACCAATGCGGATCTGGAACAATTGTTTATCCAATTGTTAGAAGGCGTGCATCAAGCACGAGGACGACAGTGGGCATTGAGGTATCTGCAACGGGTTGAAAATCGGATTCCGGCTGAACGCTGGATAGATTGGTTGGTGATGTTTGGTGAAAGCTTGCTAGCTTCACCTGCACCGAATCCTCTTTTAGCATCACAGATGGTGCAATTGGGGGAACTTGGTGTTGGCAGAATTGGAGATGTTGCTTATGACATTGGCATCCGCATGATGCAAAACTCACCTACACAGATAGAGGATGAGGGAAATTATCCAGAAGATAGCTCAGAAATTACTCCTGAACAATATGGGGTAGAAATCGCTCCTGGGGAAGAACTGATCGGCTTAGGCGAGTATTTATGGGAGTCTGATGAGCCAGATGTCATAGAAACTACTCCTGGGGAAGAACTGATCCGTAATTTAGGTGAGCAGTTATGGGAGTATGATGAGCCGGATGTCGTAGAAATAACTCCTGGGGAAGAACTGATCCGCAATTTAGGTGAGCAGTTATGGGAGTATGATGAACCAGATGTTGTAGAAATTACAACCGATGAAGAAATTATCCCAATTTCGCCTGGGCAAGAGCTAATTCGTAGCTTAGGTGAGCAGTTATGGGAATATGATGTGCCAGTTGTTGAACCAATCACCTCAACACCTGAAAATGTCTCTTTTGAGGAAAGATTCACCGAAAATTTAGAGGAACTGGTATTGGAGTATGAAAGGGAAGAAACCCAAACCACAATACTCGGAAATCTCCCTCTCCCGCCAAAGGAAGATTCAATCACCTCATTAGCCCAACTGAGGTTCGATGATGAAGAAGTTGTTCAAAGTACAACAGGAATAAACCTCCTTTCTACTAGGCCAAGAAGTGAATTAACAACTTCTCCCTCAGTAGAAAACTGGGATAGCGCTTTGACAAATTTAGAGCCAAATGTAGCTAATACATTAGATGAGTTGTGGGTGAAATTGGATCAGAGTACCAATTTAGTTCAGCAACTTGCTTCTAACTTGGCAGTTCAAAGCAGTAATTCTCCTGGTATTATTGAGCGACATAGCGATCATCCGATTACCAACGCTCAAGGATGGTTTTACCAAGGTCTAAGCCAAGCGAAAACAGGTGATTTGTTAGGCGCGATCGCATCTTACGATCAAGCTATTGAACTTCAACCTGAAGTCTCAGAGTATTGGTTTAATCGAGGCTTGACACTGTTCCATTTAGAACGTTTTGAAGAAGCGATCGCATCTTACGAAACCGCCATCGAACTAAAACCCGACTTCTACAAAGCTTGGTATAACCGGGGTGGAACTCTCGGAGAATTAGGATATTTTGAAGAAGCGATCGCTTCTTTTGACAAAGCCATAGAAGTCAAGCCAGACTACCAAGAAGCTTGGTCTAGCAAGGGTTTGGCGCTACTTAAATTAGGTTGGCTACCAGAAGCTATTTATAGTTACGATCAAGCGCTGCATTTGGAACCAGAAGACCAGGAAAACTGGTATCACCGAGGGATAGCCCTAGCTGTAGGCGAACAATTTGCAGAGGCGATTATATCCTACGACAAAGCCCTAGAAATTAACCCAGAGTACCACGAAGTTTGGATAGACCGGGGTGTAGTGCTGTTTAATCTAGGAAGGTGGTCAGAAGCGATCGCCTCATGGGATAAAGCCCTTTCAGTTCAAGCCGACTTCTACTTAGCTTGGTACAACCGAGGTATAGCATTAGACAACTTAGGTCGTCGCCAAGAAGCGATCGCATCCTATCGCCAAGCGATCGCCATCAAACCCGACTTCCACCTAGCTTGGTATAATCAGGCTGTAGCGCTGTTTTATTTAGAACAATATACCGAAGCGATCGCTTGTTATGATTACGCTTTGGAAATTAAACAAGATTATTGGGAAGCTTGGATTGGTAGAGGAACTGCGATCGGTCATTTGGTGAACTCGGAAGCATTGCTGAATTTGTCGAGTAATATCACAGCGACAAATCCCGACTTGCAACAGGGTGGCTACGAAGGAAAATTAGCCAGCTACGAAGAAGGGTTAAAACATCTACGGACAGATACCCACCCAGAAGGTTGGGGTAGATTGCATCTGGCGATCGCTAATACTTATTACGATCAAGGCAAAAAACATCCCAATCCCCGCGATTATTGGCGCAAAGCTGCATCTGAATACCATCAGGCGCTGTTAACCCTAACACTAGAATATTTTCCCCTATTCCACCTAGAGGTTTTGCAATCTCTAAGCAAAGTACTGATGGGTTTGGGACAAACAACACAAGTTCAAGAATTGCTGCAACGCGGTACAGATTTATTGCGACAATTGCTGAGTGAAGAAACTCGCTCAGACGAAAGTAAAAAACAGCTAGCTTTGAAATTTGCAGGCTTTGATCAATTGGCAGTTGATTTAGCAGTAGAATCTGGTGATTTAGTTGAAGCTTGGGAAATTGCTGAACAGGGTAAAAATGCTTGTTTGAACTGGCTACTTTCTGGCTGGAGTAATAATATTTACTCGCCCCATTATGGTGCAATTCAACAACTATTTAATCCCACAACAGCAATTATTTACTGGCATATTAGTCCAGTCGCCCTACATACTTTCATTCTCAAAGACCAAGCGCCATCACCGATTCTCCTGTTTACACCCATGCAAGATGCCGGGGCAATACCTTTAGGAGAAGACGCTATTCGTCTCAATGAATTGCCGCTACCTGAAGCAGTACAACGCCTAATTGAATTTGAAACTTGGCTAGAAGATTGGCATCAACAATACCAAGAATATCGCACTACAGCCCAAGACAAAGAAAGTAAAAGCCAGCATTCTTGGCGAGTGGATATGGAACACAAGCTGGCGCAGTTGTATGGCATCTTGAATATTTCCACAATTGCCCAGGAACTCGAAGGCATCACCCAACTGGTTTTAATTCCTCACCGCGACTTATACAGATTGCCCATTCATACCCTTTTCCATCTTTCTTCCCCATCCCAAGAAGAGTTGCCGAATGTGGAGTCAAATTTCAGCGTTACCTATCTACCTAGTGCCCAAATAGGTTTATCAATAAGAACTGAACATATTTGGCAATGGCAAAATATGTTATTGCTCAGTGTTGAACATCCAGAAAGTGCAGAATATCCTCCACTAAAATTTGCCAAACTGGAGTCGGAAGTTGTGAGCCAGATGTTCAACAATATCCAACGAATTCAGGGTTCAGAAGCTACAAAAAATATTGTTGAAAATGCCTTGTTTGATAATTACAACATTTTCCATTTTACAGGTCATGTCACTAATAATTTAGCTGAACCCAAAAAGTCAGAATTAACATTAGCAGGTGAAGACAAACTTACTCTAGATGAAATCTATCACCAAAATCTATCAACTTACAACCTGATTACTCTCTCTGCGTGTGAAAATTTAAGTACTAAGAACCACACTATCAGCAGCGAATATGTAAGTTTAGCCAGTGGTTTTGTAAGTCAGGGTGTTCCTCATGTAGTTAGTACTCTCTGGAGTGTAGAATCTTCAGCTAGTGCCTTGGTAATGATAGAGTTTTATCGGAGATTACAGCCTAATAAATCAGCAGTTACTGCTTTAGCGGAAGCGACACGGTGGTTGAAAGAACTAACTGCTGGAGAACTGACAAAATGGTATGAAGATATTTTGAATAATCTGCATCCTGAAGAATTACGAATTCAAACTTATTTAACGACGCAACTATATAGAAATAGTAAAATGGCATCAAATAAAAATCTTTATAATCATCCTTACTACTGGGCAGCATTTACGATTACGGGTAAGCCTAATTAAAATAATTCGTAATTCGTAATGATGCAGCGCTACAGCACTTCCGGCAGCTATGAGGTACATCCACAAATCTGAAAGCTTTGATAGGGGAGGGCAAGGAGAAAAACTGTATTGCATAATAGCCGGAAGCGCTGTAATAGTACAGCAGAGGACATAGAAAATAAGCATATCCAATTCCCCATGCCCCATGCCCCATGCCCAATTCCCAATTCCCAATTAAATTCCAACATTGAAGCGATCGCTCCAGAATCAATGCAGCATTCTGAAGTATCTTGATCCTGAGACCTTAGTCGAAAATTTAGAGTGCAATATTCATGTGCCAATTGCTCGGAATGAATTGCAATGTTCCAACGGATATTTGCTTTTCTTTTGAAGGGTTTTCTGCACGGGGAGGAAGAACAGATCATCATAGTGATGGTTGGGGCATTGCTTTCTTTGAAGGGAAGGGATGTCGCATGTTTTTAGATGCCCAACCTTCTGTTGCTTCTCCAGTAGCGGAGTTGGTGCGGAGTTATCCCATCCATTCAACCCATGTCATAGCCCATATCCGTAAAGCTACTCAGGGTGAAGTTGCCCTACACAACTGCCATCCTTTCCGCAGAGAATTGTGGGGTCAGTATTGGGTATTTGCCCACAACGGTAATTTGCCAAATTTTGATCCAGAAAATTTGGGCTTTTATCAAGCCGTAGGTGATACAGATAGTGAAAAAGCATTCTGTATGATGCTAGAAACATTGCGATCGCGCTTTCCTGATGGTAAGCCTGACATCAAGAAACTGTACCCTGTACTAAAACAGATTAGTGATGCAATTGCAAAAATAGGTATATTCAATTACTTATTATCTGATGGAGAACACTTTTTTGCTCATTGTTCAACTAACCTAAGCTACATTGTCCGCCAAGCGCCCTTTGCAGCAGCCCATTTGATCGATCACGATATGACCGTAGATTTTCGGGAAGTGACTACCGAACGCGATCGCGTTGCTGTCATTGCTACTACTCCCCTCACTGACAACGAAGTTTGGACAAAAATTCAACCGGGAGAATTACTAGTTTTTCAGGATGGGCTACCACTGAAAATATGTATTTAGCTAAAAATGCGATCCTGTTGGCGAATTCAAAAATTCACCAAAAACTTTCCCATTTAGATACTTTCTAGATGGGTTTTATTTTTCATAGTAATATACGGGATGCGGGAAACTCAGTCTCTCCAAGGCTGAAAGTGTCAACTTCTCAAGCTTCGTAAGGGTTTTCGTCTTGACTACCGTACCCAATCCTTGCAGTTAAGATGTTTGTAGCTGTATTTTCACGCGCTTTGGTTTTAATCTTACCGGGAGAGTCTAGTTAATTGGCTAAACAGCGACTCGACACACTATTAGTAGAGCTAAATTTATGTTCTTCTCGCGCCTTGGCACAAAGGTTAATTCAGGCGGGGGAAGTGACTGTTAATCAGCAGCTAGTTGATAAGCCTGGTACAGAAGTTGATATTTCGGCTCAAATAAATATTAAAGAGCGATCGCCTTTTGTTTCTAGAGGCGGTGAAAAACTCTCTAAAGCTTTGTCAGTATTTGCCATCCCTGTAGCAGAGCGTATTTGTTTAGATGGTGGGATTTCTACAGGTGGTTTTACTGATTGTCTCTTGCAAGCTGGAGCAAAACAAGTTTACGGCATTGATGTCGGTTACGGACAAGTTGACTGGGGACTGCGAAATGATTCGCGGGTGATTTTGCGGGAACGTACCAATTTACGGCAACTACGACCAGAGGAGTTATATAGCGAAAACGATCCGATTCCTGATTTGGCGGTGGTTGATGTATCCTTTATTTCTTTAACTAAGATTCTGCCTGCTTTGTGGCAACTAACTCAAGCTAACCGAGAAGCTGTATTGTTAGTCAAGCCACAGTTTGAAGTTGGCAGATCCCGTGTGGGTAAAAAAGGTGTTGTGCGAGATCCAAACGACCAAGCTGATGCTATTTTCCAGGTGTTACAAGCAGCCCACGGATTAGGATGGAAATACAAAGGCTTAACTTGGTCGCCGATCACTGGCCCGGCTGGGAATATCGAATATCTTTTGTGGTTGGGAATGGAAAGTGAAATACCATTACCCGATTTAGAGGCAATTAAGCAAATAACGCAATCAGCAACAACTGATTTACGAAAAAGTTAAACGTCGTAGATTAGACATTCTACGGAAGCTGGATGGCGATCGCAATAGTTCTCTAAAGAGTTTTTCTTTGCTTTTGCTTGCTGCTGATCGGCTTTTTCAGCTTGTAATTCTTCCACAATGTCCCAGGCTACGGCACAATTAGCAGAATCGCTGCCATTTAGCTCACAAGTTGTACGAGCTTCAGTAATCGCTTCAGTAATCGCTTCTTCAAGATTTCCTGCACCAGCAGTTTCAAATGAGTTTAGGGTAGTTGTCATGATCCTTTCACCTTTAATTTACGCAGATAGATATTAGGGGATAGAGGATAGTTTTTTCTATAACCTTTTCCCTGTAACCTGTTCTCTCAATCTTGCATCCCAAATTCGAAATGTCAGTCAATTGTCAGAAGAGCTTGATAGAAGTTCATAAACACTTGTAAACAGTAACAAATACTTAACAAAAATTAATTATTCTCAATATTTTATGCCTAACTCTTGTCGCAAACGATACAGAATTGTATTTTGATCGACTTGAGAGAGAATTTCTTGAATTACACTGCTAGCACCCAACTGTCCCCAAGTGCAGCCTTTTTCGAGATATACCTGAGCAGCCTTGCCAACGGAGTATGCACCATAACCAGCGATACCAGCTTGAGCGATCGCACTGCCAGCAAAAGCAGTAATATTGCTGGGATTATCACCACTGGTTATTGCAGCAGTAGTTTTACCTAAACCTAGAAGAAAACTACTACCTAATTCCCCCAGTAGTAAGCCACCAGAACTAAACAAAATCGTTTTTAAAATTTTTCCGGCTTCATAGCTAGTCATCGGCAAACCATATAATCTAGCTAGAGCGCGAATTAAAGCTAAATCGGCAACAGTTCCGCCCAGGATATCTAAGAAAGCGATGGGATTGAGCATTACTGCCAAAGCTTTGTATTTGGTAAATTGCCAAATGATATCTTCAGCTTCTTGTTCGCGTAAGTCGATGGTTTTTTGAGCGATCGCGGCTTCTGCATCCCGTGCTTGGATGAGGGCATTTAAAGCCAGAAGTGATCGCCCTTCCCGATTTAGAATGTTCAGAATTGTCTCTTTGAGTTCGTCTACTTGCGGTGGTGGTGTCTCCCATTCATAACTGACACGCCCATCAGGCCACTCAACCCGCACTTCCATTGCTGCGGGTTCCGCCGCCACCATGACAATTTCATCAGGTAATAGAGGCTTTGCTTGGGGGTTCCCAGCACCCAATTGTTGCAAATTTTGGTAAATCGCTCCCCGGTCTGTATCTGGGTAAAGGTCGATTTTGTTAAATACTAAAATTAGGGGTTTTTGCGATCGCCGCAATTCCAGCAGTGCCTGATACTCAGTGCGCGTGATATCACCAGACACAACAAACAAAATCAAATCCGCCTGATGCACAACTTCTCGTGCCATATCCGCCCGTGACTCACCCTCAATTTCATCTAATCCTGGGGTATCAATTAACTCTACTAGTACCTTACCTCCTGGCTGCCAACGCACCGAACGGGGCCATTGAGTGACACCGTTTAGGGGCCCAGTTTGCAAAATTTTGTCTCCCAGTAAAGCATTTAAAACTGCTGACTTACCACGACTCACCAAACCAAAAGCGGCAATTCTAATCACGTTAGAGTCCAGCTTGTTGAGTGTAGAGTTCAAAGCTTCCAATTCCGGTTTTAACAAACCTGCCAATTCCGGGTTAGATGACAACTGTCCTGATTTGCGGAGATATCCATACCAAGACAGTGCTTGTCTGAGACTAGCGCGGGCACGATTTAAATGAGTTTCTTGCAGATTTCGCACAAAGTTAGGTTGATTCAAGATTGGACAAACAACAGGCTACATATCCATTTTGATCTAATTTCAAGACTGGTAGCCTGTTTTGTCAAATTAAGCAATTGTTCTAATTATTTACACACCTCTTTGTGGAATATCCATTCAGAACATGGGATTGTGTTGATTATCCCAACACTTGCGATCGCGCCACTTTCTCCCAGTATATTCACATTCCGAGGCATCATCTATCCAAGGAATCGATGTAGAGTAGTGCGAGGTTCCTATGGAAGCGAATAAACTAGCAGTGAATAAGGATAAAGTTGTCAATGTACAAATTGGTAAAATTATTAAATATCCAGTGAGTATCAGAACGTTAGTAGGAGTCCAAAAAACTCTGCCTATTTTATTATTTTGGCGAGTTTTTAAGTTAGTTTTTGAATTCGAGAAAAGCATAATGCAACCCTATTAATGTCAGTTTATATAGCAATCTCATTTGATTTTTCAAAGCAAAGCTGACTGAGAGCTAGCCAGATTGGGTTTCAGTTCTCAGTATATTTAGCAAAAATCAAATAAGAATCCTATATGACTACGGATTTTTACGTAAGAACATTATTGAAGTTATATACTCTGATGTCAAAGGTACAAGTGACGACTTGTTAGAAGTTTTAATCTTTGGGCGCTAAAAAATATTTTTGATGAAAATATGTTGAAGTTAGGGCAATCGCTCTTGCGTAAATCCTACTAAGTCTAACTATTAGACATCTCCAGAAATTAAATATGCGTTACCCAGAAACCTTGTAGAGACGTAGCATTGCTACGTCTCTACTTTTTCGGAGATGTCTTTTGGATGATTGTATTGCGATTTTACAGCAGTTTTCATGTATTTGAACCACACCTGTGGTAGCCGCGTGGTCTATTTACCTGAAAATAGCTGTCATTTAGAGATGTATTAAAATGCAGAAAAAATATCTTTAATCTACAATCGGCTGTCTCCGATGTTGCAAAAACCACTCATACAACTCTGGATTATTGTATGTCTGCGTCCATGAATCTGATCAGCTTCTGGATAAACTGTAAATTTCACATTCCCATCGCGGGTTTTGAGTGCAGAAACCATGATTTTGGACTCGCTTAAGGGAACGACATTATCTTTTGCTCCGTGAAATGCCCACACAGGAAGGTTTTTCAGTTTATGTACTTGGGCTGGCTCACCACCGCCACAGATAGGCGCGATCGCAGCAAATCGTTCTGGCTGCGCTGCTGCTAAATGCCAGGTTCCGTAACCACCCATGCTTAAATCGGTCAGGTGAACCCGATCTAAATCAACAGGATAGGATGCAATAAATAATCTAGAGTCATCTAAATTATTTGAATCTGATAATTGTATAGAACAAAATGATACATCTTTAGCTCAACTAAATCATTTGTAATTTACAGAATGTATGGCAAAAATAACATACCTTTTACCTCGTCAACAACTTCCGCCGCAGATTATCTAACGCTGCATTCGCGCTAACATGACGAATTAAAGCTCGACCTCTCACTGTACCAAACTGATACTCAAAACTTGTCACTTCATCTTTTGGCCCAGCTAAACCAATGTAAACTAAACCCACCGGCTTAGTATCTGTCCCTCCAGTTGGGCCAGCAATACCAGTAATACTCAATCCCCAAGTTGTGGCAAGGCGGGTTTTGGCTCCAACAGCCATTTGCTCTGCAACAGTTGCACTTACCGCCCCAAATTTATCTAAATCTTCTTGGTTAACCCCCAGCAGCTTAACCTTCACCGAATTGTCATAAGAAATTACTCCACCCCAAAAGTAATCAGAACTCCCAGAAATCTCAGTCAACATTTGCCCTAAACCGCCACCAGTGCAAGATTCTGCCACTGAAAGCGTTTCTTTTGATGCCCGCAATAACTCACCAACCACGGAAGCAAGAGTATCATTATTAACGCCGTAAAAATCTAGTCCGGCAATTTCTTTAAGTTGTTTCTCAATGGGCGCAATTAGTTCTTCTGCGGCTGCTTCAGAAGTGGCTTTAGCAGAAACTCGCAATCTTACTTCTCCCTTCCCTGCATAAGGGGCTACTGTGGGATTTGGCAACTTCAAATAGGAAGAAACCTTTTCCGCCAAAGCAGATTCACCAATACCCCAAAACTTTAAACTTCGGCTGTAAATAATTTCTTTACCCCAACCTTGACTTTTGAGAAATGGGACGGCTGTTTCTTCCCACATTGGGTACATTTCACTGGGAACACCAGGAAAGGTAAAAATTGTGATTTCAGGACGAGGTTGCCAAATAATACCGGGTGCTGTTCCAGTGGGGTTGGGGAGAATTTCTGCACCTTGGGGAATCAAAGCTTGCTTGCGGTTACTTGGCGACATCACCCGACCGCGTTGGGCGAATTTCTGGGTTATGTCTTCGATGATTTCTGGGTTTTCTACCAAAGGGGTTTTAAAAAAATCGGCGATGGTTTCGCAGGTGAGATCATCTGGTGTGGGGCCGAGTCCACCAGTGAAAATGAGAATTTGCGCTCTGGAAATAGCAATCTCTATAACTTGCTTTAACCGTTCTGGATTATCCCCAACCACTGTTTGATAGTAGTGGGGGATACCTAGCTGCGCTAATTGTTGCGCTAAAAATTGAGCATTGCCGTTGAGGATATCTCCTAGCAGCAATTCAGTACCAACACAAATAATTTCTGCACTCATTGTAATTGGGAATGGGGAATTGGGAATGGGGAACTTGTACTGAGCGAAGTCGAAGTATTGGGAATGGGGAATGGGGAATTGGGAATTGAGAATTGGGAATGAAGAACTATTTACCAATGCCCTATGTCCCATGCCCCATGCCCAATTATGCTAGTGCTGGTACAGGAATTTCCAGGTGAGGATATAAGGGGAAGCGATCGCACAATGCTGCTACCCGTTGCCGACAATCTTGGGTTACTACGTCGGAATCTGGAGAAAGCAGGCGATCGCTAATAATATTTGCAATCTCGGTAAATTCTGCTACTCCTAAGCCCCGTGTGGTCATTGCTGGCGAACCTAACCTTAGACCACTGGTAACAAATGGCGATTGTGGATCAAAGGGAATAGTATTCTTGTTAGCTGTAATATTTACAGTACTGACTAGCTTATCGGCTTGCTTACCAGTTAGATTTACAGAGCGTAAATCCACGAGAAGTAAATGGTTATCAGTGCCATCTGACACTAATTTCAAACCCCGATTTTGTAGTTGTTCTGCTAAAGCACGAGCATTTTCAATTACTTGAGCAGAATAAGTTTTAAACTCAGGCTTTAGGGCTTCTCCAAAAGCCACTGCCTTACCAGCAATGACGTGTTCCAATGGCCCGCCCTGAGTACCAGGAAAAACAGATTTATCTAGCTTTTTACCTAGTTCTGCATCACTGGTCAAGATTAAACCACCTCTAGGGCCGCGGAGAGTCTTATGTGTAGTTGTTGTTACTACATGACAATGAGGAATGGGATCGGGGTGAAGACCACTAGCAACTAAACCAGCGATATGAGCAATATCGGCTAGTAAATAAGCACCGACTTCATCAGCAATGCTACGGAACTTTTCAAAATCAATTATCCGGGGATAAGCCGAATAACCACAAATCAAGAGCTTAGGACGCTCCCTCAGCGCCAGCTCCCGAATTTGGTCGTAGTCAAGTTGTTCTGTTTGTTGACTGACACCGTAGTGGCTAACTTGGAACCACTTACCTGAAACGTTTACAGGTGAACCGTGGGTGAGATGTCCCCCATGAGACAAATCCATTCCCATAATTTTGTCCCCTGGTTCGAGAAGCGACAAAAATACTGCAAAATTGGCTTGTGCGCCAGAATGGGGTTGCACATTGGCATGAGCAGCGCCAAATATCTGTTTCGCGCGGTTGATAGCTAGTTGCTCGATTTTGTCAACATACTCACAACCGCCATAGTAGCGTTTACCAGGCAATCCCTCGGCATATTTATTTGTCAGTACTGAACCTTGAGCCGCCAGCACAGCAGCAGAGGTAAAGTTTTCGCTAGCAATCAACTCCAAGTGATCTCGCTGGCGTTGTAGTTCGTCGTTGATTAACTCCGCGATCGCTGGATCGGTGGAGGAAAGAAAGTCTGAATTAGTCCTAGTCACTTCAATTATCCTTATGGAAATTTGTACAACGGCTGATTTTGGTTTGGCACAGCACCTAACAGCTTTTATAGAGGCGATTAATCGTCTCCGTATTCTAGAAGTTTGTTTGTGCCAACTTATTTATTATTAGGCGTAAGCTTGATTAATGCATTAATTATCATAACGTTGCTTTTTGGAGCTGCACCAAATAACACTTCTGACGTAGGCGTAGCCCGTCGTAGACATCGCTCCTCGGTTGGACAAAAAACTGAACGCTTGGGCAATTAACTGTCGGTAATACAACCCTTGCGGAACATGGCTATGAAATTCTACCCTGGGAAACTTAAGCAGTCAAAATTGTGGAAAAATGAAAAATCCTTTGAAACTTACCTTTGACAGTGGACAAACAGCATTAGCTATTCGAGTTGATCAACAAGCCGAATTACCAGATGCTCTTGAGCAAATAGGGCTTGGCGGTTCGCATTCTATTTTAGTAGTGGTAGGGGGTGCAAGTAAAATCAGCGAAGCCGATTTTCTCCGGATTAAACGGTTGTTTACGGAAGTTTTAGCCCCCATAGCCGAAAGTTTGGGTGCTTATGTTGTCGATGGAGGTACGGATGCGGGAGTTATGCAATTGATGGGTGAGGCTCGTAGCCAGATAGGTGCTAAGTTTGCTTTGATTGGTGTAACACCTGAAAACAAAGTGGCTTTACCTAATCAACAAGAACCTGATGCTGATTTGACACCGTTAGAGCCAAACCATACTCATTTTGTACTGGTTCCTGGCGATAATTGGGGCGACGAATCACCTTGGATATCTGACGTTGCAACTGTACTGGCCAATAATGCACCTTCAGTAACTGTACTTTTAAACGGTGGTGAGATCACCTTTGATGATGCGTTTTCTAGCATTAATACTGGAAGGTTAGTTGTTGTGATTGCTGGTAGTGGTAGAACCGCAGATATCCTTGCCGATGCCTTGCGTGGAGAGGGTACTGATGAGCGAGCTAAAAAGTTAGCAAAATCTGGTATATTACAATACGTCAACTTGATCGACATCGAGAATGGGGTTAAAAATTTAGGTCAAATAATTAAAGATTTGCTTTCTAATTAGGAGTGAATAATGGCAAAAAAAGATAGTTATCAGGAATTTTTAAAGGAAGATTTTAACAAGTTATTTGAAGGTATGAATTTAGGCGATGGGCAAAAGCATTTTTTGCGATCGCGCTGGTTAGACCAAGTACTCTGGATGGAAGGTAAGGCTAATTTATCACGCGATCGCCATTATTTGTTGCGGATAACAACTATTATTGGCGGTGTAATTCTCCCAGCACTGGTAAGTTTAAACATTAACACTACTCCTACTTTACAAGTTAACGAGAGAGCCAGAAATATCATTATCTGGTCAACTTTTGGTTTGAGTCAGATTGTTGCGATTAGTGCTGCCATTGAAGAGTTTTTTCATTACGGTGAACGTTGGCGACACTATCGTCGTACAGTCGAATCTTTGAAAACCCAAGGGTGGCAATTCTCACAGTTGACAGGCCCTTATCGTGATTATACAAACCACCAACAGGCGTTTAATCTTTTTGCAGGTAATGTAGAAGATATTATTCAACGAGATGTTGAAATATATTCCACTCAAGTTATACAAGAAAAGAAAGAAGAAAAACAGAGCCAGGAAAACTATATCCTGATGCCAAATGCAAAGATAACCAATTTGGAAGAAAAAAAAGAAGAAAAATAAAATCGGAAAAACAAGATAAGTAGGTAGACATAATTAAATATAAAATAAACTCTTAGTTTGTAGTGAGCGATTTATCGCTCAGAGCAAGGGTTATCAGGACTAAAG
>NZ_JACKZS010000113.1 GCF_014222285.1 Nostoc sp. UCD121
CTCCCTGCTCCCTGCTCCCTGTCCCGTATCAAATCGGCAGTAATTGCTAGAATCTAAAGCTAGGGCCGCCCTCTGCTTGCCAGTCCTACCTATATTTATGATGATCTTGAACAAAGGCTAAATATTGATGATCGTCTGCCCTAATTGCAATCATCCCAACCCTGATGGTGCTGTCCAATGTGAAGCTTGTTATACACCGTTACCCGCGACTACTAACTGTCCTAGTTGTGGGGCAAGTGTGCAGGCAGATGCTGCATTCTGTGGTCAGTGTGGCTATAACCTTCACTCTGCAGGAGTTCCCCATGTTCATAGTGCGGTAGCTACAACAGTTACTCCCGATGTTCCTGTGGAAGTACCACCATTAGTTCCACCCGATCCACTGTTAGAACTTTTACAACCAGATGCTTTGGGAATAAGCGGTTCTACTAACTCTCATCCTCCCAGTTCATCTTTACCAGCAACAGAGGTGGCAGCTCCTCCAGTAGCTCCTCCAGAGGCAGCTGTTATAGAAAGCAGCCCCCCAGAAGCAGAGCCAAGCGTCGCAGTACCCGTAGTTTCTGGACAAAGTATTCCTACTCCACCACCGTTGGAACCAGCGCCACCCTCTGAAGCAGAACTACCCCCGCCAGCTGCACCAGCACCAACTGTAACCGTTGCCAGAACGCAATTGCAGCAGGTTATAGCGCGGTTAATCCACGTCCAAACCGATCGGCTAATTGAATTGCCGCAAAATCTCTCTGTGATTCATATCGGCAAGCCTAATGACCGGATTCCTCCAGATATAGACGTTTCAGGATTTCCCAATTCAGAAGTTGTCTCGCGGATTCATGCAGATATTCGTGTTGAGGGAGACGCTCACTATGTAGAAGATGTGGGAAGTTCTAATGGCACTTACATTAATAACTTGCCCCTTTTACCAGGGAATCGTCATCGATTGCGGCCAGGCGATCGCATCAGTTTGGGTAAAGGAGACTTAATGACATTCCTGTTTCAATATGCTTAACTGATTTTCCATCGATTGTGACATCAGTCTAAGCATTTTCTGCCCATCCTCCGGCATCTTTTTTGGAGGAGAAACAAATGCACCGCATCAGACAAGCGACGGATAACTATGTTGTTTTTGATAGCGCCATAGTTTATGGCCGTCGCTTCGATGTGCGAATTGTTGCATTGTTCAGGAACTCCACTACCTCAATAATTACACTAGGATGGATAAAATACACTGCCAATTTAAAATTTTGAATTTTCCAGAAAATCTAAAATCCAAAATAGAGTGACCTATGAGGGAACCAAGTAAAAATTCTGAACCCTTGCTCACCCAAGAAGCCCCGTCAGTTGTTGAGCGTATGGGGCTAACCTGGCTAATTGCAGCAGCGATCGCAACTGCTTTACTATGGCAAGTACCAGGAGGTGATTATATCTTATACCCATTTACAATTCTGGCAACCTGGTTCCATGAAATGGGTCACGGTTTAATGGCACTCCTATTAGGGGGACAGTTTCAAAAATTACAGATTTTTAGCAATGGTTCCGGTGTTGCAACTTATGGCATCCGGTCGTCATTGGGGCCAATTGGCCCGGCAATGGTCGCAGCCGCAGGCCCAATGGGGCCGCCTCTTGCCGGCGCAGCTTTGATTCTGGCTTCCCGCAGTTTTAAAGTAGCTTCCCTAAGTTTAAAAATATTAGGGAGTTTTTTGCTATTTTCCACATTAATTTGGATACGTTCCTGGTTTGGATTGGTGGCAATTCCCTTGTTGGGTTTAATAATTTTGGGTATCGCCCTGAAAGCACCTCGTTGGGTGCAAGGGTTTGCCATTCAATTTCTGGGTGTACAAGCTTGTGTGAGTACGTACCATCAACTTGATTATTTATTTAGTAGTTCTGCTGGCCCCCTTGGACTCTCTGATACAGCGCAAATGCAGCGATATTTGCTTTTACCTTACTGGTTTTGGGGCGGGTTGATGGCGATCGCATCTCTGGTGATTTTAGTCCAAAGTCTCCGCGTTGCCTATCGTTCAGAATGAATACACAAATTAGCGATCGCCTTTTGCAGTTACGAATTCAACCCCTAGTACCTTAATTGCTGAATTAGGTACAGAGTTCCTGAAAGTGCAAACCTTAGTTAACCAGTTATAGTTACCTAGTTTAAACAGGTTTACCAATAATTTAGGGTTGCTCTAGTCAAAAATGTTAAGTTTTGCTCAAAGATGATTAAGGACTGTAAGTGAGACTGAAGTGTAAGCCATCGTCCTGAAGACTACCGCTTGGCTTTTCTATTTCTACAAAGGGAATGCCATAATCAACTCTGATGTTAAAGTTCCGTATTGGCTGCCATAGCAATCCTAGACCTGCACTAGCCAAAAATGGATTGTTAACATTACCGGTTTTATTCCAGACTTGTCCTAAATCAACAAAAGGGGCAAGTTGCAAAATAGGGACTCTTTCACCATTACGTAATATAGGAATTCGACCTTCTACTGATAGCCGATATCCATTGTCTCCAGAACGAGCATTTTGACGGTAGCCTCGAAGCGATTGACCACCACCAATAAAAAATTCATAGAATGGCGGTACATCATCTGGTGTCAATTGTATATCTGCTTGCACGATCAATAAATTGTCATTACCCAATTGTTGAACCCGTTGCACTTGACCTAACCAACTGAAAAAGCTTCCATTCTGATTTGGTTCAGAACTAACTGTAGCATCGAAGATATCTAAGCCAAAGCTAAATTGAGATTGTATCGCCCAAGCTCCTTGAGTGTCACGACGAGTATAATCTTGACCAAACTTCAGAACACGGGTGCGGCTAGGTTCAGTATTCACGCCAATGCCATCAAAGGTAAAAGATCCACTGCTTCCTTGAAAGGCAATTGCTGTAGAAAGCGCAAACTCTTCTTTTAGCGATCGCACCAACGGCTGACGATAACTGATTTCATAGAAATCCAAACTACCTTTAATATCACCGAAGGGCTGTATGGGAGCAGGATTGATTAACTTGTTGTTGTTTGGTGCTGCACGAAATTGTACAGTCCCATTCATGGGATTGAGCGGTACGCGATAGGTGAAATCATATACGTTAGATGCAGCCCGATCAAAATCGTCAAAGTTCACGCCAAAGTTGTAAGAGGCAGTAATTTCATCGCCAATTCCGGTTAAGTTGCGGTAGCGCAGAAAAACCCCAGCTTTTTCTGGAGCAATACTGGGTGGAGAGTAATTATCTACACTAAAAACGCTTTCAAAGGACTTTGCCTCATCTACTCTGATGGTGAGAATACTTTCACCTAAGTTAGAACCAGCGCTTAAGCTAGCATCTATCTTGTCAAATAGAGGATCGATGCGGAGTAGCCTTAGTTGTTCTTCTAACTTATTTGAATTCAGGGGTTTTCCGATTCCTAAACGCACGCGGCTACTTACATAGTCACGATTCAATCGCCTGGTTCCCTCAATCTGAATTTTCTCTAAACGACCTTCAATAACTCGGATTTGAACGACTCCATCAGTAATCACCTGATTGACTAAGACTGCTCTTGAGGTAATGTAGCCTTTGTTCAAATACAGTTGAGTAATTGCATCGGCTGCCTTCTGTAGTTCTTCTAGATTGACAGAACGTCCTTCTAAAGGTTGCACAATCGGGTTGATTTCTTGTGGAGCAAAGATAGTGCTACCAACAACTTCAACTTTACGAACCAAAATAAGCACATTTGGTTGAGATGGTTGCGTTTCTGGAGTTGGAGGAGTCAGAATTGGCTCTTTTTGTTCGGGTAGTGGCGTTGGATCTGGTAGAGGTTGCGGAAAGCGATCGCGGTTGGGATCAGGTCTTGGATTGACTGTTGGTGCAGGCTGGTTTTGAGCTATCTCTACCGTATCTGCGGTTGGCCTAATACTTGGTATGGCAGTTGGACTGCTGGAAGCTGCATAACTTGGCAACAACCAAGCAACTGCCATTGCACTTGGAAGTGTCAATTTCCACCAAGACAACACATTTACCACACTCCAACACACAGAGTCTTTGTTCATATCAATGTTTTTCCTAAAAAATTAAGTTATACGTTGTATTTTTGTAATAGAAAACGCTGTATAAGTACTAACACTTAATAAATACGTTCTAAAATTTACTTATACCAGATAGGCTTTACTCTCATTTGCTTTTGTTTACATTTTGTAATCAATGAAGTATAGTAAATACACTATCATATCTAATAACTTTTAATTAACTCAAGTCAGTGGTTCCCGAAGGTCATTGCGATTATGATTAGGTTACAGATTCTTCACAAAGTATGGAAATATAGGCTGATTTACCTGTTATGTCCATTCATAACCAGATATTTGCTGTCAAACAACAGTGTTTTAAAAACTACATTAGTATTTGGCAGGTGTTGAGCTAAGGCAACTGTAATTTTCCAAGCATATTAGTAAGACAAATGTTTACTTGTATAATACTAAACTTATTGATACATAAAAATTTGTTTTTATGTCTAAATCTATATCTTATGGTAGATGAAGTTACAGAATAATTAACTTTTTTTCTTAAAGATTGTGTAGGATTCAGTATAATAACCTAAGTAACCCTGAGAAATAAAGTAGAACACTGAGTATATTCTGTTATGAAGCTTTGGTCCAAACACAGCACAGACTCTTACAGATTTACTAAAGTTATTTGAAAAAACCAAATTATAGATTAAGGAAATTGGCAGTGAGCAGAATTGGTATATGGTTAGCAACACTCCCTCTGCTGGGAGTTATTGGAGTCGGACAAGTACAGGCACAATCAATTACTCCAGCAGCAGACGGCACAAATACTGTTGTGACTCCTGATGGTAAGCAATTCAATATCACTGGCGGACAGACTTCTCAAGATGGAGCAAATCTGTTCCATAGTTTGACCAAATTTGGTCTGAGTCAAGACCAGATTGCCAACTTTATTTCTAAACCGGAAATCCTTAACATTCTGACTCGGATCAATGGTGGCGATCCTTCTGTAATTAATGGTCTAATTCAGGTTACAGGTGGAAAATCGAACCTATTCTTAATGAATCCCGCAGGTATTATTTTTGGGCCGAACGCCAGCCTGAATTTGCCTGCTGCTCTGACGGTAACAACAGCTAACGGCATTGGATTTGGTTCTAATTGGTTTAGTGCGACTGGTAACAGCAACTATGCCCAACTGGTAGGCAATCCTAGTGCTTTTGCCTTCACTACAGAAAAGCCAGGGGCAATTATCAATGCTGGCGACTTAAGTGTTGGGGAAGGACAAAACTTGACTTTGTTGGGTGGTACGGTGGCGAGTACCGGAAAACTCTCAGCATCAGGAGGTCAGATTACTGTAGCGGCAGTTCCAGGTAAGAGTGTGGTGCGGATTAGTCAAACAGGAAATCTGCTTTCTTTAGATGTACAACCAATAGCAGCAAATGGTAGTCAGCCAAATAACTGGATGTTACCAGTTTTATCTTTGCCGCAACTATTGACTGGTGGGGGTGGGGGAAATGCTATAGGAATTGCAGTCAACAGTAATGGCACAGTTGCACTCACAGGTTCTGGTTTGGTTGTAGAGAATGGAGATGTGGTAGCAAAAGAAGTGAGTGCCCAGACAGCAACACTTGCTGCCAATCACAATTTGACATTAGTGGAAAGTCAACTAAGCACTACAGGTGACTTAAATTTATTAGCAAAGGATATCGTGCGGGTACGGGATAGTGTTGCAAATCCCTTTATTGCTCAAGCAGGAAAAGACCTCTACATTCAAGGCAGTCAAGGTATTGACATCCTAGCATTGAATCATCCGCAGACACCTTTTCAGAGTGGCGGCAACCTTAGTCTAGTCAGCGATAGGAATATCTCCGGGGATGCTCATTTTGCTGCTGGTGGTAGTTTCTCGATGCTTAACTTGTCAGGTCAACCTGGAAACTTTGTCAGTCTTTACGACCCAATTATCAGTTCGGAAGGAGATGTTACGTTTGCTTCCTATACAGGTGTAGCACTTAAGGTAGAAGCTAAAGGCAGCATAACTGGAGGAGACATTAGTATCACTGGACCAGACACTTCTGGTAGTATTCCTAGTTCAGATCCCGATTTCAATATTTTGACTACTCAGCCAGCACTGATTTTACAAGCAGGTAAAGCTACATTAGATAATCCCTCTAATGTTCCTCATTTCAATATAGGTTCATCGAATACTAATTTTAGCTCTCCTGAAAACTCCCTGTTGCAAGGCAAGATCACAGTTGGAGACATTAAGACACCAGGAAATATTAATACATTATATAGTTCTCTTGCTCAAGGTTCTGTAATTTTGTCTGCCACAGGTGACGTTACTGTAGGAAATATCAACTACACCTCTGAACGATCTATCACTAGCTCTAGCGATAAGCCTGTTAGCTTGTATAGCATAAGCGGCAACATAAAAACAGGTCATATAGTTAGTGGTGCCCCTGTCACTTTGACTGCCACAAAGGGTAATATTGAGGTCAAAAGCATTGTTTCTGGTAGCCTAGGTAATAATGGAAACATTGAAATCGTAGCTTCCGGTCTTTTCAGAGCTACAGATATTCAAAACCACCAAGGTGTCGGACAATTTAGCATTTTGGCTTTTACATATCCTAAGGGATTAGACATAAATACAATCAGCAAAGAAAATGCAGGCACTATCACTGTACAGCTTGGAGATAGAAAGCTTGTTGAGGGCAGTTTTCGTCAAGGAAGTAATGAAGACGGTGGACGAATAAATATCCAAATTCTTAAAGATCAAGCTTTTTCAGTAAACAAGCAACCTTTTCCAGAAAATAATAGCGGTACCGCTTATGATATTGCTCTAATAACTGGGTTCAACGCAAGGATAATTGGATCTATTAAAGATATACCATTCTCCCCAGAACCTCCTGCTGTTATAGTCAATCCGCCTGTTGAAATGGGAACTAGCACGGGTAGCACTAGCACTGGCAGTAGTGGAACTAGTACAACAGCTACTACTAGTGGCACAATAAGTACAGCTACAAGCACTAGTCCTAGAACAACCACGGGAACTGAGACGGGTAGCACTAGTACTGGCAGTAGTGGAAGAAACAATGGTACCAACAGCACTGGTAGTGGTGAGCAGGGCGATCGCAATAATGTAGAATTGTCACAGCAAAAAACACAAACAGCTATGATTCGCCAACCAGAAAGCTTAACTTTTGGAATTTTGTCTCTAGACGAATCGCTGGTTGCTCGTCTCAAATACAGTAGTCATGCTACGAAGTTAACACTTAGCAATGATGGGAAAGGAGAATTAACAGGTTCGAATCTCAATGCCAGAGACAAAGAAGACGAAACCAGTTTGAATCAAGTCTTCAATTTTGATGGGAATTTACTAGATAGCAACGTAGTTTTTAAGAATAAATAGTATGTTAAAAACTAACTATCAGTTGATCCTTAAAGTAATTCCTATCTTCGCTAGCGTCTTAATGCCTGTTTTAGCAACAGTACCATTTGTGACTTCACAAGCGATCGCCCAATCTCAAACCGATAAAATCAAAGCAGATCAATTGCTACAACAAGGGCTGAAACATTATCAACTGAGTCAATTTGTACCAGCTATCCAATCTTGGCAACAAGCACTAATAGTTTATCGAGAGTTCAAAGACCGTCGAGGAGAGGCACAAACTCTAGGAAATATAGGGCTTGCTTATAGAGATACAGGGGAATATGGCAAAGCTATTAATTATCAACAGCAAGCTTTGATCATTTTTCAAGAACTTAAGGATCGTCAAGCAGAGGGGCAGCTTTTAGGCAATTTAGGTAATGCTTATTTAGCAATAGGTGAGTATGACAAAGCGATTAAGTCTCAGCAGCAGAGCTTAACGATCGCACGAGAAACCAAAGACCGAGTAGGTGAAGGTGCGGCTTTAGGCAGTTTAGGAATGGTCTATGCTGAATTGGGCAAATATCCCCAGGCTGTTGAGTCATATCTGCAAAGTTTAGCGATCGCACGAGAAACCAAAGACAGAGAAGGTGAAGCAAGTACGCTCAACAATCTTGGAACTGCTTACCAAGCTCAAAACAACAATAGTAAGGCAGTTGAATCTTACCAGCAAAGTTTAACCCTAGCGCGGGAAATCAAAAATCGCAGCATCGAGCAGGTAGCTTTGAGCAGCCTGGGGCTGGCATACGAAAGCTTAGGCGACTATCCCAAAGCAATTGAACACCAACAGCAGAGCTTAAAGATTGCCCAAGAAATAGGCGATCGCCGAGCAGAGGCGTTAACTCTCAATAACTTTGGACACGCTTTATTTGTATCTGGCAATTTGCTTGAGGCCGAAAATAAACTCCGCCTTGCAGTCAAGCTTTTAGACTCACTCAGACAAGGATTAGACGATCAAGGCAAAGTATCAATTTTTGATACACAGCTTGCAACATACAACTTACTACAACAAATTTTAGTAGCGCAGAACAAACCCGGAGCTTCATTAGAAGCTTCTGAGCAAGGACGTGCCCGGGCTTTTGTGGAGTTAATGGAGACAAAACTTAAACCT
Organism: Nostoc sp. UCD121; assembly: GCF_014222285.1. Classification (GTDB taxonomy): domain Bacteria; phylum Cyanobacteriota; class Cyanobacteriia; order Cyanobacteriales; family Nostocaceae; genus Nostoc. The sequence continues at coordinate 8,511 of NZ_JACKZS010000113.1, forward strand.
AATTCAACCTCCCAAGCTGCGATCGCACCACTAACCATTGCTCAAATTAAACAAATTGCCAAACAGCAAAAAGCCACACTAGTTGAATATTCCATTGTTCCCGATGATTTCTTGCATCAAGGTAAGCTAAAAGCCCCAGAATTAGAACTCTTAATCTGGGTGGTTAAACCTACGGGTGAAGTAACCTTGCGGCGAGTTAATCTCAAGTCACTACGGCAGCAAAAAACTTCACTCCAAGAAATAGCAACTAACACTCGGAATGCCATTGATCCAGCAACAAGTAGTTCTGCAAATTCGGAAGTAGTTTCTAAAGGCTTAAAGCAATTACATCAACTCCTGATCCAACCCATTGCTGACGAGCTACCCAAAGACCCCAATGCTCGCGTTATATTCATTCCTCAAGATTTTCTTTTGTTAGTGCCTTTCACAGCCTTGCAAGATACCACTGGTAAGTACTTAATTGAACAACACACGATCGTTTCTGCTCCTGCCATCCAAGTATTGAATCTGGCTAATCAGCAAAGACAACGTAGCCAAGGATTAGCAAAAGATATCTTAGTCGTAGGCAATCCCACAATGCCCAAAATTCAAGTGGGAGATCCGCCTCATAATTTGTCACAGCTACCTGGTGCAGAAGAAGAAGCCAACAAAATTGCTAGTCTTTTGCAAACTAAAGCAATTACTGGCGATCGCGCCACTAAGCTAGATATCATCAAGCAGATGCCCAAAGCTAGGATAATTCATTTAGCAACCCACGGTCTACTTGATGAAGTGAAACAATTGGGTGTTCCTGGTGCGATCGCGCTAGCTCCATCTGGTAATGATAATGGCTTTCTTACCCCTGGCGAAATCATAAATTTAAAACTCAATGCCGAACTAGTAGTATTAAGTGCTTGTCAAACAGGCAGAGGTGAAATTACAGGAGATGGTGTAATTGGGTTATCCCGGTCTTTGATTTCTGCCGGGGCTGCTAGTGCGATCGTCTCTTTGTGGGAAGTACCAGATGATACGACAGCAACACTAATGTTAGAGTTTTATAGTAATTTTCAAACTCATGCCGATAAAGCCCAAGCACTACGCCAAGCAATGCTCAAAACAATGCAACAATCCCCAGATCCTACAGATTGGGCTGGCTTTACTTTGATTGGTGAAGCTGATTAATAATTTATAAGGGTTCTCCAACGAACAAATATACCCCATAAAATAAAATGAACAATTAAAACTTTCCTTTTTCCAGTCTCTTGAAGCCACAGGGTGTTGTACCTAAGTGATAACCGCTATAGATGATGTTAATAGTATTTTTTATATAAGTTAAACGTATGTTAGATCAGCTACTAGCCGGGCATTACCAAGTACTAAAAGTCCTGGGAGCAGGGGGATTTGGACAAACTTATGTAGCTCAAGATATTCACAGACCAGGTAATCCTACTTGCGTTGTTAAGCATCTGAAGCCAGCGAATACCGAGCCTGCCTTTTTAGAAGCAGCTAGACATCTATTTGCAAAAGAAGCAGAAGCCTTAGAACAACTTGGTCATCACGCCCATATTCCACGACTTCTAGCTTATTTTGAGGAAAACGAGGAATTCTATTTAGTTCAAGAACTAATTGATGGAAACTTGCTCAGTACAGAGTTATTACCTGGTTATCATTGGAGTGAAAGTCAAGTAGTACAACTACTGCGAGAAATCTTAGACATTCTAGACTTTGTTCACAGCAATGGTGTTATCCATCGGGATGTTAAACCTAATAACATCATTCGCCGCCAACAGGATAATAAACTAGTTCTAGTTGATTTTGGTGTAGTTAAGCAAATAAATATGCAACTGACTACAGCACAAAGCCAGATGAGTACCTCTGTTGTTGTAGGCACTTTAGGCTATATGCCACCTGAGCAGTTAAGAGGTAAACCTCGTTTCAGCAGTGATATTTATGCTCTAGGGATTATAGCTATCCAAGCCCTAACAGGACTAAACCATCAACAATTGAGAGAGGATGCTAGCGGTGAAGTTGAGTGGTACAGCTACGCTCAGGTTAGCCCTGAGTTAGCTGGTATTCTCAGTAAGATGGTACGCTACCACTTTCAAGAGCGTTATGAGTCTGCGAAAGAGGTACTGGCTGCACTCGAAACCTTGGTAGTTCAACTTGGATATGCAACAACACAGCCAGACTTCCGCCTTCAATATCCCCATACAGAGCCATACAGTTGCCCCCCTACAGTGCCAGTATCTCAGTTTGGGCAACAGCCATTAAGTACAACCGCAAATAATCCCCGACTATCAACAGCGCCAACTTTAAATCTACCTGCTTCTCCCAACAGTCCTCAATCGGCAGGTTTTGCTAAAGCGTTGGCTGTAATTAAATCTCCAGTAGGAGTTATATTGAGTCTTGCTACTTTTGTCAGTATACTTGGTGTTTCCGCTTTTGATTGGCATAAAAATCAAAATTTCTTAGCAAGCGTGCAAGATATTAAAACTTTAAAGCAAGCAAAAAAATATGAAGAATGTATACAAAAAGCAAGTAATATTGGTTTTCCTGATAAAAATTCATCACGGAATTTACAAGTTAAAAATGAGCTTATAAATACCTTAAATGAATGCCGAATCTCTCAAGCTAAAATCCTAGCAGCCCAGTCTAACTTTCCTGAAGCAATTAAGCAGGCTGATAAAATTCTGAGCAATCAACCTTTTTCTGAAGAGGCTCAAAATCTAATTAATGAATGGTCTCAGAAGCTGCTCACCCTAGCAACACAAAAATACGAGCAGTCAGGAGATGTAGATAATGCAATTCTTATAGCTAAAGATATCCCATCCAAAAGCTCTAGTTTTAAAGAAGCTCAAGAGTTTATTGCTAAGTGGAAACAGGAATTTAATTCTAGTAAAGAGAATTTAAATTTAGCGCAAATTGCATTAACTAAAAATAAATTTAATGATGCGATAACTTCAGCAAGTAAGATTGCTGGTACTCAATATTGGCGACAGCAGAAAGAGGCAATTATTCAAGAAGCTAAATCTAAGCTTGAACCCGACAACATCAAACCATTTTATTCTGTTAATACTACGGTTGTCAGAAACCAACTAATAACACCTAGAGTTGCACCCACAATCCGCAAACGAAACAACTCAAATTTAAATGTCTCATCCAATAATTCTCAACCAGTCATTAGAACAAGAAAGTTAAAATCCCAACCTTCACCTACTCAAAAATCCCCAACTATTGATAATTGTCAAGCTTCTAGCTCTATTTTGGGGCAGGGTTCCAACTGTCAGTAGCAATTAAATCTAACAAGCATAAATAAAAACTGTTTCTTTATCTAAATTCTTTTTCGATGTTATGAAATATAATTTTTTTATTCCAATTGTGATTACATTTGCTACCACAATCGCTCTACCTATTGTGAGCCTAGCTAAACCTACAGTCAAAGTGCAATATATTTGTGAAATGAAGCAAGATATTCCTATTACTTATGCACGCACTCCAACAGAAACTGTTGAGTTTATTGGCTGGCAATCTCAAGCTTTTAGTAATTCCGGTTATACACCTGAACGGCGCTGTCAAGAAGTAACAGCAAGGTTCCAAAAACATTCAGATGCAGGTAATCTCCGGTTTATTACAACTGGCAGAATGAATAATCAAAACGTGATGTGCGTTGCCAAAAAAAAAGGGAGTAATTGTATATCAGATGGCTTGCTACTCACTTTTGAGCCTAAAGACAATCCTCAAAAAGTTCTTGTAGAACTATTTAATGTTTCAACTAGAGTCAGAAAGATCAGGCTTACCAGAGGTAATCCAGTTTACATTGATGTAGATGAATATTTGAGTAACGCCTCAAAAAATAGACAGAGCCAACCAACACAGTCAGAAAAACCCGCATCTCCAGTTACCTGTAATGGGTCATTTTTTTGCTCTAACTGATTCTGGATATGACAGATATTTAATTAATAAATTGAATAAACTTTTTTATAAACTAAAAGCAAGCCATTTGGAGATTAAAGTCAGGCATGAATTTACGTTTAATAATTCTATTTGCCTGTATGAATGGCTTGCTAGCTATCTTAACAAGAGCAGTTAATCCAAATCCAAGTATATTAACTCAAATAACGTCCTCCAGAAAACCCCAACAGGAGTTATCTATAGATCGGTTACAGCAACAGTCTAAGTTAATTACAGTAAAAGTGCTTTCAAATGATTCTTGGGGTTCAGGATTTATTATCCAACAGCAAGGACAGGTTTATATAGTACTGACTAACGAACACGTCCTTTCTCCAGGAAAACAGCATCGGATTCAGACTGCTGATGGTCGTATTTATTCAAGTAGTTTACTACGATCAATTCGCTTTAATGATGATTTAGCATTGATCCAATTCCGTAGTGCTAGTATTGTTTATCCAGTGGCAATTGTAAAAGAGGCATCAACTTTAGAAGTAGGTAATAGAGTTTTTGCCACAGGGTTTCCGTTTGACATTAACCCATCCAAGTCAGGTAAATTCGAGTTGACTAGCGGAAAAATTTCTGACCTACTCAACCAACCTTTGGTTGGAGGTTATCAAATTGGCTATACCAACAACGTTAAGCGGGGTATGAGTGGTGGCCCATTGCTCAATATTCAGGGGGAAGTTGTAGGTGTCAACGGGATGTCTAAATATCCACTATTAGGGAATCCTTATGTTTTTAAGGATGGCTCTACTGTTTCTGAAGCAAGATGGCAGGAAATGAGCCACCTAAGTTGGGCGATACCAACTTCAAAATTTCTCCATCTAGTACATACAAAAAGAATAGGTGAGCTAATAGATAAACACAAAGACTCATCAACAGAAGCCTCGGCACGGGGGTTATAATAACGAAGATTTTTAGATGCTAATTACTGAGGAAATGGAGGATTTGCATGATGATGAGGATTAACTAGTGATTTTAGTTCAAAGTCACTAGCCAACCCTTAATTAAGTTGACGGTTGAGCGCGAATTTCATTGGCGCAAGGACGACCATTTTCAATATCAGCAATATTAGCAAAAGTTGTTTCTGCAATATTGTGGAGAGCTTCTGCTGTAAAAAAGGCTTGATGTCCGGTAATGAGTACATTGGGGAACGTTGTCAGACGTTGGAAAATATCATCTTGAATAATTTCGCCAGATAAATCCTCAAAAAACAATTCCGATTCTTGTTCGTAGACATCCACGCCGAGATAGCCAATCTTACCAGACTTTAATCCCTCAATCACTGCTTGGGTATCAATCAGGGCTCCCCGACTAGTATTAATTAGCATTACGCCTGGCTTAATCTGTTCTATAGCCTCAGCGTTAATCAAGTGATGTGTTTCGGGAGTCAGGGGGCAATGTAAGGAAATAATGTCAGAGTTGGCAAATAGCTCAGGTAGTTCTACATACTTTCCACCTAGTGCCTCCAATTCTGGATTGCGATAAACGTCGTATGCGAGTAGGTTACAGCCAAACCCCTTCATAATCTGTCCTAAAATTAGACCGATTTTGCCAGTACCGACAATCCCCACTGTACGCTCATGCAAATTAAATCCCAACAGTCCATCTAGGGAAAAATTACCTTCTCGGACACGGTTATAAGCCCGATGAATTTTGCGATTCAGGCTTAAAATCAACCCTACAGCATGTTCTGCTACTCCATAAGGTGAGTAAGCGGGAACACGCACAACAGTAATTCCTAAATCTGCTGCGGCTTGTAAGTCTACATTGTTAAACCCAGCACAGCGAAGGACAACCAGCTTAGTACCCCGTGAAGCGAGAAGTTTTAAAGTTGGGGCATCAACCTGATCGTGTACAAATACGCAAACCGCCGGAAATCCGTCGGCGAGGATAGCAGTATCCCGATTTAAACGGGGTTCAAAAAACACTAATTCGTGTTGTGTGGGAGAATTTACATCTGACAAAAACTTGCGATCATAGACTTTTGTACTGAACACTGCTACTTTCATTCAAAACCTCAAGCTCTATGCTGCACGGTATCCGACTACATAATAGCTTGGCAGTTAGAAAAGCGATGTCTAAGACGGGCTATTCGCTATCGTATTTTTGAATATTGCCAGCTTTCAGAATTGCAATTAGCTAAAAAACCCCCTTAAGGGGGTTGGGATATCTCTTCCGTGCAAGTCTGAAACTAAAGCAAAAATTTAGAATTCAGAATAAATAATTAAGGTAGATTACTGACTTTTGGGTGCTCGAAGTAGCCATACATCACCCGCGAAACTTGACGAATAAAATCCCTAGCCCTAATGTCATTATTTGGTCTACGCACGAAAATTCCTGCTAAATAACGTTTACCTGATGGCGTTTCAATGATACCTGCATCGCCTAGTATAAACCGCAGAGTACCTGTTTTATGAGCAATATTTGCACCAGAACCTAAGCCTGATGGGAGCAATTTTCTATTTTGACAACGAATCATAATACCTAAAACTTGGGATTGGCTTCTATCAGAAATTAACTGATTATTTGTAACCAAAGCTGACAGTCTTACCAAGTCTTTGGCACTAGTTTTATTAGTTCCTTTAAAATCTCCTAACATATTGTGAATCACAGTACTTTGCAATCCCCAACGGCGAAACTTTTGATTTAATTTAGATACACCACCTAAACGATCGATAATCATATTTGTAGCAGTGTTATCGCTGATAGTCATCATCTTGGTTGCAGTTTGCAAGAGACTCAGCTTAGTTCCCACTCGTTGATACTGCAAATTTCCGGAACCGCCAGTGACATGTTTCCTTCGCATCACCAAAGTTTCACCAAGTTTGATTCTCCCTGCATCTACTTCTTGAAACAATGCAATCAAAATCGGATACTTAATTGTGCTAGCAGCAGAAAATGCTTTACCACCATTAAAACTGAAATAATCACCTGTTTTCAAGTCCATAAAAAAGATTCCGGGAGTGAGGAATCTATAGCGAGCCATTAATGCTTTAATAGGAGTTTTTAGTTCTGATATCTCGCGTCCTAGAGGAACTACACCAGTAAATTTAGAACTATTTATTGGGTTGCCAGGATCACCTAGAGGAACCGGAGGAATAAATTTAAGTTTTGGTAATTGTAAATCAGATTGATTTGCACTCCAGTCATTTATGTTGCCAACTTGATTGGTGTTGGGATTCGCTTTTACTGGAGACGAAAATAAAAAAATACTTGTAAGGCTGAGTAATAGCCAGCGTAGTTTCATGTAGTGCTGTAAGGATAGTGTTGGATTTATTTACAGAGATTTTCTCAAGAACTTAATCAAATCCGGATTGATTGACATAGTAATCATTAAGGTATCCCATGTCAATAGATATGAAACACGCATTATTGGAAAATTGAAAATAAAATGTATGGTAAAAAAACACAAGGTATAATATGGACAATATGCTTTTATCACATCAATTGATTATATTTTTATACAAATAATAAGAGATTATGATTGCAGTTTTAATTTTGCTAGCAATGATTTATACATACATAGCGCTCTGGATAAAAAAGCAATTGCTTCTATCTAACACAACTTACGCAAAATCAGGAACAAACGAACCACAGAGGGCGCAGAGGACAGGGAGAAATAAGAGTTTCAGAGAGTTATTGCGTAAGTCCTATCTAATTGATAATTATTAATTCATGATATCAAGTTCGGATAATTAGTTATAGTTTTTACACTTAGTAGCTAGGGTATTAAAGTTATTTATAAAGTGTAAAAATAAAATTACTCTAGTGGCGTGGCACAGCTAAAATAGGGCAGTCGAAAATGAAATGGTATAACTATGCTGGATCGGTAAAATAGTCTATGTAGTTTCACTAATGCCAATCGACCCACGTATCTGCTAGAGATTTGAAAGGTTTACTGTTATATAAGCAATGCTTGCTAGAGTCTGGAGTGCATCAATTGTGGGCATCGATGCCGTCAAAGTAGGCGTGGAAGTCGATGTCTCAGGGGGATTACCGGGAATTGTTGTCTTGGGACTACCAGATTCAGCGATTCAAGAATCGAGAGAAAGAGTCAAAGCAACGCTGAAAAATGCAGGTTTCGCCTTTCCTATGCGGAAAATTGTAATCAATTTAACTCCGGCAGATTTACGCAAAGAAGGCCCGTGTTTTGATTTGCCTATTAGCGTGGGAATTTTGGCGGCTTCTGAGCAAGTTAGCGCTGATTTGTTGGGGGATTATCTATTCTTAGGTGAAGTGTCTCTAGATGGCAGCTTGCGTCCGGTGGCTGGTGTTTTACCGATCGCAGCAGCAGCCGAAAAAATGGGAATTGCAGGTTTAGTTATCCCTGCTGATAATGCCCAAGAAGCCGCAGTTGTTCAAGGTTTGGCTGTTTACGGCTGCAAACATCTGTCTGATGTGGTAGCTCTTTTAAATAATCCAGGGCGTTACAAACCTGTGCAGATGGATAGTACAGTAGACACAGCAACAGTATCTTACCGTAGCGCAGATTTGCATGATGTGAAAGGACAAGCTCATGCTCGTCGAGCTTTAGAAATTGCTGCTGCTGGTGGACACAATTTAATCTTTGTTGGGCCGCCTGGTAGTGGTAAAACCATGTTAGCACGGCGCTTACCAGGAATTTTACCGCCCCTGAGTTTTGCCGAATCTTTGGAAGTGACTCGCATCCATTCGGTGGCTGGTTTATTGAAAAATCGCGGTTCGTTGGTACGCGATCGCCCTTTTCGCAGCCCTCACCACTCAGCATCTGGGCCTTCTCTGGTTGGTGGCGGTAGCTTTCCTCGTCCTGGCGAAATCTCATTATCTCACAGAGGTGTGCTATTTCTAGACGAATTAACTGAGTTTAAACGTGATGTGCTGGAATTTCTCCGTCAGCCTTTAGAAGATGGCTATGTGACAATTTCTCGTACCAGACTATCGGTAACGTTTCCCGCACAGTTTACTTTGGTGGCGAGTACCAATCCCTGTCCTTGCGGTTACTATGGCGATACCATCCAACAATGTACTTGTTCTCCCCGCCAACGCGAGCAATATTGGGCAAAACTTTCTGGCCCGTTGATGGATCGAATTGATTTACAAGTTGCTGTAAATCGCTTGAAACCAGAAGAAATTACCCAACAACCGACGGGAGAAACATCAGAATCAGTCCTACAACGAGTGCAACAAGCAAGCGATCGCGCCATTACCCGTTTTCAAGAAGAAGCAAATCTGCGTTGCAATGCTCAGATGCAAAGTCGTCATCTCCAGAAATGGTGCAAGCTAGATGATGCTAGCCGCAATTTATTAGAAGTAGCCATTAGAAAATTAGGTTTATCGGCAAGAGCTAGCGATCGCATTCTCAAAGTAGCACGAACTATTGCAGATTTAGCGGGAGATGATGAGCTAAAAACTAGTCATGTGGCGGAAGCGATTCAATATCGCACAATCGACAGAATGCAGTAAAACTATTATATTCCTCCTTAAGAATGCTTTACAAACTCCCTTGGGAGGATGTCGCCACCCAGACAATAAGTATCAAATATATCAGGAAGTAAGCGATATCCTCTTAGAAGGAGACTGGTTGAATGAATTTGCAGGCGATTTGGAATTTATTCCAAGAGACATTCAAAGAATGGAGTGAGGATAAAGCGTCACGGTTAGCGGCGGCTTTAGCTTATTACACGATTTTTTCTATTGCACCGTTATTAATTATTGTAATTGCGATCGCAGGGGCAGTATTTGGAGAAAAGGCGGCAACGGGTCAAATTGTCGGACAAATTCAAGGTTTAGTTGGCCCAGATGGGGCAGAATTTATCCAAACAGCGATTCAGAATGCGAACAAACCACAGACAGGAGCGATCGCTTCGATTATTAGTGTTGTAGTTTTGCTATTGGGTGCTACTGGTTTATTTACCGAGTTGCAAGATTCCCTTAATACGATTTGGGAAGTTAAACCGAAACCCGGACGTGGCGTAACTAACATCATTCGCCTACGTGTTTTGTCCTTTGCAATGGTCATAGGTATTGGTTTTTTACTGTTAGTTTCTCTAGTAATTAGTACAGCCTTAACAGCATTAGTGACATTCTTTAGCAATTTGCTACCAGGTGTGGATTTCCTCTGGCAGATTCTCAATTTCGTCATCTCTTTTGCCATCACTACGTTTCTGTTTGGACTTATTTTTAAAGTCCTACCAGATGTCAAAATTGGTTGGAGTGATGTTTTAATTGGGGCTATGCTCACCTCCTTTTTGTTCTCAATTGGGAGATTTTTATTAGGACAGTATTTAGGTAATGGGAGTTTTGGTTCAGCTTATGGTGCTGCTGGTTCATTGGTAGTGATTTTAGCTTGGGTTAACTATGCCGCACAGATTCTTTTCTTCGGTGCTGAATTTACCCAAGTTTATGCTAGAAGGTATGGAAGCGGCATAACCCCAACAAAACATGCCATTCCTTTATCTGATAACACTGAATATAATGACAAGGCTAAAACGAGTCAATCGTCCACTAATAAAAAGTCATCTTCTAACCTGATTAATCGTTTATTCAATTCTTTCAAAAAGCCCAAACGATTAAAACAAAGGAGGAAAAATCCGCGATTTTAACCCCACTATCCAGGGCTTATATATTTGTAACTCTGATAAATATTCAAGAATTTAACCTCTAATAAAAATCAGTTTTATGAAATCAGATCCCAGATAAATAAAGTGATACTGGATTTTTTCCAGAAATCTATATGAAAAAGGAAGAAAATCAGTGCTAACGGAAAAATGGTTTTTTATCGATTGGCAAGCAATCTTTGTTCCTAGCATCAGCGTCTTTGAGTTGATTATCCGTGGTTCGCTGGTATATTTAGCGCTGTTCTCAGTTTTACGTTTCCTTCCTAGCCGACAGCTAGGAACACTAGGCATTACTGATTTACTCGTAGTTGTGCTATTTGCTGAAGCTGCCCAAAATGCGATGGCAAGTAATTATACATCGATTACTGAAGGCGCTATCCTGGTAGGAACTGTGATTTTTTGGAGTTATTTATTGAACTGGTTAGGCTACAAAATACCTCAGTTCCAACGTTTTCTAAATCAGCCACCGCTACTACTGGTAAAAAATGGTCGGATGATTCAGCGTCATTTGCAACGAGAGTTAATTACAGACGATGAGTTGATGAGCAAGTTACGTCAGCAAGGTGTGGAATTTTTAGCCGATGTGAAGTTTGCATATATGGAGGCTGACGGTAGGATTAGCATCATCACCTTTGACTCAAAAACTAATCCCGTCTCTGAGCCAAAAGCAGCATTAAAAATTGATCTACATTAATTAGACTGTAAAATATGACGGTTGTATTCTGTGCCGAACTGTGATTGAGCGTTATACTTTGCCCGAAATGGCTAATCTGTGGAGTGAAACCTATAAACTAAAAACTTGGCTGCAAGTCGAGATTGCTGTTTGTGAGGCTCAAGCTGAACTAGGTTACATTCCATCTCAGGCGGTTGAGGAAATTAAGGCCAAGGCAGATTTTGACCCCAAGCGGGTGTTAGAAATTGAGGCTGTAGTCCGCCACGATGTCATCGCTTTTTTGACAAATGTCAACGAATATGTCGGGGAAGCCGGACGCTACATTCACCTGGGTTTAACCAGTTCGGATGTTTTGGATACAGCTTTAGCGCTGCAATTGGTTGCCAGCCTCGATCTATTATTGCAACGTCTGGAAGATTTGATTCAGGTAATTCGTGAAAAAGCACGGGAACACCGTCATACAGTCATGGCTGGCCGATCGCACGGTATTCACGCTGAACCAATTACTTTTGGTTTTAAGCTAGCTGGCTGGTTAGCAGAGGTGTTGCGACACCAAGAACGCTTGAGAATTCTCCACGAAACTATTGCTGTGGGTAAGATTTCTGGTGCAGTGGGAACCTATGCTAACGTTGAACCGCGTGTAGAAGCGATCGCTTGCCAAAAACTCGGACTCAAACCCGATACGGCCTCAACACAAGTTATTTCCCGCGATCGCCACGCCGATTACGTGCAACAATTAGCTTTGGTAGCCGCATCCATCGAACGTTTTGCTGTAGAAATTCGGAATCTTCAAAAAACAGACGTTTTAGAGGTTGAAGAATTCTTTGCCAAAGGTCAAAAAGGCTCCTCAGCCATGCCACACAAACGTAACCCCATCCGTTCGGAACGGCTAACGGGAATGGCGCGACTGGTGAGAAGTCATGCTGGTGCAGCCTTGGAAAACATTGCTCTCTGGCATGAGAGGGATATTTCCCACAGTTCTGTAGAACGGGTAATTTTGCCAGATGCTTGTACTTTGACGCATTTTATGTTGTCAGAAATAACTGACTTGGTGAAAAACCTGTTGGTTTATCCTGAGAACATGGCACGAAATCTCAACTGCTACGGCGGCGTTGTGTTCAGCCAAAAAGTTCTACTTGCCTTGATAGACAAGGGAAGCAGCCGCGAAGAAGCTTATGCGATCGTTCAAGAAAGCGCTCACGTCGCTTGGAACAAGCCAGGAGGAAATTTCCAGGACTTAATTAGCAAAGACCCTCGCGTTACTCAAAAGTTGTCTCCAGCAGAATTAGAAGTCTGTTTTGACCCCCAGCAGCATCTCCAACATTTAGAAGAAGTTTACCAACGATTAGGAATTTAGAATTAATTGGCTTGTAGTGAGCGCTTAAGTGCTTACTACAAACTTTTTATTCAAAAAATAAACAATAGCCAAAACCCTCGTTTTCAGGTCTTCATTTACCTGAAATACGCTGTATAAACCATTGAACCCACGTTAAAAAAGAATTTAAAAATAAATATCAACAATATTCACTGCTGTATTGCTGAAGGCTGGATGTTTGATGCTGGAATTATTCCTATAACTGGGTAGTATACATAACAAATAAGTAAGTATTTGTTAGTCCTACCAGTGCCTTAATGATTGAAATCCTAGCCACACTTTCTGCCTCTGCCGCAGCAGGAATGAGAATAGGCATACCTTTGCTAATTATTGGACTATTGCAGGGTAGTAACTTATGGTCACAAGTTCCAATTTTATCTCACATTTCCCCACCAATATTGTTAGGCTGCCTCACCTTTTGGTCTTTAGTTGAATTATTAGCCTCAAAAAAGCTATGGGGACAAAGATTATTACAACTGGTTCAGTTATTCATGTCTCCCATCGTAGGGGCAATTATGGGTTTAGCAGTCGCTAATGCCACAGCAACACCAAACTGGCTGATTGCCTGTATTGGAGGTTCCTTAGCTTTAGTACTCCAGCTAGTTCAAGTTGGTTGGTTCTATCGGTTACGTGGCTTACCCTTGTGGGTAGTCTTTCTTCAAGATACCTTGTGCATTGCTCTAGTACTTTTTGCCTTTGATGCTCCCTGGCAAGGAGGATTAATTGCTTTAATACTGCTTTGGTTTGCAGTTCGTAGCGCGAAGCAGTGGTATGACTGGTATCACACAAGGGGATAGGGAATGGGGAAAAAGCAAGGGGGCAGGGGAAGCAGGGGAAGAAGAACTATTGCCCAATTCCCAATTCCCAATTTTCAATTCCCAATTCCCCTTACTGCAAAAGCCCAATCATGTGCAAGAAGCCGTGACCGGTAATTAGCTCGATGATTAAGGCGATAAAGCCCAACATGGCAATCCGACCATTCCAGACTTCAGCGCTAGTCGTTAGACCCCATTCCCAACGCTCTTGGGGGTACATTTTCACCATTTTTTTCATTTGGGCAGCTTGCGAAAGCTTGAAGCTGGGATTTTTCAGCGCATCAATCACTAAGTCTGCAAGTGCATTAATAAATACTGGATGAGTATTAGGAGCAGGAACGCGGCGGAAGTTATGAATTCCTGATTCCTCTGCTACTTCCCGATACTCAATATCAATTTCTTGCAGTGTCTCAATATGCTCTGAGACAAAACTGATAGGCACGACAACCAAATCTGTTACGCCTTGTGCGCCTAATTCTTTAAGCGCATCTTCAGTATAGGGTTGGAGCCATTCTACGGGGCCGACACGACTTTGATAAGCTAAGGTATGGGCATTAGAACGATTGAGAGTCTGCATAATCAGAGCAGTACATTCTTCAATTTCTTGCTGGTAAGGGTCGCCAGCCTCTTCAACGTAGCTTTTCGGAACGCCGTGAGCGCTGAAGAATATATGAACCCCGTTTGGATTAGGAAACTGCTCAAGTTCTTGGGCTATCAGTTCCGCCATTGATTGGAGGTAGCCTGGTTGTTTGTACCAAGAAGGAATAACGGTGTATTCAATGGGCTGAAGTTTTGGGTCTTCACGCCAAAGTTTATCTAAAAGCCGAAAGCTGGAACCACTAGTACTGATAGAAAACTGGGGATATAGTGGTAAGATTACCAGGTGTTCTATATTGTCTTGCGTGATCTGTGCGATCGCTTCTTCTGTATAAGGATGCCAATAACGCATTCCCACGTAGATATTGGCTTCTTGCCCTAAAGAACCCAACTGTTCTTTTAAAGCTTCCCCTTGCGCTTCTGTAATCCGCCGCAATGGGGAACCACCACCGATTTGCTTATAATTTTCTTGAGATGTTCTGGTTCGTCGTGAGGCAATAAACCAGGCTAGGGGTTTTTGCAACCAGCGAAACGGTAGGCGAATAATTTCTGGATCGGAAAATAGGTTATACAAAAACGGCCCGACATCTTCTAGCTTATCAGGGCCACCGAGATTGAGTAATAATACGCCTACACGACCCATAGCTGTTACTTTCCCCCAATCTTTTCAGATTTTTTACTAATGTTAACAATATATCTTTATTAAATAATAAAGCTTAATAGCAAGGAAATATGCAATGGCAACAATTTTAAGGGATTGGAGTTACCGCTATCAGTGGCTTTATGATAGTATCTCTCGTTTAGCAGCCTTAAGTGTAGGTGGTGAAGCCCGTTTTCGGCAACTTGCTTTGCAAGCCTTAACAATCTACTCAGATACTCAGGTTTTAGATTTATGTTGCGGTAGTGGTCAAACGACACAATTTTTAGTAAAACTTTCACAAAATGTAACAGGATTGGATGCTTCACCTAAGTCTTTGCAACGGGCGCGGCTAAATGTCCCGGAAGCTTCTTATGTCGAAGCCTTTGCTGAGGAGATGCCATTTGCAGATAATCTGTTTGATGTGGTGCATATCAGCGTTGCACTACACGAGATGCAGCCTCAGCAATTACGAAAAATTATTAATGAAGTTTATCGAGTACTTAAGCCAGGAGGGGTATTTACGCTAGTGGATTTTCACGCTCCAACAAATCCAATATTTTGGACTGGGATATCACTGTTTTTGTTCTTGTTTGAGACGGAAACAGCTTGGCAATTGTTGAAAACTGATTTGGCTGGATTGTTAACTGAGACTGGGTTTGATGTTAGTAAGCCAATTTTATATGCAGGTGGTAGTTTACAAGTTATACAGGCAAAGAAGTAGACACAAGTAAGGCGATCGCTGTAACTTTTTCTTATAAGAAAACTTCGATCCCTAATAGGGATTTTAGTTGATTGCGATAATACTGCTGCAATTTAATTTGTCTGTATTGCTCGTTTCAATCCCTAATAGGGATTTTATTTGATTGCAATCAGAGAAATTCTCATACTTGGCAAAAAAACTAGTCTGATTGCAAAGCTGTTCACGAGCCATGAGCTTACTACAGACTTTCTTTGATTTTTAGCAAAAACAATTGCCACCTCTCAAACCTCTGCATTTTATTTTTAACGCTCAATTTCGTTATGAAACTTAAAATTTTTCCTTAGCAGCTAACATCTGTAAAATCTTTTCTACATGATCCAACTCTCCAACAATTCGCCGAATTGGGTGCGGCCAAACTTTGACAAGGGTAGGAGTTGCAGAAACTTGATTGAGTTCTGCTTGTTCTGGGTGACTTAAAACATCAATTACTTTCAGAGTATAAGGATGTCCCAGCGATCGCTCCAACAATTCATGTAAATTTTGCAGAATGCGTTCGGTAGTACTGCTATGCCCTGCAACAAACAAGCGGAGAACATAGCCTTGTGTGATTACTTCCTTTTTTTGTACTATTACTGGCTGGTGGTATTTTGGCACAGGTTCAGAAAGGTCTAGACGAACAATTAAATCGTGATCTTCCCAAAGCTGCGGGAATGAGGAACGATAAGATGTTAATACCATGCGATCGCACAACCCCTCTTGCCAAGGAGCAGCTTGCCATACTAAATCCCCTGTACCAAAAATGGCATTAAGCAAAGCTTGATGTCTAATTACAGCCGGATAAGCTTCAGCAAAAGTTCGCACTTGTTGAGTGCGCGGATCTAACCAGTGGTCAATAGTTGCAGTATAACAAGGCACTAAAAAGTGCGGTGGCTCTGGCAAATCTAGAATTTCTTGCAAAGCCGAACACAAATGCAAATGCCATCGACCTTGTTTGCTAGGGTCGATGCAGTAAATTAAATCTCCTCCAGGTGTAAATAGGGCAATGCCTTTAAACAACTGGGGTGTAGATAGTTTGTTTGTTGTCAAGTTATTCACAAAGGCTAGGAAGCTAAAAGTAAAAATTCTCTCTTTTACCTTTTACCTTAGCTATAACCGTAACCAGGATCAGAAAAATATTTGGGATTGGGGGATGAG
>NZ_JACKZS010000114.1 GCF_014222285.1 Nostoc sp. UCD121
AATTGGGGTATTTAGATCATCTGTGATATGAATCAAAAAAATATTCTTACTTGGGGTGATGTAGCTTACGCTTCACGAATTGCGACTGGAGGATCAAAGCAGGAATGGGAAGCTTTAGAACTGATTTGGCAAGCATGGGAAATAATAATCTACACCGGACTTGCAACTTATTCTAATAAACGTGAGCTTTTGCTAGTAGTCATACGATTTTTTGCTATTGTAAGTTTTTACCTGGAATTTTTTAATGATTATTATTGGGAATACTATATTATTTATTACAGCACAGAGTGGCTTGAAGGTATTCACATAACTCATGAGTACAACGAATACATAATCGACCATGTAAATGATTTACGCTTTCCTATACTACCGAAATCCGAACCAAATAATCTACTTTTGTACTTTGTCGGTAATGCTTTAGAGCAAGTAATGCAAGTACTGATGGATAGCCTAGACAGTGACTCAATGCTATTTAAATCTGCATGGGAAATTAACCACCAGCAGTTTAAAGTAGATGGAGATATATATGAGTTGCAGAGAATAGAAGCTGAAATAATTAGTGAGAATATATTTTTTGATAAGATGGTAAACTTAGCCGAAATACATGAAAATTATAATCAAAATAATAGATTTATTAGAGATGAAACTGCAATTATAGAAATATTTTTTTACGAAGACAATACAGACATAGAATGGATGAAAGGCATAAATAATAAAAATTTTCAGCAATCTGAAGAAGTTATAGATGCTACTAATAAATTTGTGGCTTTTTTTTCCTGTTATCAAATAAACCCTAACTTTTCTCTCAAGCAATGTTCTGAAATAATTGGGTTTGATGAAACAGATTTAAAACGGTGGATACGTACAATTAATCGTAAAAAACAAATAATTTTAAGCGGTTCGCCTGGAACAGGCAAAACCTTCATAGCTGAAAAACTTGCAAAACACTTAATCGGCGGTAGTGATGGTTTTCCAGAACTAGTGCAATTTCATCCAGCATACTCTTATGAAGATTTCATTCAAGGTATCCGTCCTCAAAGTCAAGATGGACAATTAACATACCCTTTGCTTCCAGGCAGTTTTCTAAAATTCTGCAAAGAAGCAGAGTATCATCAAGGAACTTGCGTTTTAATTATTGATGAAATAAACCGCGCTAATCTCGCACAAGTTTTTGGCGAACTAATGTATTTACTTGAGTACCGAGATAGAGAAATTCTATTAGCTGGCGGTAACAGGTTTCGCATCCCGAAAAATGTTCGCATTATTGGGACAATGAATACAGCAGATAGGTCTATTGCAAATATAGATCATGCACTACGCCGCCGCTTTGCATTTATTGAACTTCGCCCAAACTATAAGGTGCTGCGAAGTTATCACCAAAAAAGAGGTTTTACAGTAGAAGGATTAATTAACATTTTAGAGCAATTAAATCAGGCGATCGCAGATAAAAATTACGAAATTGGTATTTCATTCTTTTTAACAGACAACCTACGTGAAGATATAGAAGATATATGGCGTATGGAAATTGAGCCATATTTAGAAGAGTACTTTTTTAATCAGCTAGAAAAAGTAGATGAGTTTCGCTGGGATAAAATAAAAGATAAACTATGGATATAAACCCAGCACAACCAATAATTATTGAACTTACAGAATACGAAAATAAATCATTTCAACGTGCTGAAATACCTGATTCAGCAGGATTTGAGTTATATGAAAAATACAAAATCCAAGTAGATATAGAATTTCCTAACTATAAAACGAGAGAACATTGGAAACTCAAAGCTAAAGGATGGGTAGGTTACATTATTGTTACTCCTGAATTGCATGTAAAAATAAATCCGAAAGTGCCGATCCAAAACCTCTTCGGAATGCTGGGATATGCCTACAATTTTAAAGGTTTCCGCTTTCTCGAAGGGATGATGGATTGTAAATCCCTAGAGGATTTTTATAATAATCTGGCTCATATATTAGCCGATAAAGTTTTAGAGCGATGCCGCAAAGGATTATATCGTTCTTACTTGCCTAAAACACAGCAGCTTTCTTATGTGCGGGGAAGGCTAGATGTGCAACAGCTAATTCAAAAGCCGTGGAATGTTAAACTTAAATGCGATTATGAAGAACATACGGCTGATATTAAAGAAAATCAAATCCTGGCATGGACACTTTATATCATTGGTCGTAGCAGCTTATGTTCAGAGAGAGTATCACCAACAGTACGAAAAGCTTATCATGCCCTACAAGGATTAGTAACGCTGCAACCTTGCAGCGAAGAAGATTGTATTACCAGACAGTATAATCGCCTTAATCCTGACTATGAACTATTACATAATTTATGTCGATTCTTTTTAGAAAATAGTAGCCCTAGTCATGAGAGAGGGAATTACAAAACCCTACCTTTTCTCGTCGATATGGCACATTTATATGAACTTTTTGTTGCAGAATGGCTTAAGAAAAACATACCACAAAGCTATTTTATTAAACAGCAACATCCAATAGAAATTAGTCAGAATCGGCACTTCAGTATAGATATATTACTGTGTGATGCTGATACTGGCAAAACAATAGCAGTTTTGGATACAAAGTATAAAGCTCCTGAACAGGCAGGAAATACAGATATTTATCAAATGATCAGCTACGCCAACACAACAAAATGCGAACAAGCGTTTTTGATATACCCCAAAGGCTTGACACACCCACTAAATATTAAAAGCGATCAAATCCGAGTCCGCAGCCTCACCTTTTGTCTAGATGATAATCTTGATCGCACAGGTCAAACCTTCTTAAAAAACCTTTTTCTTCTAATCCCTTAAAACTCACACCAATAATTAATAAAGGGGACAGATGACATTCGCTTGTGGCGAAGCACCCATCCCCGAATAGCTGCCCAGATCATTAACCTGGAATCTATAGTCCGGTATCTAATCATCCCAGTATGGTCTGAGATATGTCGATTGTCACTGGGAGAGATACTGATTTAGAAGATATCTACGAAAAGATAGTTACACGTTACTCTTTTTCACGCCTTCCATACCCAACAACGCGGTTCCGTAAGCAGCTTCTGTATACACCGACGCTACTACAGGAATCTGCAAATAACGCGCTCTAATCGTAGTCCAAGTATCATTAGCCGCACCACCCCCAGCAGTATAAACACGGCTTAACTTGTCTGCTCCCATTTGCTGTAATAATTCGTACCCTCGTGCTTCTATGCGGGTAATACTTTCTAACAACCCATGTAAAAATTCCACTGGGTTATCTGGGCGTGGTGACAAACGTGGGGCTAAATTGGGATCATTAATTGGAAAGCGATCGCCTACCTTCAACAACGGATAATAATCTAACTCGCTGGCAATTGATGGATCAATCTCACGGCTAAGGCTTTCTAACTCAGCGTTGGTGAAAAATTGCTGAAGTACTGCACCTCCAGTATTAGAAGCACCCCCAGTCAGCCACAAATCACCCAACCGATGGCTGTAAATTCCATATCTAGCATCTTCTTGCCGGGTACGACTTAATAACTTTAGTACCAATGTTGAACCCAAGGAAGTCACGGCTTCACCAGGTAATTTTGCACCACTGGCGAGAAAAGCCGCGATACTATCAGTTGTACCGGCACATACCAGACAATCACGGCTAAAACCAAACTTATCCACAATTTCAGGACGCAATTCGGCAATGGGAGTACCAGGAGTTAAAACTTTGGGTAGCTGAATCGGTATTTGCAGTTTTTCTAGC
Source organism: Nostoc sp. UCD121 (assembly GCF_014222285.1). Taxonomy (GTDB): domain Bacteria; phylum Cyanobacteriota; class Cyanobacteriia; order Cyanobacteriales; family Nostocaceae; genus Nostoc. Next base: position 3,736 of record NZ_JACKZS010000114.1, read on the forward strand.
CATTCTGGGTATTTCATCTCTTCCACGTCATAACCCAGCTTTAAAGCATTATGGTAATCGCTAATTCCCAAATGTCCATGTAGGAGAAACCCCAGCCAATCTGCCTGATGCAGAAAATATCTAGCTTCACTAAAAGAGGGTAATTGCCTCATCCACAAAAGTTTGGCTAGGCTGGAGGTGGCACTCAACACGGTATGATTGGAGGGTGCTATACTCCTCAAATGCTCTATCAGCAATGATCCCCGCGCATCGTTATACATCAGTGGTGCGTCTGTTGGATTGCCAGCAGCATCAACAAGTAAGACGGTGGAAGAAGTACCATTAATGGCGATCGCTTTAATTTTTCGCCGTAATTGGTCAGGTATTTGTTCCAGCAGTACAAACAAAGCCTCCTGCCAAATTTTTGGCGTAACGGTGGCTTTTGAGTCTTGGAAGGGATATTTCACCTCAGCCTGAATACAATAGGCTTCCTCGCCAATTACCACGCCGCGTGCGCCAGATGTACCGAAGTCGATACCCAAATACAAATTCATAATTTTTATAAATTTTTTTAATAGAGAATAAATAAGGACTACTGATTAATAACTGCTTTTGTTGCATCTTGTAACAAGATATTCCACAATTCTGGCAAAACAAGGAAAAGTAGTAAACGAACTGTTCAAAATCTATTCAGGTTAGGAGGTTTTCAGCCATGCCTATCTTAGATACTCTGTACATCGCTCAGATATCTTCCATCTCAGACACTCAAGTCTACATCGCTCTAGTTGTAGCGCTGATTCCAGGAGTTCTCGCTTGGCGATTAGCCACAGAACTTTACAAATAAGGCTACGATGTGACACAGTTGAAAAGCTAATAATCCTGGCAGTACGGGGTGCAATTTCCTTTCTTCTTTTGGCTTTATGCCATCAGTAGCGAGGAAACTAGCACTTACGTAAGCCAGGTTATTTTTTAACTGGTGCAACACTTGTAGCGATTTCAAAAAAATGAAGTAATATGACAGCTAAATCAAGCAGTAATTATCGCCAGAGGGCTTTTACAGTGCTTCCCTTCACTAAGCGAGGTTATCCTTTAGCATCATGAACGCGATTCAACCCTCCAGACCACCGTTACAACCTATACAAAAACGCCGGGTCATTCCTCGACCAAAGCGGCATCTTCGTCAACGTTCTTACCAGGTGATGGCACTAGAAAGCACAGCCAAGATAGCGGTTAATCTTGTTGTTACAGCCGTAGCAGCATCTGCTTTAGCACAACTTTTGCCTCATCATTGGTTACAGCAAGAAAAGTTGCGAGAAATTAATACTGAAGTCAAGTTGATGGAAGTACACGTCGATGGTTTACAGGTGGAATTTAGCCGTAACTTCGATCCCCAGCAAACTAAAAGAATTATGCAACAACAAGGATTCCGATTTGCTCCTAATCAGCGTCGGGTTGTGTTAATGAATAAGGATCTTAGAGAAGATGAACAAACAGAGTCATCACCTTAAGCTAAATAGCGAATTTGGGATTATTTAGGTTTCTTGTGATTTTGGCTACGTAAAAACCGGGTGCTAATTTATATTATTGCTAATAAATAATGGTTAATAGCTAATGTTTGAATAGCTATGTAGTTATCATCTATTAGTAAAATCCTATTCAAAATTTAATCAATTATTTTGAATTTTGAATTCCCAGTAAGTAGGTCGGCGTAAATAATTATCCTTGGGATCAGGCAGGGGATAAGGAGCAGTAAAAAAAGGGCTTGAGCCTTGTTTAATTTTCTTCACGCAATTTGGCTTATTGTGCCGACTTACTTAGAACTAATCTACCAAATAGGATGTAGGATGCTCAGGCGATAACAAATCGTTTAGCCAATTTTCGATTTGTAAACGCAAGGGAGAAGCAGTGAAGTCCCTAGTTGTTTCGAGAGCAGGCAGTTGGGTGAGGGCACGACGATAATCAGCGATCGCACAATTCCAGTCACCCCAAAGATGGTAAGTTCTGCCGCGTTCAGCCCAGATATGACCTTCTAGTTGACCAAAAAGCTGTGCTAACTCAAAATTCTCAATTGCCTCCTCGTATCGCCCCAAGTCACGCCAGGTAATGCCTCGGTTAATCCAGGCCCGAACATAGCCAGGATTCAAATCAATGGCTTGATCGTAGTCGGCAAGTGCTGTTGCTAATTCTCCACAAGCTGCATAGTAATTTGCCCGGTTATTATAAGCACTAGCCAAATAGGGATTAAGTTTCAGGGCGGTATTATAGTCGTAAAGCGCTTTTTGCCTTTCACCACTTTGGAAATAAATTAGTCCCCGGTTGTTGTAATCAACGGCATTGTGCGGACGACGGTAAATTAGTTGGCTTAAAAGTGCGATCGCCTCAGCATAGTCACCTTCTTGAGCCGACTTCAAAGCAAAAGAGCGTAAGTAGTTATTCCCTAAAGTAGATGCGTTGCGATCGTTTTTCCTGTGCTTTTGGACTTTATTTGTATTATTTAAAACATATTTATATTGCTTGCTTTGCTGGTCATCGTCAGCTAAAAATGAGTGAATATTCATCTTTCCCTGCCTGAAATCCCTGCTTTGTAAAATTAAATTCTAGTTTTTGCTCGGTAGTGCTTTTACCACTGTGTCTATTTTTAAAGTATTTAGGGTTACAAAAAAGCCATCTAAAGAGAGAACTTTACCTAGCCGCACAAGAGAAATATACGTCCTAAATAAACAATTGCTCCTCAAACCTAATGATAGATACTTGATCCCAGAAGTCAATTCCAGAAATAGAAACAGGATTTATGCAAAAAATAGCCCAAACCCTGATTTCTGGGTAGGAGTAATTCATGTATACGCATTCGCATTAGCGAAGCGGTAGCGACGTTAGGAGCGTCTTCCCACAGGGTATTGCCCCTACTGTGTGTAATTTTGCTTAAGTACTAAGCAGATGTCGATCTCAAAGACTGGTCAAATAGTGAGAGCGACAAATTGGTAGAATGCCAACAAGCCGTTCTTTTTAGAGATTGGAAAAGGACATGGGCACTATGGACTAGGGAAGAAGCAAAGGGGCAGGGGGCAGGGGGCAGGGAGATTAATTTTCCACTCTTCCCAATTCCCAATTCCCAATTCCCAATTCCCAATTCCCAATTCCCAATTCCCAATTCCCAATTCCCAATTCCCAATGCCCCAGCATCCAGATTTAATTTTTAAGTTTTGAGAAATTTTCTGATGACAACTGCAATTTCCTATCCCAACGCCCCTGATTTAGCAACCGATGACTACATTGTTATCGGCTTGGCAACCTGCTTCGTCAAAGAAGATGGAGAAGTTTATCAAATCGAAGTTATAGAACCGATTCCTTCTGCGGCTTTGGAAGCGCTTTTAAAGGGCATTCCTACCTCCTATAAGCTGGCTCATGCAACAACTTTGGGATCTTTGTTAGATGGCGATTCACAATTCCTGCCAGATGGCTTTCCAGAGTCGGCTCAGTTTGGAGAGGAATTTGTGCCACGGGCATTTGCAGCCGCTCGTACATACAAGCGGCGTGAATCTGCAAAATCCCTGATTCCATTAGGCACAAACTACACTGAATTTAAGTATTCCATTGAGCGCAAACGAGTGCTAAATGCCGCTAGAGTTGTAACGAAAGAAGATAATGTTAAACAACATTCTCACACTCACAAAGTTCTTTAAGTAATTATGCTCAAACTTTACGGTGGCGCTCGTAGTCGAGCCTCAATTGTTCAATGGTATTTAGAGGAAATACAAGTTCCTTACGAATTCGTCAAACTCGATATGCAGGCGGGTGAACATCTTAAGCCTGAATATTTGGCAATTAACCCAGTTGGTAAAGTTCCAGCAATTGTTGATGGGGATTTTCAGCTTTGGGAATCTGGGGCAATTTTGCTGTATCTTGCCGAGAAGTACAGTAAAATTCCACTTTCATTAGAGGAACGTGCTGTATTTTCCCAGTGGGTGTTGTTTGGCAATTCTACCCTAGCTACAGGGATTTTTGTAGAAGCAAATCGGGAGCGAGAAATGCCTCGCTTGTTGAATGCGTTAAATGAAATTTTCAGTAAGCAGCCTTTTTTGCTGGGTAATGAGTTCACTGTTGCTGATGTGGGAGTGGGTTCTATTCTGAGTTATATTCCCATCATGCTGAAGCTAGACCTCAGCCCTTACCCAGAGGTGTTGAACTATATCAAGCAGTTATCTGAGCGTCCGGCATTTCAAAAAAGTATTGGCGGAGGGGGTTAAAATAATTCGTAATTCGTAATTGAATTCTTAACTACGAATTACGAATCTTTTAACGATAATTTGTAAATTGCAAAGCAACTGGGTAGTCTTCTTGTTTTAGTCGCTGCATGACTACTTGTAAGTCATCTTTAGATTTTGCAGAAACCCGCACAGCATCACCTTGGATTGAGGCTTGTACTTTTTTGAATTCGTCTCGAATCAATTTGGAAATTTGTTTGGCGATTTCTTGACTGATGCCTTTTTTGAGTTTGATTTCTTGACGGACGCGATTACCGCTAGCTGATTCAACTTTGCCAAAATCAAAGATTTTCTGGGAGAGGTTACGCTTGGCGGCTTTCTCTCGCAGAACGGTATGTACAGAATCTAAGGTAAACTCGCTGTCAGTACTAACGTTAATGCTTTCTTCGACCAACTCGACAGTAGTTTCAGTGTCTTTGAGGTCGTAACGACCTTTGATGTCTCGTATAACTTGATCGACAGCGTTAACTAACTCTTGTCGGTCAAAGTCGCTCACAATGTCAAAGGAAAATGTAGAAGCCATAAAACATTTTAGATTTTAGATTTTGGATTTTGGATTGGATTTTGGATTTTGGAAAAATTTTTCCCATTCCCCATTCCCCATTCCCCGCTTAATTAGTAGCTTGGATAATGCTCAAGAAGATGAGAGTGGTAGAGCCAAGCATACCAATGGCAAACATGAGCGATCGCAAAAGGGGTATATTCAAAATATAAAAAACTGAGTATAGGAAACGAGCCACTACAAAGGCGATCGCAGCAACTTGTGCTGTAGAGGAATTTACACCAGTTACATAAGCCATCAATGCGGCTGCGGCAAATACCATAAAGGCTTCAAAGGTGTTCTGATGTGCCCAAGTAGCTCGTTGGGCATAAGGCGGCAATTTATCAAACATGGCGCGAGGAGTAGCAAGCATTTCCTTGCCAATACGCACACGAGCATAAGCTACTACCAAAAATGGCAGGTAAATTAGAACGACAGCAGCAGCGATCGAATACAAAAAAATTATCATTACTTATTGTTGTTGGTTATTAGTCATAAGTCATCAGTCATTGGTCATGAGTCAAATACAAATGACAAAGGACAAATGACAAATGACTAATCAAAGTAGAAAAGCGTTACCACTTTTCTTTGTTCTTCTGCATCTTGACAAGTTTGCAACAGGGTGCGGCTGTCGTGAAACGCAAAACAGATTAGTTGCTGGCAACGGGAGACAATCTCCTTGTTGCACAGGTAACTAGCTTCAGCAAGGGACAGATTATCATTACTGGGATTTTCCACTAAATGCATTACCTGTTCTAGTTGCTGGCGCGACTCCAAAGGCTGGCGTTCCAGGCTTTGAGGTAAAATCACTGTCAACAAATTTGCATCAGCCCGCATTGCTCCCTTGATGGCCGCTGAGTTTGTACCTGTAGCACCAGAAGTAATGATGCGATTACCCGATAAAACTAGGGCATAAGTCATCATTTCAATAAGGTTCTGGTGCGTAATCGGAACGTGACGAGAACCCAACAAGGCGATTTTTTTAGAACCCGTTTGCTGGATGGTCGCTAGTTCTTGGGCTAATGTGTCTAGGTTAATAAGGTCTGTTGATTGGCTCAAAGATAGACATAATCCGATTAAACGACCCAGATATTTTACCAAACAGCGTGTAGATGCGAGGAAAACTTGAGTTAGACATTGCTACAATTTTTTGATTGTTTGGTTCAATAATCGCTTGTGGATTTGGAGCGTTTTGCTAGAAATCCAGCCGATGCACATTTAAAAACTTGGCAAAGATTTAATCGAGCCATTGGTACTGATGGTAGTGTTGGTATTTTGCACGAAACTTATTTAATCGAACCGGGAAGGTATGAAGCGATTTACGGAAATATGCCTGTTTTTGGATTAGCTGCTACAACTAAGCACGTCCCAGCTATGGATCGGAGGGAAACAGCCCGCCGTCGCCTGGGAGGTGACAACGAGCCGGTTATGCCTTTACAAGTAATACAGCCTCCTAACTGATAACTGAGCATTGATGATCTCAATTATTTGAGTTGATGAGGCTAAGACAATGCTGCTGCGGGAGTTAAACCCAGTTTCGATAACAAGCGGTCAATGTCAAAATGCTCAGACATTAACTGGCGAACGCACTGAACCTTAATCGGCTCGTGGAGACGGACTTGCCCAAAAGTACGGTTAACAATTTCTACAGTGGTGAGAGTGTCTAAGTCAACAGATAAAATGGGGATTTCTAGTTCTTCAGCACGACTTAGAATAAAGGGTGGCGGTGGTAGTTGCCCGGTGAGAATTAAACATTGGGTAGAAGTTTCCAAAGCGGCTTGCTGAATTTCGACGCGATCGCCTCCTGTCACCACTGCCATATTTCGGCGTTTACGGAAATACTTGACAGCAGAGTTGACATTCATTGCTCCAATTGCCAGACTTTCCACCAACAAATCCATGCGATCGTTGCGACAAAGAACATCAGCCTTTAACTGCTTCACCAGTTCGCCAACACTAATACTGCGGAGCAAATCGCTACTCGGCAGCATAGCTAGTACGGGAATCCCTTGCTGTTCCAAAAACGGACGCAAGAGAGTGTTAACCGCTTCTAGTTGGGTGACAGGGATATCATTGATCACAACTCCCATCAAGCGATCGCCCACACGCCCTTTAGCAGCCAATAGCGCCTCAACCGAAACCAACGATTTATAGCGGCTTACTAACAGCACGCCAGCGTCCAATACTTCAGCCATTTGCAGTAAAGACAAGTCAAACAAATTCCCTTCGGAAAAATCACCAGGCCCCTCCAGTAATACCAAATCTCCTTGGGACATTTGTAAATATTGCTGTATTAGGGATTGCTGATAATCGGTTTTGTCTTCCCCTCGTAAGCGCTTTTGCACATTGAGTTCATCCAAAGCCAGCATTGTAGGTGCAACACGGTTTTCCGGCAAATTGAGGCTAAGAGCGATGAATTGGACATCTTCCTCAATTACGGTTCCACTAGACGAATTTAGACACGTACCAAGCGGTTTACCGTAGGTAATATCCAGTCCTTTTTGCTGTAGCTGATGAGACAAACCCAGAACAGTTGCAGATTTACCGCTGTAAGTCTCGGTTGATCCAATCAGCAAATATTTAGGGGATTTTGGCACACATGCACTCCTAATTTCAAAATTCAGAAGAACCCAGCTAGGTGTTTCCTAATTCTAGTTCCTTCTGGCAAAAGCCTTTCGCTCTCACAAATTAAGGTTTCCCATAATTATCTTCTAAATAAGCAGGGGTAAGCAGACTCGTTATCACTGGACTATGGGCTTTTTGAGTCAGAATGAATTCTGTCTGTTTAGCCGTCCCCTTAGCATTTGCAGCCCTTGGAGGATTGTACTCAGAACGATCGGGCGTATTAAATATCGCCTTAGAAGGAATGTTGCTAACTGGTGCTTTTACTAGTGCTGCGGCTACTTTCTACACAGGCAATCCCTGGCTTGGTATCCTCGCATCCCTTATTACTGGGGGATTAGTTGGACTACTCCATGCTGTTTTATGTGTAACTTTGCGTGTCGATCAATTGGTATCTGTGCTAGCAATTAATCTTGTCGAAGCTGGGTTAACATCGTTTTTAGCCCGGTTAGTGTTTAGTGGCAGTAGTACACAGTAATTACCTGGAATTGGGGCAATTACTATTCCTGGTTTAGCCAATATTCCCCTGATCGGGCCGCTACTATTTCAGTCAGATTTTTTAGTATATTTATTATTTGTTTTAGTTATTTTAACTACATACCTTTTATTTAAAACTAGCTTCGGGCTGACATTGCGGGCAGTGGGTGAATCTCCGAAAGCTGCTGACACGGCTGGAATTCCAGTATCATTTGTTCGTTATATCGCAGTGGTGATTAGTGGCTCTCTTGCGAGTTTAGGAGGTACTTATTGAACTCTGGTACAGGTAAGATTTTTTGCCGGAGGGATGAGTGCTGGTAAAGGATTTATTGCGATCGCAGCATTAATTTTTGGTAGATGGCATCCTGTAGGTAGTGCTTTGGCTTGTTTGCTGTTTGGGGCTACAGAAGCTTTACAACTGCGAATTCAGGCATTAGGGGCAAATATCCCTTACCAATTTTTAGTCATGCTACCTTATGCGATCGCTTTATTAGCATTAGTCGGATTAGCGGGGAAATCTACACCCCCGAAAGCTTTAGGTACTCCCTACTTTAGAGAAAATCGCCACTCAGACTAATTTAAAGTCCAATTCTGGATTGCAAGGCTAATTAAGATACTTTCGTTTGTTGCCATAAGATGAGTTTCAATTCAGAACAGTAGTAAACCCCATCACTAATTTCTCCTTCGCTATCGGCTAGCCAATCATAAATTTGTGCAGCTTTTGCTAATGCCACTTTTTCTGAACGATAAAGCCGAGGAGTAGGGCAGTAGGCGTGGCCATTGATGTGTATAGCTACAATCTGCCAATAATCGCTCTCTGGTACAATTTCTAAAAACCCGTTACAGTAAGACTCGATTATTCCTGTATTCATCTACACCATCAAACTTTTTAACGTTGGCCACAACAAAGCCGATTCCAGCCAATTTTTGCAAGTCAAAGCTGGAATCACCAGGGAATGCAGTAACAACCCTTGTTAATGATTGTGGATTCGTAGTCAATGAAAATCTGAATTATTGGTCACTTTTTAGCTAGTTGTCTTAGTGCTAGTTTGAGCTTGATGGTGAAAGTTTTCGCATCAAAAGTAATATCAAAACAGTAAACTAGCAAAAACTAAAAATAATATGTGGATAAGCGCCATAGTTGCGTACTTACATTATTTAAGCATTATGTTGTGTTTTGGCGCTCTGGTATCAGAAGCATTGAATTTAAAAAAAGAATTGAGTTTAAATGAGGCTTGGAAGATTGTCATAGCTGATGCAGTATATGGTATATCAGCAACCGTCGTTCTTGTCACAGGTATTTTGCGTGTTATTTACTTTGGTAAAGGCGCGGATTACTATTTGAGCAACCCAGTTTTTTACGCCAAAGTTGTGGTTTTTATAGTGGTGGGTTTGCTATCTCTCTATCCCACTATTTCTTTTATTGGTTGGGTAAAAAGTTTGCAACAGGGGCAAGTACCCAAGCTAGAATTACTAAAACTAAATCGTCTCATCTGGCTCATTAGAATTGAATTGCTTGGTTTTACCCTAATTCCTTTATTAGCAGCAATAATGGCAAGAGGAATAGGTATAAACTAGGCTAAATTACTCTTCCGTCAGTAATACAGTTTTGGTAAACAAAAGAATCGAAGTTACACGCAAGAAGCGATCGCCATCCTGAAAATAAAGCGTTCACGAGAAAAATCAAAAGGCGATCGCACTTTTGCAGGTAACACGGTTCGGATAAGCACTTTCCACTTTCCTTGTGTCTAGCCTTTCATTCAGTAGCTTCTCTCCGGGACTTCAGTTGAGATGCAATCAGAGGAACTTTGGGCGAGAGAAAAAATCCAATTAAACTGGCAAAAAGGATTGGTGTAAAAGGACTTAGGTTAGTCAGTTTTGACAGCAGCAGAGTCGTACTTATAGGTGTGCGCGTTACGGCTGCATTGACAGCTGCCATTGTACAAATCATGGCAAGGGCGGGATTAAGCCCTGGAATTAACACTGCTACTGCTTTACCAATACAAGCACCAGTGAAAAACAGGGGGATGATGAATCCACCACGCCATCCACCTGTTACCGTAATGCTAATGGCTACCATTTTACCAAGGGCAAGAGTTAAGAGAAAAATAGCACCAAAGCTAGTAGTGATGACTGGTTCTAATTCTTCATGTCCAAAATAGCGGGTTAGGGGTAATAAAGCTGCTAAAGTGCCAAGCCCAAATCCTGCTAATGTTGTGCGTACATAAATGGGGCCCGGAATTCGGGCAAACAAGTAATCGCAGCCCCGGAAAATGCTCATAAAAATCCATCCCGCCACCGCCCCAATGATTCCGAATACGATCGCGATCGCAAAATCATCAATTTTTTCTAGGTGGTACTGGGGAAAATGCCAAGTGGGTGCAATTCCCAAATGTGTAATTGCTGCAAATACCAGATAACTAGCGCAACTTGAAACAATGGCTGGCATCAAGGCTTCATAATATTCCACAATATGCTCATGGTGCAAAATCTCCAACGCGAACATTGCACCGCCAAGAGGTGCGCCAAACAAAGCTGTAAAACCAGCCGCCATCGCTGCTAAACTTATAGTTCTGAGGTCTTCACCCTGAAGTTTTAGGCGATCGGCAATCCAAGTACCAAAAGAACCTGTTACTTGTACTAGTGGCGCTTCTGGCCCAGCACTGCCGCCTGCCGATATGCTGATTAGAGAAGCAAGAATCATTGAGGGATTTTTGCGAACATCTAAGCGTCCGCCACGAAAATGGATATTATCAACAATTACGGCGATTTCACCGGGATTTCCCAAAAAATGAATTACCAGCCCGATAACTAAACCGGCAACTGGCATCACTATCAGGAGGTTAAAACCTTCAAATCGTTGCAGATGGTGAGTTAAAAATTCTAAAACATTCCAGTACAACGCAGCGAATAGACCACCAGCAGTACCCACAGCTACCCAGAGGATCACCCACTGCGAAATCATCAGGGGATTACGTTTTACCAGTCCAAAAAGTTGAGCAAATGTCCAGCGTTGAGTTTGATTGCTAGGGGTGGCCTTTTTTGGTAACACTGTTTATTTCCTATTTGTGAAACGAAGAATATCGAATATTACGTTTTTTATCGTAAAGGCTATTTAGTTCATTGCATCATCTTTAATCTATCAACCATTTTATAAAAGCTTTCTTTTGATGGAATATCTAGCTAAATTTATTATTTCTATTGGTAGATTAAATCAAAATTAAAAAATACGAAAATCAAAAACAAACCTTATCCATGTTGAAACCTAGATTTTTTTAAAAGATATATTTATGTAGGTTGGGTCGAGTGAAACACAACCCAACATTACCACCAAATTTTATGTTGGGTTACGCGATCGCTGCACCCAGCCTACAAAACTTACATAGTTTAATTTTATTGTGCCAACTTAATTACACCAGAATTTGCTCAAGTATTAGCTTGTTTTTAATTGGTGTTATTTATAAATCTAATAGGCTTGTTTTATACAAGCAACCGCATTCACAAATGAATGCAATTTATCGGAGGAATTAATGAACTCAAAATATAACTTTCAATACTTTCAAGGCAGTTCTCTTTCTGACTTGTTTGCTCAAGATATCACAGATGGATCTTATGGATTTATCTTAAATTATCCTGCAACTGCGAGTTGGGCTGCTTATCCCAACCGGAAAAAATATTTTATTCAAGATGGCAGTAGTGAAGCCAGCAAAACCTCCTTCGACAAGATTTGTCAGAAAGAACCTTGGAAAAATCTGGCTGTCCTAGGCGATCACCTTCCCGGAATTGTGATTATTCCGCCACCAAAGCCCCTGCTTGAATACTGGCAAGAGCATTTCGGATTCAAGCACTCCAATATTGAGATGATGGATTGCTCGACTTATCTAGACGATCTCAGCCACAGCGAACGCTTTGATAAACTCATCACTCTATTTCCCTTCGATTGTCTAAAACCTGAAAAACACGCTGTTGCTTCAGACACCCATTACCGTTTACTCAGCAAAGTAACGCTAGACGAACTAGGGGTGCAATGTCCAAAATATAAGAGCTACAATCTGCACCAAGTCAATATCGCAGACATTCAGTTACCACAATTTCCCTACTTAATTAAAACGTCCCACGGACTCTCAGGAGAAGGCACTTATATCATCAAAAGTCTTAGCGATCTAAACTACTGCCTTGAAGAAATTAAGAAATATCTTGATATTAAGTTGCTTGATACGATTATTATCTCAGAGTTCGTCAAGAATGAAGTGCAGAATTACTGCGTACAGTTCTATGTCAACAAAGCGGGGGAGATAACTCTCATCGGCACTACCGGACAACTCGTCACTCCAGAAGGTAACTATTTAGGAGGAGTGATTGACTACGGCAAAACTGACATGAGCAAGTTCTTTGAAATGATTGCCAACATTGGTGATTATGCTCACAAACACGGATATTTTGGCGTGATTGGCTTTGATGTGCTGGAAAACCAAGACGGACAATTTTATGCGATCGATGCCAATTTCCGAGTTAATGGTTCTACTCCGTTGTGCTTGCAGCGTCATACCCTACTGCAACTGGGAAAAGAAGTAGCTAAATACTCCAGTAACTACCGAATGGAGGGGACATTAGAATCAATCCTCATAACCTTGAAACCAGAATTAGATCGCAAAGACTTGATTATTCTATCGGCTTTAGAGAAGGCTAAATACGGAAAAATCTACACTGATCTCTATGCGATCATTACTGGAGAAACTATCGAAGAAATGCAGTATATTGAGCAGCAGTTACAGACCAAGGGATTACAATTACTCTATTAAATAGGATGGTTTTAGATATTTTATCTTCACAATTAATTCACTTCAAGCATAATTTCAATAGATAGTTTAAACAACTCATCTGGTTCTATCGGTTGACAGATTTACAACAATTCTTAGATAATTAAACCATGCGGTAGAGGCAATTCATGAATTGCCCCTACAACGGATGTAGTTCAAATACATCAAAACTGTTGTAATCATTACTTCAGGTGGGTTATCACGAAACTTTTCACTATAAACAAAAACTCAAATATAGAACTAGTATTTGATTTCTGAAAAAATCTATATGTAGGGGAGCCAGCCGCATGGGCTAGTTTACAGATTTGAGCGGACTGGCGTTGTGTTACGGCTTCCGTAACGCACCCTACTGGTAAAATAATGCATTAGGCGTAGGTTGGGTTGCGCTCCGCTCCACCTAACCTACATTTTTTTGCAACATTTTAGCCTTGGCACGCCACTACTGAGATATTTTCAGAAATCAAATATTATTCCTATATCTAAGCTGTAAAAATTTAAGATACTAACTCAAACTTATACAAAATTACAACACTTTGTAACTATTGCTAATTAGTAATTATTAACTAACTCAGTCTTTTTATCATCCTGACAACACTGTATAAATCATTCCTAGGAGTGAAAGTTGGATGATTCTAACTATGGTATGAACCTAAAAGACAATGCAGTTAACAAAGTATCTCAAGGTTTAGGCTCATGATATTCATGCCTCATAATTTTCTACTTATATGGCTGTTTCAACTGCTATCCGTTGGGATACTTGGTGGGGGAATCTACATTCTCTATGAGTGGTACGAACGAGAACTTATAGGAACTTCTTACTTAGTAGTTGGACTAGTAATGGTTCTGTGGACTTTTGGCGGCCGTTTTATCAGTTTGCCACTGCTGCGTCGTCCTGGAAATCAGGAACCCAAGTTTATGCGTAGTAAAACTGTGCAACGGTTGCCACGTCCTGATGGGAGCGTGTTACAAGTTGAGTTTTTTGGCCCTGAAGATGGTCAACCAATTATCTTGTCACATGGTTGGGGGCCAAACAGTACTATATGGTATTATGCCAAACGACAATTAAGCGTAGGCGTAGCCCGTCGTAGACATCGCTTCCGAGTAATTGTTTGGGATCTACCAGGGTTAGGAAAATCCTCTAAACCGAAAAATAACGATCACTCCCTAGAAAAATATGCCCGTGATTTAGAAGCTGTTGTTGCTATAGCAGGGAATAAACCTGTTATCCTGCTAGGGCACAGCATGGGTGGGATGATTAACCTGACATTCTGTCGCCTGTTTCCAGAGCAATTAGGGAGTCGGGTAGCTGGCTTAATTCTTGTAGATACTACTTACACCAATCCGGTTAAAACTTGCATCTTCAGCAATCTGGTACGGAAATTGCAGAAACCGCTACTCGAACCTTTGTTGTATCTGACTATCGTGCTGTGGCCGATTTTTTGGTTGATGACTTGGCTTTCGTATTTCAATGGTTCGCTGTATATCAGCGTAGAATTATCTGGATTTACGGGTACTGAAACACGCGGTCAACTCAATTTTGCCGCTTTCCTATCAGCATTGGGTTCGCCTGGTGTTTTGGCTCGTGGCACACTGGCAATGTTAAAGTTTGACGAAGCACAAACACTCGCAACTATTAACGTACCTGTATTGGTTATGTGTGGGGCTTCAGATATAGCCACTAAACCTGTGGCAAGCGATCGCATGAAAGCAGAATTACCTTACTCTGAAAGAGTCACCCTCAAACCAGGTGGACACATGGCATTGATGGAACAAAACGAGCAGTTTGCTGAAGCAGTCAGTACGTTTAGCGCTGACTGTTTGCTCCGACACAGCCATCTTAATTAGTGCTTTTTACTTCAATTCGGTAGATAATAGAACTCAGTATGAGCAAAAATACAGAACTCATATTTAGGGAGCTTTAATGACTCGACGTATTACCAGTGCTGTAAATTCACTAGTAGCAAACTTATCACGACGAAATGCACTTTTGTGGCTTGGAGGTAGCGGGATAACTACCGCCTTGATGGTGGCAACACAAAAGGAAGTGAGCGCTAAAGACAACAAAGAGTTGAAATTGGTGAACCCACCAACATTATATAATGCACCCCAAAATGGCTATAGCCATATAGCTGTGACACCATCAAGGGCAAGAACCGTCTATATTTCTGGTCAATTTGGTTCCGATTTACAAGGAAATCTTGTCTCCAATGAATTTGAAAAGCAGTTAATACAGGCTTTTAAAAACCTCCGTTATGCGTTAGCAGCCGTTGGGGCACAACCACAAGATGTAGCAAAGACTACTATTCTTATAGCGGATTACAACCAAAGTAAATTGATTCCATTAGGGCGTGAAATTATAAATTTATGGGGGAATCAACCACCAGCAAATACTCTTATCCCTGTTCCCAGGCTTGCACTTGACGGGATGTTGTTTGAAATTGATGCTTATGCGGTAATTCCAGAAAAAGGTAATTGAGGGCTGCTTACAACATAACCCTCTTTAAATATCAGTTCAATAACAGCAGGCGGGGTAATTTATTACCGCTCCTGCTTATCAAGCATAGTGGTCTATCGCATTAATTTTGCGGGGCTGCTAGATTCCCGACTTCTTTAAGAAGTCGGGAATCTGAACACCTTAACCTTTCAGAAATAATGACATGAACTACTAGTCAGACTACGAAACTTATCTAAAAATTTCAGCAGGTGCTAGTAGTTTGCTCTCTTATGTCTGCATTTGATGTTTTAAAATTTTGTCTCTAAGACTACACTTTAGAAACAACGTCTGGAGAAATTGGGTTTTTACCAAACCTTATCAACTGCCTGGGAATTATAAATCTAATGTTAAGCCACTGAATCTTTAGCAATTAAGATTAGTGTAACGTTACTAATTTGGGAACAATATACTAAGAAATCACTAGAATTTAGCAGTATGTTCAGCACTCAGGTTAGCATTCCCAAATATCAAGTCATTGAAGAAATCTACAATGGTGCGAGAACCATAGTTTATCGTGGGTATCGAGAAAGTGACTCATTACCTGTAGCGATCAAACTGCTGAAAAATCCATATCCCACCTTTAATGAACTGGTACAGTTTCGCAATCAGTACACCATTGGCAAAAATCTCAACTCACCCTTGATCGTCCAAACTTACAGCCTGGAAGCATATCAAAATGGCTATGTGTTGGTAATGGAAGATTTTGGTGGCATTTCTCTAAAAGATTATTTTACTCGTAACCAGACGCGGAACTTCGGGTCTTTGCAAGAGTTTTTACAAATAGCGATCGCACTGTGTAATACCTTAGAGATACTCTATACTGAGCGCATCATTCATAAAGACATCAAACCGAGCAATATTTTAATTAATCCTCATTCCAAAGAAGTTAAATTAATCGACTTTAGTATTGCCTCTCTATTACCAAGGGAAACACAAACCTTAATTAGTCCCAATGTATTAGAAGGAACACTAGCTTATATTTCTCCAGAACAAACAGGGAGAATGAATCGAGGGATTGACTACCGAACTGATTTTTATTCACTTGGTGTAACTTTCTACGAGTTACTCACAGGTGAGTTACCTTTTCAATCAAATGACCCAATGGAATTGGTGCATTCTCATATTGCTAAAATAGCCTCTTCTATACATAGAATTAACTTACAAATTCCGACTATCATCTCGGAGATAATTAGCAAGTTGATGGCAAAAAATGCTGAAGACCGCTATCAAAGCGTATTAGGATTAAAGTATGATTTAGAAAATAGTTTGGCTCAACTAAAGAAAACAGGTAAAATTGAAAGTTTCACAATTGCCCAACGGGATGTGTGCGATAGATTTATTATCCCTGATAAACTCTATGGACGGGAATTAGAAATAAAAACCCTACTAAAATCATTTGAAAATGTCAGCCTGGGTGCAACAGAAATAACATTGGTCGCTGGGTTTTCTGGAATTGGTAAAACTGCGGTTGTTAACGAAGTCCATAAACCTATTGTTCGCAAACGCGGTTATTTTATCAAAGGCAAATTCGACCAATTTAATCGGAATATTCCTTTTTCGGCATTTGTCCAAGCTTTCCGTAATTTTATGGAGCAGTTACTAGCAGAAAGCAGTATTAAAATACAAGAATGGAAAAATAAAATTGTTCAAGCATTAAGTGAAGACGGTCAGGTAATTATTGAAGTAATTCCTGAATTAGAAAGAATTATTGGCAAACAGCCCCCTGCACCAGAGTTATCAGGTAACGCCGCCCAAAACCGATTTAATTTATTATTTCAGAAATTTCTCCAAGTATTTACAACTAAAGACCATCCTTTAGTAATATTTTTAGATGACTTGCAGTGGGTAGATTCCGCTTCATTGAAACTTATACAATTATTAACGAATGAAGCTAATCAGGGATATTTGTTGTTAATTGGTGCGTATCGAGACAATGAAGTATTTCCAGCACATCCGTTGATGGTGATGTTGGATGAAATTCGCAAAACAAGTGTAACTGTAAATAGCCTTACCCTGAAACCACTCAATCAATTACAATTGAATCAACTTATAGCCGATACGTT
The DNA here is from genome assembly GCF_014222285.1 of Nostoc sp. UCD121. Taxonomy (GTDB): domain Bacteria; phylum Cyanobacteriota; class Cyanobacteriia; order Cyanobacteriales; family Nostocaceae; genus Nostoc. Next base: position 20,997 of record NZ_JACKZS010000114.1, read on the forward strand.
AAATTGTACAGATAATGTGGCATTATCTCTTTCACAATTGGTCGATCGCAAAGCTCAAGGTAATCCATTTTTTGCGACTCAGATTCTCAAATCACTACATCAAGACCGTCTAATTCAATTCAATTTTGTAGAGGGATGTTGGCAATGTGATATTTCCCAAATAAATCAGCAAACTTTAGCAGATGATGTTGTTGAGTTTATGGTCTTCCAATTACGAAGACTATCAGAAGCAAGTCAACAACAATTGAAGCTAGCTGCTTGTATTGGGAATCAATTCGATTTAAAAACATTAGCGATTGTTTCGAAACAATCGGAGGTAGAAACCGCAGATTGTTTGTGGAAGGCTTTGCAAGAAGGATTAATTTTGCCGCAAAGTGAGGTTTATAAGTTTTTTGTTGGTTCAGAAAATCAAGCAGCTACTCAAGAACATTCTGAGATGGCTGTATATAAATTTTTACACGATCGCGTCCAGCAAGCTGCTTATTCACTTATTCCAGAAGCACAAAAACAGTCAACACACCTGCAAATTGGGCGATTGTTGCTGGAAAATACACCTCTACACCAGCAAGAGGAAGGGATTTTTGCGATCGTTAACCAATTCAATTATGGATTAGAGTTGTTGGAACAACCTGGCGAACGAGAACATCTAGCCCGATTAAATCTAATCGCTGGCTGTAAAGCCAAAAACTCAACTGCTTATGCAACAGCAGTTGAGTATTTAAAAGTTGCAATGCTTCTATTACCGACAAATGCTTGGCAAAGTAGCTATGATTTGGCCCTTGCTGTTTACGAATCTGCGGCTGAAGCAGAATATCTGAATACAAACTTTGATTCATCAAAATCATTAGTAGAGATTATCCTCAAAAACGCTAAATCTCCATTAGAAAAAGTTCGTACTTATGAGATTCAAATCCAGTCTTATACAGCACAAAATAAATTTCTTGAAGCAATAGCCACAGGTAGAGAAGCACTCCAATTACTAGATTTGACCTTACCTGAAGACGGCAACACTCAAATGATTTTTGATGAATATGACCAGTTGCAAAAAATATTGGTTCATCAATCAATTGCAGCATTGGCAGATATGCCAGAAATAACCGATCCCAAAAAACTAGTTGCACTTCGCATTTTATCGGGTTTATTTGCCCCGGTTTATATAGCCAAACCGATGTTGCTACCACTCAAGATTTTTACAATGATCAAAATTTGTATTCAATCTGGCAACTCACCACAGGCTGCTGTAGCTTACAGTCTCTATGGATTATTTTTGTGCAGTATTGGTGCAATTGAAGATGGATATAGCTTTGGTAAACTGGCAATGCAACTTTTAGATAAATTTCAAACGAAAGAACTTAAAAGTAGAGTTTATCTCACATTTAGCCTATTTATTAAACATTGGAAAGATTCAATTAAGTCCACATTAGGTTTATTTTTAGATGGGTTACAAAGTGGATTAGAAACTGGAAATTTAGAATATGTTGGTTATTGTGCTAATTGCTATAGTCAGTTTCTCTTTTGGAGTGGAGAAAATTTAGAAAATGCGGTGCTAGAGGCAGATAAATATTGCGACCTAATGCAGCAGCTTAAACAAGAGGTATCTCTAGTTTGGGGAAATATCTGGCGGCAGACAGTTTTAAATTTACAAGGGGAAGCGGTTAATCCATGCTGTTTAATTGGTAAACATTTTCACGAAGAAGAGATGTTACCAACTTTGATTGCAACTGACAATATTAATGGTATTTGTTATGTCTATCTAGCAAAAACTCTCCTAGCTTATCTTTTTAGCGAATACGAGTCTGCTTGGGAATATTCCCAAAAATTTGAGCAGTATGAGCAGGGAGCAGCAGGCTTATTAATTGTTCCTTTGCGAAATTTCTATCAATCTTTGAGTTTGTTAGCTCTTTGTTCTCAAGCAAATGAAGCACAGCAACAGCTTTATCTCCAGAAAGTAGCTGAAAACCAAGCAAAAATGCAAGAATGGGCAAATCATGCACCAGTCAATTATCAGCATAAGTACAATTTAGTTTTGGCTGAACAAGCTCGTGTAACTGGCGATCGCGTACAAGCCGCAGATTACTATGAAATAGCTATCCAAGAAGCGATCGCCAATGACTATGTTCAGGAAACTGCGATCGCTAACGAGCTTGCTGCCAAATTTTACTTAGAATGGGGTAAAGAAAAAGCCGCAGAAGGATATCTGCAACAGGCATATTACTGCTATGCCCGTTGGGGAGCAAAAGCCAAAACTGATGACTTGGAAAAACGCTATCCCAAATTACTCAAGCCCATTTTGCAACAGCAAGAATTCTACTTTAATCCCTTAGAAAGCATAGCTACTATTGTCGGTACATCTACTTATGCTACCAGCAGTACTAATATTTCTGATACTCTAGATTTAACCTGCATTCTCAAAGCCGCTCAAACTATCTCTAGTTGTATCGAATTAGATGTACTCATCAGCAGCCTCACCCGCATTATCCTAGAAAATTCAGGTGCAAAAACATCCGTATTAATTCTTCCTCAAGAAGATATTTGGCAAGTGCGGGCAATTACCTTTATCGATCAACAGTCAAATTCTCAGACTGATGTCAAAACCATTCTTGATTCACAACTACTAGACGCTTGTCAAGATATTCCCATAAAACTGATCAATTACGTTAAAAATACTCAAGAAACTGTCATCATAGATAATTGTAAAACCAATATTCCCGGTGTCATTGGGGAATACATGCTGTTACATCAACCCCAAAGTGCATTATGTACACCTATTATTAACCAAGGTCATCTCGTAGGGATTCTCTACCTAGAAAATAAACTGATTCAAGGGGTATTTACTACTAATCGCTTACAGGTAATTAACCTACTATCTTCCCAAGCAGCAATTGCCTTAGAAAATGCCCAACTTTATCAACAAGCCGGTCAAGCTTTACAAGGCTTGCAACAAGCCCAATTACAAATCGTCCAAAGCGAAAAAATGTCTGCATTGGGTAACTTAGTGGCTGGGGTGGCTCACGAAATGAATAATCCTTTGGGCTTTATTGCTGCCAGTCTCAAACAAGCGAAACCCACCTTTGTTGATATTTTTAAACACTTAAAACTATATCAAGAAAAATTTTCCGAGCCGGGGGATGAAATCATGAACCATGCTGAAGAAATTGATTTGAATTATACATTAGAAGACTTACCCAAGATAATTGATTCGATGACTATGGCCTGTGAGAGGCTAGAAAATATTAGTATCAGCCTCCGAACTTTTTCTCGTGCCGATAGAGATTATAAAGTTCCATTTAACATTCACGAAGGGATTGATAGCACAATTCTAATTTTAAAACATCGTCTCAAAGCTAATGATAAACGTCCAGCAATTGAGGTAGTGACTAACTACAGTAACTTGCCGCCAGTTGAATGCTTTCCGGGACAATTAAATCAAGTATTTATGAATATTCTAGCTAATTCTATTGATGCTTTAGATGAATCAAATACAGGTCGGCCATTTGAGGATATTAAAGCTCATCCGAATCGAATTACAATTACCACCTCCTTAAAATATCAACAGGTTGAAGTAAAGATTGCTGATAATGGGGTGGGGATGAGCGAGTCAGTCAAAGAAAAAATATTTGATCATTTGTTTACTACTAAAGGTGTTGGTAAAGGAACGGGATTAGGATTAGCGATCGCTCATTCTATTGTTCTAGAAAAACACAGTGGCAATCTAAATGTAAATTCTACTCCAGGTGAAGGAACAGAATTTGTCATTAGCTTACCAATTCTGGCTGAAACTCAAAGTTAAATCTCGTCTACCTTGAGAACCGTAGTTTTGTAGATTGGGTGTAGCGATCGCGTAACCCAACATAAATAAAGTGGTAATGTTGGGTTGCGTTTCACTCCACCCAACCTACATA
>NZ_JACKZS010000115.1 GCF_014222285.1 Nostoc sp. UCD121
CCGCAACGCGATTTCGGCCTGCCGAGTGGTGAGGAAGGGTGTAATAAGGAAGGGGTTGCGATTAAGCCCCAGACGGGCGGAAAAGGAGGGGAAGGGGGAAGGGAGAAGAAGGCACAAGGAGCAAGGGGCAAGGGAGAGAATACAATAATTACCTCTTTCCCGTCTGACCCATTCCCCATTCCCAATTCCCCATACATAATTCATCAACCTAGTGGATGACCTTTTAAGTTATCTCAGTTAAAAATGATTCATCTGTTTGATAGAGGGAGCAAATATATCCACTTGTGAATATGGAAAGAACCTTTAGAGGTGGATAAAAATGGCTAAGGCAAACCCAGTTGAAATGCAAAAACACTTAAAAGGTGTTGACTACCCTGCTGGAAAGAAAGACCTAATTAAGCACGCTAAAAAGCAAGGGGCAGATAAGGAGATTATTTCTCTGTTAGAGAAACTGCCAGATGATGAGGAGTTTGATAGCCCAGCCGATCTCAACAAAACTATAGGTGAGATAATGTAGGTTCTTGCTCTGGCGGGAAATAATCTCCTGATTTCCCGCCACTCTTACTTATTAAACGAATCGATTCAATTTGAATCGACTTCTCTAAGGCTTTTGCCATATCGTATAAAGTCAGCGCAGCCACAGAAACAGCAGTTAAGGCTTCCATCTCTACACCAGTTTCAGCTTTAGTTTTGACTGTGGCTTGAATTTGATAACCAGGTAGTTGCGGGTCGGGGATAATTTCGACTGCTATTTTTTGCAAAGGCAACGGATGACATAGAGGAATTAAAGCGGCTGTTTGCTTGGCTGCCATAATCCCAGCCAATCTTGCAGTTGCTAACACATCACCTTTTGGAACATTTCCGGCTTGAATAGCAGTAAAGGTTGTTGGCAACATTCGCACATTGGCAGCAGCTACTGCTTGACGGATGGTGGGTGCTTTATCAGACACATCTACCATTTGTGCCTGTCCGTGTTGATCTAGATGGGTTAAGCTGGCAAAATTAGATAGAAAATTATCTTGCGTCATTTAGTTGAACGTGTTAATATAGATTGTCGGTGAGGGCGTGTAGCTCAGTGGACTAGAGCACGTGGCTACGGACCACGGTGTCGGGGGTTCGAATCCCTCCTCGCCCGTTTTATGAGGCTAAGAGTCAAAAGTTAGGAGTGAGGAATTAAATTTCTTCACTCCTAACTTTTAAGTTTTTCAAGGCATAAGCATCTGGAGCTAGACCTAGTGCAAAGCGCAGGGAGTTGGATAGATTTTTGCTCGACTGGGTGACGAAGATAATAAGTGCAACAGCAGTGATCGCAGCACCGTAGCCAAACATATCGCGGTAGCCGACTTGTTCTGCGATGATGCCCAAAAGAGGAGCAGCGATCGCAATTCCTAGGTCAAGTCCAGCTATACATAGAGCAAAAATTTGCCCCCGTTCTTCTGGAAGTGAACGGTCTGCCATCATCACGATCATCATCGAGATTAGTGTACCACCACCAGCACCTTCAGCGATCGCAGCCAATAAGAAAACCATCGGGCTGTAAGCCTGCCACAGCAGTATTAACGCTAAAACATAACAAAAAATACCAAAGGTGATAAACAAACCACGACCAAAGCGATCGCTTGCCTTACCAGCAAATATCCTGATACTAAAACTAGAAATTGCCGCAGCTGTAAAAAACAGTCCGCCATTGAAGTCTACCTGACTGGATTTGAGGAACAACGAGACAAAGGTATGTACAGCACCGATGGACAAACCAACCAGCAACATCACTAGAGTTGGAACTTTCACCTGTGGACTGCTCAAAATTTGCCAATAATTGCGTAGGCGTAGCCCGTCGTAGACATCCTCTGCCTCCGTTTGCTCTTGTGTCTGCACTGGCGGATTCATAACTTGTACAATTACCAAGAGAGCGAAAAAACCCAATTCCGCAGATACCAGAAATAATATTCCGTAATCACTTGTAGCTTCTAAATAGCCACCCAAGGCAGGGCCAATTGCTAAACCAAGGGGAGTCCCTAGGGTCATGTAACCAATGATTTCGCCACGAGTTTCTGCGGGAGCTAAATCTGCGATTAAGGCACTGTAGCCAGTTGTAAAAGCAGCAACGCTAATACCGTGAAAAATCCGCACCAGGATCAACAGCCCAATTGATTGAGTTGCCAAGTAACCAAAAGGTGCGATCGCAGCTACTATCGTACCAATCAACAAGACAATTTTTCGACCACGTTCATCGGCTAACCGTCCCAGCATCGGGCGAAATAGCAATAACCCAATAGCAAAACTGCCCATCACAATCCCAATTTCTTGCTTGCTTGCGCCCACATCATCGATGTAAAGCGGTAAGGTTGGTAAGAGCGAAGACAAACTCGACCAGAATAATAAACCTGCTGTAAATAAAACCAGCAGGTTGCGCCGTAGTTCGGTGTCAAAAGTATTAAGTGCTTTCAAGGTAGATGCAATTTAATAAGTTGTTTGTCATTTGTCCTTTGTCCTTTGTTATTTGACCAATGACTAATGACTAATGACTAATCATTACTATTGTTACGTTACTTAACATTTTTTGCTACTACTTCTCGCACGCGATAGATAGGCCGTCCTTGGGATTCATGGTATGTACGCATGAGCAATTCTGCTAAAAGACCGAAGCAAAATAATTGCACCCCAGTTACTAGCAGGAGAACAGCTAAACTTAGCAAGGGGCGATTGCCAATCATCTCACCTAAAGCTAATTTGACGAAAGTTAAGTAAATTCCGATCGCTGTGCCTGAAACCATTGAAATCAAGCCCAACAGCCCAAAAACGTGCATTGGACGGGTGAGGAATTTTTTCATAAATAGAATGGTTAACAAATCCATCAACACCCGGAATGTCCGCCAAATCCCATACTTACTGCGACCAAAGCGACGGGCGTGATGACGCACGGGTATTTCAGTAATTCTAGCTCCTTCAATGTACGCCAAAGCGGGTAAAAATCGGTGTAGTTCGCCGTAGAGGTTCATATCTGCCAACAGTTCTGCACGATAGGCTTTCAGCGAACAGCCATAATCATGAATATTCACGCTAGTGGTGCGACGAATTAGCCAGTTAGCAATTTTGGAAGGAAGTAACCGATTTACAGCACCATCTTGGCGATTTTGCCGCCAACCACTCACTAAATCGTAACCTTCATCCAGCTTTGCCAATAACATAGGGATATCAGCCGGATCATTTTGGAGATCGGCATCTAAAGTAACGATCGCTTTTCCCACTGCATAATAAAATCCAGCAGCCATCGCCGCAGTTTGTCCGTAATTGCGACGCAAAATCACCGCCTTTAAATCAGTGCGGTTTTGCGCCTCTTTTTTCAAAAAACCCCCGGAACCATCTGTAGAACCATCATCCACACAGATGATTTCATAATTTACCTGACTAGAAGATAAAGTAGATGCGATCGCTTCTAATAAAAGTGGCAAACTTTCCACCTCATCATGTATCGGCACCACCACCGAAACATCTGGGACAATAGCCGAAATCGCCCCATTCTCCTCACTCAACCCTTGATAAACCTTCCCACTCCTCATAAGCCTCAGCGCCCTCAGCGTCTCTGTGGTTCGTAACTCTTAAAAACTCTACCAGCACCTCGCAGCTGCTGATAATACGACAGACTAACAGCATCTCCCTGTTCCGAGAGAATATCAATCCCAATTCCATCCCGTCCCTGATCTTTCCCAGAACTATGGATGTAATAACCATCCGCCAAATAAAGTGCGACATGGGTTGCTTTTTGGTTAGTTCCAAAAAATACCAGATCCCCGGCTGCTAGTTCTGCAATAGTAATTGGTTGGGTGAATCCTTCCTGTTGATAGGCATCTCTAGGTAGCCAAATCCCCACTGAAGCAAACGCCGCCTGCATCAACCCAGAACAGTCATAATTTGGCCCAACCGTACCACCCCAAAGGTAATAATTTGATTGTTGCATCGCTTTTTGGCTAAAGGCGATGACCTCTGCGAGGTGTTTCTTAATTTCAGATTCAGAAAATGTTGCAGCCTGATAAGGTACAGTAGCAGGTTGTAATGAATCAAAATCTGAAAGAGATACCCATCCCGGATAGTCATCTTCACACAAATACACCTCGATCGCTAAATTTTGACGATTTGATGTTACCCACAAATGCCTCCCAGATGCAGATTGAGTTGCTAAACGTGTACATTCAGGAGAATCATATAAATTTAGGTCAGCTAAACACTGATACTCCCCTAATTTTGGATTTTGGACTTCGGATTTTAGATTAAAGGACATTATTTAGAGAATGATTTTTTTTAATAAAGACGAACAACTCGAAAATATTGGTAATGGCATTTTAGATGCAACTTGGGCAGCATTTCCGACTTTAGCCCGGAATCAAATTGCCTTGACTTGGGTTGTTTACGATCCACCAGTGCGAGTAAATACTGGTGGGGCGCTGACTCCCAACGCTTTTTGGGATCATCCAGTCCGTGGTTTTACTTATCGCGGTGTAGAACGAATTTATCCTGCCAGTGTAGTCAAGCTATTTTACCTGGTGGCGGTAAATGAATGGCTAGAAAAAGGCATGACTCAAACCTCCAAAGAGTTGGAACGCGCTTTGCGGGATATGATTGTCGATTCTAGTAACGATGCTACCAGCTTGGTTGTGGATATTTTAAGTGGTACTACATCCGGGCCAGAATTACCAACCGGGCCCTTTGAAACCTGGAAATATCAGCGTAATATTGTTAACCGCTATTATCAATCTTTGGGTTGGGAAGAAATGGAGACGATTAACGTCTGTCAAAAAACTTGGAGTGAGGGCCCTTATGGACGAGAACGGGCATTTGTGGGAGAGTTACTAGAAAATCGCAATATGTTGACCACAAATGCGATCGCTAGGTTACTGCATAGTATTGTAGGTGGAGTTGCGGTTTCCAGTGCGCGATCGCAAGCTATGATGGCTTTACTCAAACGTCCTCTCAACGATTTGCCCACTGACAGAGAGGAAGATCAGGTAACAGGTTTCTTAGGTGGTGGAATTCCTGAAAATGCTCAAATTTGGTCAAAGGCAGGTTGGACAAGTCAAGTTCACCATGATGCCGCGTATATTGAATTACCAGAACAGCGCCCTTACCTATTAGTGGTATTTACTGAAGGGAAAGCCCAAGCTAAGAGTCGAGATATTTTACCCTTCGTTTCTAAACTAGTTGCCGATGCGATTAGCAGCTTATAATCCAATGGCATAGATTAATAACTCCTTTCTTCTCTCTGTGTTCTCTGCGCCTCTGCGGTTCGTTAAAAAAATTGACTTTAATAAAAAGTTAGTCATAACTGAACCGTATTAGTTTATAGCAATCCTTAATCATTTGCAAACAACAAGATCCCCGACTTATCAAATAAGTTGGGGAGCTAAATCCGCCAATTTTCACAAATCAAATAGGATTGCTATAGTTCAACTTAAATTCATCAAATTTCAATACTTCCGAATCAGGTTTACGAGTGTCAAAGCAATAACTACTTATCGTACCTGTCCCCGTATCAAAAATACTAAAGATCGTAATATCATTACTCGAAATATAAGGTATCGGCTTACCATCTTCACCCAACAAAGGGGCAATTGTGGGCACTATTGGTTCCAAACCATTGGGATCGCCAAGCTTAACATAATCCTCTTGATATCCAATTGGCACTTCTCGCTTTCTGTCACCCCAAGCAGCGCCGTAAGTATTGCCAACATTAGATGTTTCTAGAAAGTGCATTCCACTGGGACTAACAAAACGATTCCACAAATGAGAATGCCCATAGAATACCAATTGCACATTAGCCGCTTCTAATAAAGGCATAACATCGCGGATAATATAATCTGCATCTTTGGGGTATTCGTAACGCACAGCTTTGATATTATCCCCATCCCGTTCAATTATTGGAACAGGTTCTGTATAAGCAGGAACAATATTATCACCCAGAGTATGGGGAGGATGATGGAACATCACAACTTTGTATTTTGCTTGTTTAAATTCAGGGCTGTTGAGTTCTCCTTCTAACCAATTATATTGCTTGCTGCCTTTAGCAATTGGCTCATAAATTAGCTGTCCATAACCCCAATTTTCAGGATTATTTAAATCTTTTTCAGCTTCCTGATATCTACCCCTGCGCTTTTTATCTAAGCTAGGAGTCCGCCACATATTCGTAGAGTACAGTACCACTAAACGTACATCACCAAAACTGACTGCATAATACCTTTTTCCACCCTCTTTAGTTTTTGGTAAAGAGAAAATTTCTTCGTAAGTCTTAGTATTAAAAGAATTATCGATTAAAGATTTGTCTCGGTAGATTTTTTGAGCAACGACACGGGGAATTGTATCATCAAATTCATCATTTAAACTTCCCATCCTGGCAAATCGCCCCATCACCTCATGATTACCAATACAAGTAAACATGGGTGCGTGTTGAATTATTTGTCCACCAGTATAGGTTGTCTTAATGTTGTTGTGCGTCATTTCATAAGTAGCACGACCTTGTAAGCCGGGAAACAACGCACCACCACTATTATCATCAAACCATTCTGAGGCGCGATCGCTAATATTAACTAAATCACCAGCAAACCACACCCCATCAACTCGTCCAACTGTTTCTACCACCTTTTGCAGATTTGCTGCTGTCATCGGCTTTAATTGATGATCTGAGGTAAGTAAAATTTTTAGTGGTGTATCTGGTTTGGGAGTAGCTGCAAGGGTAAAAACATCACTGTTAATACTCTCGCCGTCTTCTCGCACACTCGTAACCCGATAGTTTAACCGCACACCAGGAGTTAACCCACCTACCTCAGCCTCATGTCGCCAAATGTCGCGCTGGACTGGTTTTTGATAAACTTCACCGTCTTTAGTTTGGCTTCCAACTCTTGATTGCTGATCTTCACGAGTGCGACTGAGTTTGGTAGTATTTGCCTTAGCGGTTAGTTTGAGATTTTCACCATAAGTTACTGTGTGCTTAACACCAGGAAACTCAGTAAACCAAACTACTTGCACTGAGGTTTCAGTTGGTAGTTGTAAAAATGGATCGGTGAGTAGTTGGGGTGCTGATGTCATAATTGTTTGCCCAAATGAACGCACGCTTACCAGAGTAAAACATATAACAAGCGCAAGCATAGCCACTAAGGAAATTTTACGGCTGTGTAACCGTCTGCTCATGAGTAACATCCCAAATTTTTAGAGTATTCACCGACTGAACGCAAGCTTCGGTCGTTTTGATAATAAGCCGTGGAGAAATTGAAGTCATTAGTACCAATGACCAATGACCAAGGACAAATGACCAATGACTAATGACCAAGGACAAATGACTATTAACTAAATGGTTTCCAACCTGCTAGCAAATTCGGGTAAGCTACAGGTGTGGGGAAAATCTTCTGGAAGCCAGTTTGACGTTCTTGTGGCTTTTCTTTGCCCATATTCCAGAGGGATTCATAGAAAAAGAAGGAGACTCCAGCAAAATTGCGATCGCGGACTTTTTGCACTTGTGTCTGAATCTGTTGCATCGGCACAGATCGGTTTTTTAACCCAGCCAAAATGCCCACACTCACTGGAATATGGCTCTTTGCCGCTTTCACTTCTGGATATTCTAATTCGTTAACAAAAACATTCAAATCATCACGATATATCTGCAAAACTAAGTCTTCAATGATTCCCAGCCGTTCCCACTTTTGCCAGTCCGCTAAAAAGAACTCGTAGGAAAAACGTTGAGGATTGGGTGCAATGGAAACTAGGCAATCTTTTTTAGTAGCTTTGATGGTTTTGAATACCCGTTTCATAAACTCGGTGATTTTGTTAGCTCTCCAACGCACCCATTCTGGATCTTTAAAATTTTTGGAGGGAGCTTTACCACGGTGTTCTTTTTTGTAAAGTGCCACTGTGTAAGCATCGTAACCTAGTTCTGATGGTAAGCCAAAATGGTCATCAAATTGAATGCCGTCAATATTGTAGTTTCTGACAATTTCAACGATTAAATCTTGGATAAATTGTTGTACTTCTGGGCGAAAGGGATTTAGCCAAACCCGGTTATGCGTGCCTTCTTTGACAATCCGAGTCCCGTCGCTGCGGCTAGTAAGCCATTGGGGACGATTTTTAGCTAAGAGAGAGTCGGCTGGTGCCATGAAGCCAAATTCAAACCAGGGAATGACTGTTAGCCCTTTTTGATGTCCCACATCAACAATTTCTTTGAGGATATCTCGCCCTTGCAATCCGCGTGTGGGATCGAGCGATCGCCCAATTATTTTTTGGGCAACTTTGCTGGGATACAAAGTATATCCCCAATTCCAAACCGCCGGATAGATGGTGTTAAAATTGAGTTCATCAAGACGTTGCAAAGATCCCTTAAGGCGATCGCGCTCAAATAACACATCACTATCAATATTTGTTAACCACACCCCCCTTAACTCGGATGCTGGCTTTGGCGGTAGATTAATTTGAGCGTTCAATGGGAACGATAGCATCACCGTAGCTACCACACTCAAGGTAACGATAACGGCAAATAACCCCGACTTTCTGCTTTGGCGGATATTCCACCAAGAATGAAACTCAACACACCACTTGAGAAACCTTTTCATCATTTGCTAGAGATATCATCAAATTATGAACAATCAGCATAAATAGCGATCGTTTCGATTGTAAGCGCTAAAACAATCGCTATTTAATTACATTGCTGAGGTTTATCATTTATTGGGCGCTGGCTACGAGTTGATTCCAGGCTTTGACTGCTGCTTGTAAATTCGTTGGCAGGTTATTTCGAGAAATATCATTGTACTGAACTGTACCCTTTTGGCTGGTAAGAGTGAAGGTGATATAATCAGCAGCACCACTAGGGGCTGGGTAACTGAGATTTTGGAATTTACTAAAATTAGAGCGTTCCAAATACCTCTGAAATTGTTGCACCTGTTGCACAGAAACGCTGCGAACACTGCGTTCCGAATCATTGGCATCACCAATCCGCACGCGAATCAATCGCCCATCTTTGAGTAAGACAGTTTGGTAGGTTCTGCCAGCAAAACCGCCACTGGAGATTTGCCGAAATACTATATCTCGATCTAACGGTGGTGGTAACTCGCTGGCTGGAATTTGCACAGGGGCAAGTGTACCTTCGTTAGCCTTTTGGTTCAGTCTGACTGCGGAACCTGTTTGATTAGTATGATAAACCAAGGTTTGGTCAACCGCACCAACAACTACTCGCCAGCCTGATACCAAAGCTTGGGTACAGAATTCATCAGCATTAGCTAATTCTAAACAGCTATCTCTCCAAGTTTGCGATTGAGCTTGAATAATGGTTAGCTGAGAAATCGGCTGCTGCAAACGTCTGGATGCAGCTTGCAAAACAGCATTTTTTACAGACGCAGGTAATTGATCTGGCAGATTGTTAGAAGGAGTATTTGCCGAAGCTAAACGTAGCGATCGCCCATTGTTATTGGTATGATAAACCCAATTTTGTTTGCCATTAGACACCACAATCCGCCAACCAGGAACTAACGCTTGGGTGCAGATTTCATCCGATTGGGGCAGTTCTAAGCAACCATTGCGCCAAGTCTGTTGACTATAATCAATAATTTGCAGTTGGCTAGTAAAAATTCCCTGTTTGCGGGCTAAATCTCGCAGTACCGCCTTAGCTACTGGACGTGGCAAGCGATTTGGTTTAATATTATCCTTAAGGACTTCATTGTTTGTTTCTAACGAGAAGTTAGCAGAAGCGCCCGTCGCATCTTTGATAAGCGTTAAACTGCTAGTTACAGACAAAATTCCAGTCAAAATCAAAGCAGTAAAAATTCGTGCTTGATTGGTGTTAAGGTATTTTTTCAGCATGGTTTTCATCGTAATATAGCGATGTTACTCAAGAGTTATAGAACTAGGAAATAGTATCCAACCACATGTAGGCAATAAAATATATAATTCCAGTACTTCACCAGTTGGAATTAATCTAGTATATTTGTCCTGAAACAGATATAAATACAGACGCTGATGTACTAATTGTTTGTTCCTTATACAAATTCTGGGTGAAAATTGCACTCAATCAAAACGCCCTATATACATCCCAGATGTTGGGTTGCGTTTCACTCCACCCAACCTACATAAATATATCTTTTAAAAAACTCTAGGTTTCAACATAGACGAGGTTTACACCAGATCCTCAGATTACAGAAAGATGGAAGCAAGATTTTCTATATCCTATGAGAAGTCAGGGTAAGCGAAGGTTAAATAAAAGTAATTTTAGAAAAAAATTTTGCTCGGCTCAACCTAGCATCTACAATATTTTGAGTAATCTCAGCAATTTTAGGCGCTGATGGCTCGTTGTTCTGATTCAACTAACTGATTGTGAGGTACATCAAATCTAATAGTACTTGCTGCCCAGTCTTTAAAATCTGGTGCTAACCAGACTAGCTTGCGTAGAATTTCATCATTAACCCACAACATCAAGGGAAACCGAAACTGTTTCCGAAACTCATTTCGCATCATGTTAGTACTGAGGATTAGTTGGTTGATTTCCACTACGGATTCTAAACCCCGTACCATCAAAGCTTCGGGTTGAGTAGTACCAATTGCACTGCTAATAGCTGTATACAATGTGTCAGTCGCAGGTGAGAGCAAGATTTCGTGGATATCTATTGATGAAAATTCTGTTAACAGATTCAGCACTTGCTGCTGTCTTTCAACACTGTTACAACAAGCTAATATCAGTGCAAATTCCCCATCAGAAACCATCATTGCTCTTGCAAGCCTCTTAGTGGATGCTGTGCTGTTAACTGTGTCTTTTTCTGAATTATTTAAGCTGAACATTAAAAAATCCTGCTTTTAATTTTAAAAATATCTGAGCAATATTCAGTTATTCTACCCTATGTATTTTTATGCAAAAGTGTTAAGCGGGTAATTTATGATAAGTTTTTCTCTTAAACGGACTATATTACTACGGATTGCCTAACAAAAGAGGATATTCTGTATTATTCCACAATTATACTTAAGGAATAATGTAAAGGTAGTATTAAAATCACGTAAGCAAAAGATAACGCAAGTAAAAGGAAGTTAGGAAAAAATTAACAATTTAATTACACTATATTTTTATAGATTTTGGCATCTACCATTGGTTAAGTAATTAATTCTTATATTAAGTTAAAAAAATATTCAGTATTAGTTTAACAACAAATATTGACAACTGGGAAAAAACTCAATTCATCCTTTTGATAGAACTGTGGCTCAAAGATTTCTCGTTATTCAGAGGATACGGAATTTTTAGCTTTATTAAGATTAGTTAAGAATACCTGAAAGATAACAATTCATGCAATTCAGACAAATCTCAAAGGGAAATACAACACGCTGAGTTTATTACGCATTATCAACAACAGGCGGTGTCTACGACGAGCTACGCTAACGCACGCCCTTGAGATGAATAAGACTGAGAATCTTCTACCCACCAAATAAACGCCCCCAAAAACCCTTCTTCTCATTTCTATAAATCTCTAAGTTTTTACGAAAAATAGTACTACTAGGGTTAAGGCGAACAGCTATTTCCAGTTCGGCGATCGCTTCTGACAACTTCCCTTGATCGTGCAGCGCACTCCCCAGGTTATAGTGAGCGATTATAGAGTTAGGGTCAAGACGGAGGGCTGCTTTGTACTTGACGGCTGCTTCCTCGAACTTTTTAGCTTCGCGCAAACGATCCGCTTCGTTTATCAAGCTTGTGACTTGATATTGACGTTCTTCTAGTTTTGGTGTTGTCTGTTTTGGGGGTGAGGAATTCGAGTATAGAGGATATGTCAGGCTGGCTGGTTTAAAAGACAACTACAATAGTTTTTGCTCGATTTCCTCAAGCTGTCGATCTAATCTATTTTGTTCTGTTTTGGTTTCCTGAATTTGCACTTCTAGCTTCAGCTTTGTAGATACATCCGTTTCAATGGCGTATGCTTTACCCAGCAGTCCCAATTTTTTGCTCACGAGGTCATACTGTTCTTGCACTGAATCCCGTTCTTGCTCCCATCGCCGACGCTGGCGCTCAGTTAATACCCCACTTGTTCCAGAAGGGCTGGAAGTTGCAGGTGTAGTATTTTTAGCAGGAGTTGAGGAAGAAGTGTTTGATTTCGCCATTTCTTCAACTACTCTGCGAATCCCTTGAGCGACATTTAAAAAAGCCTCATCTTGGTCTTGCCAGGTTGTGACAGGTTTAGCATTTTTAGGCAGTGCTTGCAGTTTACCAAAAGGTGCGCCATTCCAGTCTGCCGGCTTCAGAATAATCGGAATTACACGAGCTTCCCGTGTTTCATGTCGCTCCATTGCCCGTGTCATTTCTTTGTCGTAGCAGTAATCTGAAGCCAGAAAGTTAGCACTCACTAGCAGCAGAATGATATCTGCAATATCAAGATTATCATCTATCTCATTAGCCCATTCTCTACCAGCACTGATTTCGCGATCGTGCCAAGCTTGGATAACTCCCTGACGTTTCATCATGCTCAAATGAGTTGCCAATTCGTCACGCAAGGCTTCATCTTTGTGGGAGTAGGAAAAGAATACTTTAACTGCATTAGACATAATTCTTGGTTCAATATCATCACATTACTGTACATGAATATACGGTTGAACTTTTCAACGATAAAAGCCCAAACAAAGAATTATGATTAATACCCTGTAATTAAATTCACAGATCCCCAAGTTTTCAAAGAAGTCGGGGATCTTATCTCTCACGAATTATTAAGTAAGGCTAGATCAAAGCAAAAAATTTTGCGATCGCTATTCGCCAATTTTCAAAGCAAATAAAGCGATCGCCAAGCTATATATATAACTGAGATTACACGATCTAAAATTTCGAACTGAGATTACACGATCTAAAATTTCGAATAGTGTTGCAATGCCAGCCTTGCTGCACCCACGATCCCAGCAAAATTGCCTAACTCTGCTGGCAAAATCTGTAAACCATCTCGTGATAAAGGCTGCACCCGCTTCTCAATTTCTGCCTTCACTGCTGGTAAGAAAAACTCAAAGCTGCCACTGATGCCGCCACCAATGACGATCGCTTGCGGTGTGAGTACATAAATCAAACTCGTCAAGCCAATTCCTAAATTCCTACCATACTCTTGCCAAAAAGTCAATGCTGCGGCTTCTCCTTGTTGAGCAAGAACACCTAATTCGATGGGTTCCTTGAGAGTGCGGCGGCGAATGGCAGTAGCAGAGGCATGTTGTTCTAAAGAACCTTGATTGCCACTATTACAAATTGGCCCATCAGGATTTAATGAAATTAAACCCAATTCCCCAGCGGCTCCCTGATGTCCAACAAATAGTTTGCCATCAAGGATAATTGCGCCACCAACCCCAGTTCCTAAAGTTAGGAGAATCAGATTTTGAAATTGGCGACCGGCTCCCAGCCAAGCTTCTCCCAAAAGAGCGCAGTTGGCATCGTTAGCGATCGCAGTAGGTTTGCCAGTTTTAGCTTCTAACCAGTCTGCTAAAGGCACATCGATCCATCCAGGTAAGTTAATGGCGATTTTAGCGATGCGTCCTGCTGCATCGGAGGGACCAGGAGTCCCAACACCAATAGCAAAAGTTTCATTATTTGAATCAATTTGCGCGATCGCATCTACCAGCACCGCCAGCACGGCCTCCGGCGTTGTCGGCTGGGGAGCCGCCATAGTCAAAGATTGCAGACAAGTTCCATCGGCTGTAAACCGCCCCAGCTTAATTGCTGTTCCCCCCACATCAATGCCAATTACTTGAATTTTGTCATTTGTCATTTGTCATTTGTCATTTGTGATTGGGCATCCCTTCTCTGCGAGACGCTACGCGAACGGCTTCGCTCAGGGCAAGTGGGCATGGGGCATTGGTGAACAGTTATTCCCTATTCCCTATTATTGGGCGCGAGTTGTTTTCATCCTCGATCTGTTCGCGCAGTGTCTTTGCTTGGGAGAAGACGCGCAGCTTTCAACTCTGATTTTTGTAAATTAGCAAAAGTCGTGCTGCGGAAACTCGATTGCTCTTGCCAACCTGTAACTGGCGCACCTCTTAAGATGCCAGCAAGGGCAACAGAAAGGATAAACCCGCCAGTAGCGGCGGCAATTAACGTCAGGTTATCTTTCACACAAATCTCTCCAGTTATCAATTACTAGTTATTAATGATTAGCCCGTTGACTGATAAGTGTCCACTGTTTACTAACTATTTTCGGATTCTATTTTCTCTCCGTAATCGGGGATTGACAAATTCGTTTAACCCCTCACCAAGTAGTGATAACCCTACTACCATGAATGTCATGGTCAAACCAGGAAAAAGTGTAGTCCACCAAATGCCAGTAGGTAGAGCTTCTAGAGCTTGTTTTAAATCATGTCCCCATTCTGGCACTTCTTCGGGAAGTCCTAGCCCCAAAAAGCCCAAACCTCCCAACACCAAAATTGCATCAGCAGCATTGAGTGTAAAGAGGACGGGTACGCTTTGAATAACGTTGAAAAATAGATAACGAGAAAGCACAACCCAAGTGGAAGCGCCCATTGCTTGAGCAGCTTCGATGAAGACTTCAGTTTTCACGCTCACAGTGTGGTTGCGAACAACGCGGTAATATTGGGGGATGTAGGCAATGCTAATAGCGATCGCTGCATTTAATATCCCACGCCCCACCACAAACGCTAGTGTCACAGACAGCAGTAGCCCCGGTAAAGTGTAGATGCTATCCATCAAAAACAGCAACACTTTATCCAATTTACCGCCGAGATAACCACTCAGCATCCCCAGAGGCACACCGATAATCATACTCAGCGCTGTTGCCAAAATCACCACCTGCAAAGCAGCTTGAGCGCCGAATAATGTCCGCGAGAAGACATCATAACCCAGGCGACTAGTGCCAAACCAATGTTTAGCTGAGGGTGGCTCGTGAATTGGATTAGAGAGAAAATCTTTCGGGTTTTGCAGCCATCCCCAAGCCTGGAATAGGGGAGCGAAGAATGCCAGGAAGATGAAAAATAGGGTGATGGCTAACCCAATGAGCATGAGTTTTTGGGAAAGATTGGAACTTTTCCCAAACTGTAAAAATGTCGGTAGTCGCCGTTTTGTAATGGCCATGTGCGATCGCCTGGATCAAAGCTTGATACGCTGACCATTTTACATATTAGGGAGTGGGTATTGGGAACTGGGGACTGGCTATTGGGTATTAGCAGTTAAAAGAATTATTTCCCAGTCCCCAGTCCCCAGTCCCCAGTCCCTAAAGATTACTTTCAATTAACTGGCGATATTCGGTTTTCTGCTTCACGCCTTTAACTTCCTTCACCAGTTCCTTGTTTTTGAACAATTGAACCGTTGGCGTTCCTGTTACACCAGCATTTTCAGCAATATCTCGGTCTTTGTCGATGTCAATTTCTACAAAGTGAATTTTGCTGTCAAATTCATCCACCACTTTATTTAAAATTGGCTTCAGGGTATGACAAGGGCCACAACCAGGTGAGACGTATTTAACAAGGAGTAAGCGATCGCTTTCATGGAACAATTTCCGTAAAGCATAACCTCCCTCATGGCGCGTTTCATTCAAATTAAATCCAGCTTCTTCCTCAGCTTCAGTCTTTTTGGCTGGCTGATGCTCTAATTCATTGTCTGCTATTTCTGGCTGTTGATGGAATTCTTGAATCAAGCCACTGGATGACAACCAACGTTCTGCTAACATCGCCGCCATACAGCCAGTACCCGCAGCTGTAATTGCTTGGCGAAACTCATGATCTTGCACGTCGCCGGCTGCAAAAACACCCTCTACACTAGTTTCTACAGAACCGGGTTTAGTGACAACGTAACCTACCTCATCCAGTTCTAACTGACCTTTGAATAGAGAAGTGTTGGGACTGTGACCAACGGCGTAGAATAAACCCTTAGCGTGCAGTTGGCTTTCTTCACCAGTTTTAGTATTGCGGATTTTCACCCCTTCCATGTGACCATTGCCGAAGATATCCACGGCTTCTGTGTTCCAATGCACCTGGATTTTTGGGTTACTCAAAACCCTGTCTTGCATGGCTTTAGAAGCCCGCATTTTATCGGTGCGTACTAGCATATTTACCTTAGATCCGTATTTTGTGAGGTAAATTGACTCTTCCGCGGCCGAGTCGCCAGCACCAATTACAGCCAATTCTGCACCGTGAAAAATTGGTGTTGCACCATCGCAAATTGCACAAGCGGAAATACCCCGACTCCAAAATTCATGTTCGCTGGGTAAGCCTAAACGTTTTGCTGTCGCACCCGTAGCAATGACGATGCTATTGGTTTTAATTTCCCTTTCTTGCGATCGCACTGTAAATGGACGCTGGCTCAAGTCAACTGAGATAACATCTTCAGTATATAGTTCCGCTCCCCAGCGCTCCGCCTGCGCCTTCATCTGATCCATGAGTTCCGGCCCGGTAATCCCTTTGGGAAACCCTGGAAAGTTCTCGACTTCCGTTGTTGTCATTAATTGGCCACCAGGTAAACCCCCGGCTTGGAAACCTTCAAATACAACGGGTTTAAGGTTAGCACGTCCGGCATAAATGGCAGATGTGTACCCTGCTGGCCCAGAACCGATAATTACTAAGTTTTCTACAGTTGTGTTAGCCATGAAAATATACGAACTCATAACGACTACGTTTAATATAGCATAACAAATTGTGATTGGCTATGTCAGATGGTAAGCGATGTTTGCGACGGGCTACGCCTACGCAAAATGCCTACAGTACTCATCCTTTTAACCGCTAGGGCTATTGTTGAAGGTATTTCTTGATTCTAGTAATTCTGCTATTTCTTGAATGCTCATAACTTTTTCAATGCCAGGGGCTTAGTGATGCTTGCATCATTTGGGATACAAGAATTCTGGATTGTGTAACCGGATCTCCCCAAACTTTTTTTCTGAAGGTGATAGGAAAGCGATCGCAGTTGGGTAAGTTATATCTAGAACACACCAGCACTTCCTACCCCAGGGTAAACACTTATGAAGACCGAACTAAAAGCCAAATTTCTTCAACACATCCTCAACAAGAAGAAAGAAAATGAGGGTTTTACACTCATTGAATTACTAGTAGTAATTATTATCATCGGTATTTTGTCTGCGATCGCATTGCCTTCTTTCTTGAACCAAGCTAACAAAGCCAAGCAGTCAGAAGCTAAAACTTACGTGGGTTCTATGAACCGCGCCCAACAAGCATTTTACTTAGAAAAAAATGCATTTGCGGCTCAAGCTGATATTGGTAACCTAGGTCTTGGTATTGCAACACAAACCACAAATTATAAATACTCAATTAGTGGTGGTGGTGCTAATAGTACCTTAGTAACCAACCAAGCAGCAACAGTAATTGATCTTGCGCCTCTCAAAACTTATATCGGCGGTGTGGGTGTGGTAACTCAAACTGGTACTGGTGAAGCTACTACTATAGCTACTTTGTGTGAAGCCGATAAAGCAAGAGTTAACAGTGGTGCAGTGGTAACTGACATTAGTGGTTTGGTTACTTGCCCCTCCAACTTCACTGCTTTGAAATAAGTAGAGAAGGTACTTACTACGTGAGAATATAGTTTGTCTTAGCCACTGCATACCAAAATTCATTTTTCATGTAGTTTGTATTGAACTAAATTAGGTTTTTCCAAGTGGGTAGATTATTCTATCCACTTTATTTCTGTTATCTGCCCATCCATTTTTTCTAAAAATTACAATGATTATTGATATATACAACTGGCAAAATCAGGCTGAAGAATACTTTATTGAAGAAAATTATCTGCAAGCAGCAAAATTATACGAACAAGCTATAAAAATAGAACCAAATACTATTTCCTATTACTGGCGATTAGGATTAATATTCCTATTGCAAGGGCAAGAAGAAGAAGCTCAAATGACTTGGATGTTGCCAATGACAGAGGCAGATGAAGAGCAGTTACCAACTTGGATAAATGAACTAGTTGAATCTTTACAAATAGAAGCTGAAAGACGCGAAACACGAGAGGAATATTCTATAGCCTGGTTAATTCGCCAGCATATACGAGAAATTAACCCTAGTTATATAAATAACTTGCTTCAAATTCTTATAGTTTCTATAAAGCTGCAAACTCTTGAACAAATTGATGATTTGAATGAGTGGGGATTAATTGAAAGCTTAAACGCTAAAGACAATGTAGAGATAAATACCGAATTATTAATCCAAGTTTTAAAAGAATTTTTGAATACTGTTCCTTTACATCAAATTACTCTAAATTTAATAAAAGCTAGTCTTCCTTATTTTTCTGATACTCATCAATGCTTCTCTATACTGCTTCCTGCTGCTCTGAAAATTGGTCATACTTTGCGGCAGCCTTTACTAGCAGTATCTCTGCTAGAATTGTATTTACAATTAGAACCAGATAATGTAGAAATTTTACGGCACTTAGCGACTTTTTATCAGGATGCTGGTAACTATTCTCAAGGAATAGACACAGCTAGGTTATGTTATTCTTTATCAGAAGGTTTGGCTGATAAAATTTTTGCGATCCATCTGCTGTTAAGGGGTCTAATGTCAGCAGGGGGATATTGGCAAGAGATATGTACAACTTGTCAAGAATTAGAAACTGTATATAAACACTTTATTGAAGCACAACCAATTCTTTTAGAAGAAGCAAGAATATTACGGTTACTTACACCAGCTTTTGCGATACCTCACATTAAAGATGCTCCTGCTGAATTTAGAGGTATTTATAACAAAGTAGCTGATATTTTTAATAATGATCTTCAAGCTCTTGTCCAATCACAAGGAAAAAACTATCATCGCCAAGTTATCAAGAATCCTTCAAAAAAATTAAAAATTGGTTATGTATCTTACGCTTTAAGAAATCATTCCGTTGGTTGGCTAGCTCGCTGGTTATTTCAGCATCATGATCGAGATAAGTTTGATATTCATACTTATTTTGTTAACTACAAATTAGTAAACGACTATCTCCAAGAGTGGTATCTAAGTCAGGGAGGAAAAGCTCGCCAATTAGGTATGAATGGTTTAGAAATTGCTGACCAGATATATCAAGATGAAATTGATATTTTAGTTGACCTTGATAGCATCACTTTAGATATTACTAGTGAAGTGATGGCACTTAAGCCAGCCCCAATTCAAGTTACTTGGCTAGGGTGGGATGCATCAGGTATACCTGCAATTGATTACTTTATTGCAGACCCCTATGTACTGCCAGATGATGCACAAGATTACTATACAGAGAAAATCTGGCGATTACCTCAAACTTACATAGCAGTAGATGGTTTTGAAGTTGGTGTACCAACTCTCCGCCGCGATGACTTGGATATTCCTATGGATGCTGTTGTATATCTCAGCGCCCAAAGAGGATATAAACGCCATCCAGAAACGACAAAGTGGCAAATGCAAATTGTCAAACAAGTACCTAACAGCTACTTCTTGGTTAAAGGACTTGCTGAAGAGGAAACAATTAAACGCTTCTTTTACAAAATTGCCGAAGAAGAAGGTGTAGATTCTTCTCGGTTACGATTTTTGCCACTAGTTCATTCAGAGTCAGTTCATCGTGCTAATTTAGGCATTGCTGATATTGTATTAGATACATTTCCCTATAACGGAGCGACAACAACCTTAGAAACATTGTGGATGGGTATCCCCTTGGTGACGCGAGTTGGTGAACAATTTGCAGCACGTAATAGCTACACCATGATGATGAATGCAGGAATTACAGAAGGCATCGCCTGGACTGATGAAGAATATATTGAGTGGGGTGTGCGCTTGGGGAAAGATGAAGCTTTACGCCAGCAGGTGGCTTTGAAATTGAAGGCATCCCGGCAAACAGCACCGTTGTGGAATGGTAAGCAGTTTACCCGTGAGATGGAGAAGGCTTACGAGCAGATGTGGCAGAAGTATATTGATAAAAAATAAGCTCGTAGTGAGGGTTTTAACCCTCAAATTAAATATCAATAAGGGCTAGAACTTTGTCAAGGTAGTTTTGAGGGTTCGTAGTAAGCACTGAAGTGCTTACTACAAACTTTTTTATAAAAGGCTTCTTAAGATGCGCTAAAGCTATCTACATCGCAGAATGGGAGATTTTCTGCTTTTGCTTGTGCGATCGCAGATTGATTATCTGTTGCTAAAGCAATTCGAGTATGAATTCTAGGCAAAAGAGTTTTCCATTGTGTATGACTCATT
Organism: Nostoc sp. UCD121; assembly: GCF_014222285.1. Classification (GTDB taxonomy): domain Bacteria; phylum Cyanobacteriota; class Cyanobacteriia; order Cyanobacteriales; family Nostocaceae; genus Nostoc. The sequence goes on from NZ_JACKZS010000115.1 coordinate 20,128, forward strand.
TTACCTAGCAGAGAAATTTCTGGCCCCTCAGTTATATCTACATCATCTTCCATGAGCAAATTCATGGTCAAAGACGATAAAAGCATATCGGCTTCTTCGTCAGAAATATTTTGAGTATCTATCAAGAGAGTTAAGCAGCTTTTATCTGGGTGAGTTGTGAGACTAGAAATTACACTTGCTAAATCTTGGTATAGTAGGTCTTCTGGCTGTAACCAGTCTGGGAAAATAATTAGGTTAATATCTCCTAAGCGGAAATTTTGACTCAGAGTATCTGCAAGATATTTACTAAATAGTTCTTGGAAGAGACTACCTATCTTAGCTGAATAAGCGCGACTATCCAGAAAACTAGGATTACCTTGCATTTTTTCCTTGATTTCGGCGCTCTTTTGTTGACGTAATTTAGGGTTATTGCCAAGTGTGATCGCTAACTGTATATAAGAATCTTCACTATCGGCAACTAAATCAGGTATATCTAATGCTTGCACCATTGCAGAACCCATTGCAGAGCGAAAACTATTTCCCCGTCTAGCAATTACTGGTAAATTAACCTGTAATGGTTCTATCAAAGAAGTTGTTCCAGCAAATGGAAAAGAATCTAGATAAACATCGGCAATTTTGAAGTATTCTTTAACTTCTTCGCGGTTTGGCACTGGCTGAGGATCTAAGACTACCAGTTTGTCTACTGGTATCCCATACTTTGAAAATACTTTATTTAAGTGATTTACAAAAGCTTTCTTAGGATAACTGTTTGACCAATTCGGGCCAAATGGCAGAAGTACTAAAACGGAGTTTGGAACTCCAGAAATTATTTTTGCCCAAGTATTAATTAGTTCCGGGATGATTTTAAAGAAGTTAGCACCAGAGATAAAAATAACTGTTTCTTCAGATATACCCAAACTTTCTCGATCAACTTTGACAGTTATATTTTTTTCTTCATTACCATAACTAAAGCAATGAGCAGACCCTTCAAGTTTCACCAACTTTTCTTGATATTGCTGTTCTGCCGTTGGCGATGGATCGGTTAGCGTACCAGAAATGTAATAATCTATATGCCGCATTCCTGTTGTTACCACAGATCCACCACTTGTGATTTGTATTCTAGCTAAGCGATGCATTGATAAGAAGCCGATTTGATTTGTTACTGCCGTCACATTGGTAGCAATAAATAATATATCGAGATCATCAACACGAATAATATTTACCTGTTCTGCTAAATCTTGTGGCAGTAGTTTAAAAGAGTTGGCGCAGCTTTGGCAATATTGCTCTAGTTGATGACCAGTTTGGTTAAGAGAGTACAAGATTACTTCAAAATCTCTACTGATATATTCATAAACAGGAAGGTAAGCAAATGTTTCAGAACCAGGTAGAAAATGTGCAGCCAGGATACCCAAGCGAATTTTTTTTCTGGTTATAGGTCTATCAGAAAACTCGTAATCTACCTGATAACCCTTAAGCTTCAGTAAAAACTCTATAATCTCTCCACGTTTAATATAGATATCTTTAAGATTATGCTCATTAAAATATAGGGGGATAAAATTAGCAATGGGAGTAAAGTTATCAATTATTTCATGCCACAAGGGAGAATCAGGATTTTTTAGTATTGATGTGTGTAAGTAATCAATCCATCCCTGTATATAGTAATAGTAATTATCTGCATCACCCGGTTCTTGAAAATTGACTGGGGATGAAAACAGGAATTGCAGATAGTCTTTAAATAACCAACGAGGTATGCGAGAGAGATCACGCTGTAATGGTAACTGGTCAGCACGTCGATACAGCATAGCTGCTAGCAAATACTGAATTGCTTTTGGCTGCTCAAAACCTTGAGATATATTTTTAACAATATGATTAGTGAAAATTTCTTCTTCTTCACTTAGACTTTCAAATTTGATGCTACTATTCAGTAACATCTGATGTGTTTTACCTAGCAGACTCACGTACCTATCTTTTATATGTTCATCAGAAATATTTAGCCATTCTTCTGCTATTTGTTTTCGCAACTGACATAATTCAGTATTCTGGCCACTCAAAGCTGCGTATCTATGAAGAGCCTGTTGTCTCGTTGCTTGAGGATACCGTGTATCATTGTAAATTGTCTGAAACAGTTTTTGGTAATCTAATAAAATAGCATCCTTTAAAGCAAGATTTCGACGAGTTTGTTGTTGTGAATGTATCCTAAAATGAGATAAAACTTTGTCAACAAAACCAACTTTGTATTGGCTCATAATTCTGAGCCACATCTCAATATCTACAAGTTGACAAAATTCAGAATTAAATAATCCTACTTTTTCAAACACATCTTTTCTAATAAGGACTGTACTTGGTTCTCCAATTTTATTAATTGGATTATCGAGTAGATTTGGATCTAACAAAAGTTCCTGTCCTGATTGAATCAGCTTTAATGTTGACCAAGCTTTGTGTACATCCTTGGCTTCGTGATGCATTAAAAAGTTTGAATCATAGTTACTATCGCCAGTATTGCTAAAAATCGTTCTAGGTGAAAAAACCAAACCTATCTCTTCATCTTGTTCAGCCAAATTGACCATTTCTTCAATAGCATTTGGTTCTAAAAGATCATCTTGAAATAAAAACTTTATATATTTACCTTTAGCTTGAGAAATAGAAAAATTCCAATTATGAGCTAGTCCATATTGGCTATGTTCAAAAATTGAAAAATCAAAGGATAGTTTTTGGTTAAATGATTTAGCAACCTTAATTGTACTATCAGTAGAATTATCATCAGATAAGATAATTTCTATATTTGGATAGGTTTGGCATAATACACTATTAATAGCCTCTGCAATAAACCTTTCCCCATTGTAAGTAGGAATACAAATACTCACAAGAGGCTGAGGAAGTTCTTTTGGTTCTGTTTCAAGACCTTGACTATAATGTTGTCTTATTTTCTTATTTTCTGCTTGAATCTTAAGGTTTATGTTTCTAATTAAGTGAGGACTACAGCAAGGATCATATTCAAGGATTTTACCCCACTTTTCTTGCATGAACTTAACTGCTATTTCTTCAAGATATAAACGTTCTTCCTTGCCGATTTTAACTTCCCAACGGCTGAATTTATGGTGAACGAGCTTTACATGAGGAAGATAAATATTTTTATAGCCTTTCACTATCAGTTTTAAACACAAATCCACATCGTTGTAGACAATAGGTAATGTTTCATCAAATCCATCAACACTTTCAAACACGTCTCTACGACACATTAAACAATCTTCTGTAACGGCTGAGACGTTCTTAATCAATACTATACTAGCTAAGGTTTCGTATTCGTCTATTTTAGTAAGTCCTTTATAAATATGACTAGCAATGTTGCCTAAACCCAGTGCTAACCCTACATGTTGAATGGAGTTGTTAGAATCAATTAAAAATCCACTAACCGCACCAATACACTCTCTTTGAACTTGCTCAACCATTACATTGAGCCAATCTCCTTGAATAACCTGAATGTCACTATTCAGAAAAAATAAATAATCACCTTGCGCTTTTGTAACAGCATAATTATTTAGCTTTGAATAGTTCAATGGAATATTATGAGAGTAATACTTAAATCGATTAGGCTGTTGAACTTGCCACTTATCAATAATTTTTAATGTATCAGATATACTACCATTATCTATGACAATTACTTCATAGTTTGGATATAAAGTTTCTGCAAAAATTGATTCTAGGCATTGGTTAAATATGGAGCTAAAGTCTCTTGCTACAATAATAATACTAACTAGTTTATAAGAGTCTATTTCGTAACGAGCATGGTAATGCCCAGGAATATTAGAGTCTGGTAAAATTGTGCCTTTTTCGCCTCTTCTAGAAAGCGCATCTGTCAAAGCCTTAAATCCTGCTTCATAGGCATAAGATTTTGCAGTTGTAGAAGCAGATGTAGAACCAGAGTGAAGACGCCAATGATATAGAATTTTAGGTATATGAAATATTTTCTCTGTTTTCTCTGTCAATCTCAAAACCAAATCGTAATCTTGGCTTCCTTCGTAACCAACTCTAAAACCACCAATTTTGTTAATAAGAGATCGGCGATAAACACCAAGATGGCAAGTATACATCCGAGACAAAAATGAATCAGGACACCAATCTGGTTTATAAGTAGGGTAAATAAATTGGTTATTGTCATCAACTTTATCTTCATCTGAATAGATCATATCTGCATCTGGATGCTGATTGAGCAAAAGTGCTACTTCGTATAAGGCATCTGATGTTAATAAATCATCGTGATCAAAAAGTGCTATAAACTCTCCCGTTGCTATTTCTACAGCTGAATTAGAGGCACAAGAAATATGACCATTTTCATTTCTGAAGATAACTTTGATGCGGGAATCTATTTGAGAATACTCTTCTAATATTTTTCTAATATGAGGTTGGGTAGAAGCATCATCAGCAATACATAACTCCCAGTATGGATAAATCTGATTTAATACAGACTCAATGGCAGGTTTTAAGTATTGCTCAGGAGTATTAAAAACTGGAAATATAATACTAAAAAT
>NZ_JACKZS010000554.1 GCF_014222285.1 Nostoc sp. UCD121
CATGGAAGCCGTTGACGAGAGCATCCCTGAGCCTGAGCGTGACCGTGACAAGCCGTTCCTCATGCCGATCGAGGACGTCTTCACCATCACCGGTCGCGGTACCGTTGTGACCGGTCGTGCCGAGCGCGGTACCCTCGCCATCAACTCGGAAGTTGAGATCGTAGGTATCCGTCCGACCCAGAAGACCACCGTTACCGGTATCGAGATGTTCCGCAAGCTGCTGGATTCCGCTGAGGCTGGCGACAACTGTGGTCTGCTGCTCCGCGGTACCAAGCGTGAGGACATCGAGCGCGGTCAGATCGTTGCTAAGCCGGGCGCTTACAC
>NZ_JACKZS010000116.1 GCF_014222285.1 Nostoc sp. UCD121
CCCCTCCCCCTGCCTCTTAATAATGGGATTGATCAAACAACTGCGACGGCGAACCCCTCTAGGATGGCTGCAACTGAACCATGAAAAAAGCCGCCTCTTGGTGGCATTGTCAGGTATTGCCTTTGCGGATCTTCTCATGTTCATGCAGCTGGGCTTTCAGACTGCGCTGTATGACAGTAACACCAGACTACATCGCAGTTTGCAAGCAGACATTGTTTTAACAAGTCCCCAAGCCCGTAACCTACCAAGCTTGTCTACATTTTCTCGTCGGCGACTTTACCAAGCAATGGATATACCAGGGGTGAAGTCGGCAGAACCGATGTATTTCAATAATACAATCTGGAAAAATCCTCAAACACATCGTGAGACGGGGGTGTTAGTTATTGGCTTCAATCCAGATAAGCCAGCCTTTGACTTACCAGATGTTAACCAGCAATTGCAGGCAATTAAGCTACCAGATACCGTTTTGTTCGATCGTGGTGCAAGAGGAGATTATCAAAAAGCGATCGCTCAAATTGACCAAGGTAAAACCCTAACCACCGAAATAGAAAGGCGCACAATTACCATTAGTGGCTTATTTCAAGTCGGGGCTTCCTTTGGTTCTGATGGCAATCTGATTACTAGCGATCAAAACTTTTTGCGGCTATTTTCTGGGCGACAGTCAAGTAGTATCAGTCTAGGTTTGATTCAGGTAAAACCAGGCTATGACCCGAAAAAAGTGGCAGCAAGCTTGAAAGCCTACCTGAGAGATGATGTCAGAGTCTTAACCCACGCCGAATTTATTGAATTTGAGAACAACTTTTGGAGGACAAATTCCCCAATTGGCTTTATTTTCAGCCTAGGTGTATCAATGGGCTTTGTGGTAGGTGTAATTATCGTCTATCAAGTCCTTTCCACCGATGTTAATGCCCATGTTCGAGAATACGCCACCTTTAAAGCAATGGGATATCGCAATTACTACCTGCTGGGTGTGGTGCTTGAAGAATCGTTGATATTAGCAGCACTGGGCTTCTTCCCCGGATTGGGAGTATCCTTAGCACTTTACCAACTGACTCGCAGTGCCACAAATTTACCCATGTACATGACTGCGATTCGGGCATTGCAGGTATTAGTGCTGACTATCATTATGTGTACAATTTCCGGTGCGATCGCCACCCGCAAACTCCAAGCCACCGATCCTGCTGATATGTTTTAAATTTGTCATTTGTTATTTGTCATTTGCAAAGGACAAAGGACAAAGGACAAATGACCAATGACAATTCTTACCAGTAATCGAGCCATTTATGACTAGTCAACCTGTAATCTCTATTAAAAACCTCGACCACCACTTTGGTAACAGTTCCCTTCGCAAGCAAGTTTTATCTAATATCAACTTAGAGATTAACGCCGGTGAAATTATTATTATGACCGGGCCCTCTGGTTCTGGAAAGACTACCTTACTAACCTTAGTTGGTGGATTGCGTTCTGCCCAATCTGGTAGTTTGCAGGTATTAGGGCGAGAACTTTGTGGTGCTAGTGCTGAACAATTAGTACAAGCGCGACGGCATAACGGTTATATTTTCCAAGCACATAACTTACATGGAAGTCTAACGGCACTCCAAAACGTCAAAATGGCTTTGGAATTACACAAATATCTTGGGTTAAAAGCGATGCTAGCTAGGTCAGCCCAGATGTTAGAGCAGGTAGGATTAGGAAATCATTTACATTACTATCCTGAAAAACTATCTGGAGGACAAAAGCAACGAGTAGCGATCGCTCGCGCCTTAGTTAGTCATCCTCAAATAATCCTAGCAGATGAACCAACCGCCGCCCTTGACAGCCAATCGGGTCGGGATGTAGTCAATCTTATGCAAAAACTGGCAAAAGAACAAAGCTGTACCATCTTGATGGTTACTCATGACAACCGCATTCTTGACATTGCCGATCGCATCGTTGACATGGAAGATGGTAAGCTCAAGTCCGAATTGACATTCTTAACCTAAACTTAATCAGGTTTCATTCCTCAAGCTCAGAAATCGAAACTAGAACAATTTAAGTAAAATCACTGTTGTTTTATATCTTTTATTAACAATAATGATATGTGTTATTAGTATATAAACAGTGATTAAGAATTGGATAAATTAAAAATAATATAATTTCACACTATATTTTACTAAAAACTATTGTGGGGTATGCAAGATGCATACCCTAACTTTGCAAATTAAATGCTCAATAACTTAATAAATAGAACTTTGCCTAAGCTTAATAGGGTTATTTCTAATATTTTGCCTTTGGTTTACCTGGTTTGCGTTATTTACTTACACCAATTTTAACCTAGCAATCTAGTACGAGTGTCCAGTTAAACAAGTGTCCAGTTGATTCCAAGATTTTCTTCAAGTATTATTATGTAATGGGTATAATCACAAGGGACAAGGGGTTTCTTTTGTTGCCTAATAAATGATACCTTGGCAAACAACTATAGAGTCTTTGCCGTCAATCTAGTTAAATTTTAAGATAATTACCAATGTCAATGTAATACATAAAGTTAATACCAACTAACTAAATTACAGTTACAAACCATTCTCTCTTATCTCCTACCTGATGTAACTCTGATGTCTATAAGTCTCTGGAGGGTTTCAAAAACATCTACGTCAAAGAGGAAACACGAGTAAAAATAAGCTAGTCTATCTTCCAACACAAGCAAGGAATTTTTGTAGCTCTATGATTATTGAGAATAGTACTAGTAGTTCAAACAAGAAGTTTCTCGGTTTTGATGTCAAAAGTTTGGCAGCCAATCGCCTTGCAATAAATGTGTTGAAGGGAATATTTGCTGTTCTCCCTATCACCTTGGCATTGCCTGTAGATGCTTTACAAGTAAAGGTGACTCCAACTAGTCCTAAATTAGGGGATACACTCTCGGTAGAGATTAATCTAAATAATCCTGAGAATGGTACAAATCCAACAGTAGCGACTGGTAATAATACATACCCAGCCTTTCAAATTGCCCCCAATCAGTATCGGGCTTTCGTTCCCACAACTCCCCTAGAAAAACCTGGAACTAGAACACTTCGCGTTGTAGGGGATGGTCAAGTCCAAAACTTGGCAGTGAATGTGCTTAATCGCAAGTTCCCCGTACAACGCATTACTTTGCCACCTGGCAAAGCCGGAGTAGATGCCACAGAATACGAACTTAAGCGTGTAGCGGCTTTTAAAGCATTACAAACACCAGAAAAGTATTGGAATGGAGTATTTCTGAAACCAAATGCAGGGCGAATGAGTACAATCTATGGTGTTCGTCGCTACTATAATGGTACATTTGCAAAGGACTACTATCATCGTGGTCTTGACTACGCTGGTGCTGCCGGTTCATCGGTGATTGCCCCAGCTGCTGGGCGAGTTGCTTTGGTGGGTAGGGTATCCCAAGGGTTTAGGATACACGGTAACGTAGTTGGCATTGACCACGGTCAAGGAGTAACCAGTATTTTCATGCACCTGAGTCGTATTAACGTTAAAGAAGGTGATCTTGTGAAAGCTGGTCAACTAATTGGTGCAGTTGGTTCAACAGGTGCTTCCACAGGTCCACATTTGCACTGGGGTCTGTATGTCAACGGACAATCTGTTGATCCAACACCTTGGCGAACTAAGGTCGTTAATTAGTAGAGGCGGAATAATCGCGTCTGTGCGTAATTTGTGTTTTTTTTGCTGAAGATTAAGCAAAATCAATTGGATTGATACCGTCCCTACCTTGCTTGGCTAACATAAATGATGATAAGTGTTATGAGTATCGAAAAAATTGTAGAACAAGCTCTCCAGGATGGTTATTTAACACCAGCGATGGAAGCAGAAGTCGGTAGAATCTGTGATAACGCCTCGGAACTCTCAATTGAAGAGTATATGGCGCTAGATCGGCTCATGGGAGCGCTATTGACTGGTGAGGTAGTGGCGGTACCTCGCAAACAATTCATTAACGTCATGGAAGAATTGGTACTGACAGAAGCGATCGCCAGAGTCGCAGAAATTGAAGCCACCAGCGAAAGTTCTCTAGATGTCGGAGATATTGCTGCTTACGCTCTCAATCGACTACCACCTTTGTATGCTACTACAGAAGAGGGTGCTAGCTTCCAGCGCCAAACGGCTCAGGCAGAACTGCAAGAATTAATTTCTCAGCAAGTGAGTGAAGCGATTAATCGTTACCTAGATCGACCCAATTTCTTCCCCGAACGGCAAGCTTTGGGCAAAAATACTGGTAATGAGGTTGTACGCCAAGTTAGTGCCTTACTCCAGACATACGCACCTAATTTTGAGCAAAAATTATAATTTCAATAGTCATTGGTCATTTGTTATTTGTTTTAGACAAAGGACTAATGACCAATGACTCTTAATCAATTACGTACTAGTACTGTTGTCCCTATACTCACTTGCTCATAAAGCATTCTGACATCAGAATTACGCATTCTTAAACAACCATGGGATACAGCCGTTCCTACCAGGTCAATTTCCGGCGTACCATGAAAGCCAATTTCATTGCGTCCATCTGACCAAAAACCAATCCATCTGTCTCCCAAGGGACTATCCGTACCAGCCTCAAATACTTTGCCTGTAATTGGGTGACGCCAGATTGGATAGTGTCGCATGTGGATCACCTGGAAAGAACCTGTGGGAGTTTCCCAACCTTTCTTACCTACAGCGATTGGGTAGCTAGCTATTACCTCATCTCCTGCATATACATAAGTGCGGCGATCGCTTAAATCAACCACCACTTGCGTCTTGCCATCTGCCAGCCTATCAGATGCAGATGGTGCTTGTTGGGCTGAAGCTTTAGACCATAAACCTTTTGGCCAACTATCCGCAACTGGATTTTGTCTTTCGGCTTGCGCCACCAGCTGCATCTTGATTGGTAGTTCAGTTGCTTGAGCTACATTATTTCTAATTGTTTTCGGCTGAGTTTGAGGCTTAATAGTAGAAGATTTTGATTTAGAAGCCCTGCTAGTCGTTGCTTTAGCTACATTCTTCTTAATTATTTTCGAATTAGTTCGAGGCTTAATAGCAGAATATTTGAGTGTAGAAGCCTTGCGAGTCGTTGCTTTAGCTACATTCTTCTTAATTATTTTCGAATTAGTTCGAGGCTTAATAGCAGAGGAATTTGGTGTAACCGCTCTCTGAACACTTGAGCCTTGGGCAACTTCAACAGGTGGCACAGATGCACCCAGCGCAATTTCCCCTAAACTCACTTGTGACAGATTCTTGTAGACTCCCTCTGAGCGGCTTCCCTTCGGATTGGTTAGGGTAGAATCTCGCCGCATCAAAGTAGATGCAGACTTATCAGACTGCCGTTGTGCCGTAGTAATGCGCCAATGGACAGCTAAAGATAAAAATGCTGTGCCAAAACAGAGCAACATTACCATCCGCCCTACAGATTCGTTTCTTGCCATTGCCATCGCCTATTGTTTGTCCCTGACATATCCAGCCGAGAAATTGGATGTGTTCATCATCCGATTATCAAAAATTTATCAATACTTATCATTTCCGTTATAAATCTGCCAACACCTCTGGGCAAACTAAGACTATGCAAATTGTCCCAGCAGTAAAAATTCAAGTGACCAACCTCATTCCTACAAAGCTCTGGGGGTTGTAAGCCAATACTTAGACTTTCTGGCGGAACTTTTGCAGTGTAGCAATCAATGATTAGTGGTGTCGGTGGGAGAAAAACCATGTTTGAAAAACTATTGCTAGCAGTCACAATTACATTTTCCCTCAATTTATTTTTTCAAGTTCGTGTACCAGAGCAACATAACTCTGGTGCTATCTACGGGTCACAACTAGAACAATCAGCAACTATTCTGGTAACAAAATCAAAAAAATAAATCACCATTATAGTAACCACAGCAACCCAACTCCCAGAAATTATTACCTGAATTTTAAAGGTATCAAGAAGGTAGAATTACAAAATTTTTCTCTTCATCCTTAATAACCAGATTTAATTATTTTTATCAAGCGTATATACCCAGTTGCTAAAAGTACTAAAATGTGCATATTGCTGCGCTTTTTTGAGTTGATGGTTGTAAGGGCAACTATGCGAGCAGTATAAGGAAAAAGTGGCTCACTTTATTGCTATAAATGTATCCAAAATTGTCTGCCTCCGTGTTCCAGTCATAAATCCGTCACCTTAGCATGGAACTTCTGTCCCATTAGCAGGTCTAATAGATAGGGATGATTTAGAGCCAGTACGATCTATGAGTCAGTCGATTACTGTATCCTGGTCAACGGTTGATGCAAAGTATCCAGAAGCATCAGTGCAAGTTGACAAACTCCCTAACCACGATTTAATTTTGCGCTGTCAAGCGGGACTGCGGCCAGATCGTGTTGCGTTTTCAGAACTATTACGCCGCTATCAAAGTCAAGTTGATAGAGTTCTCTACCACCTAGCTCCAGATTGGTCTGACAGAGCCGATTTAGCTCAAGAAGTTTGGATTCGAGTGTATCGGAATATTAACCGATTACAAGAGCCTGCTAAATTTCGGGGCTGGTTAAGCCGCATTGCCACTAACTTGTTTTACGATGAGTTACGGAAACGCAAGCGGGTTGTTAGCCCTTTATCACTGGATGCTCCCCGCTCGTTAGAGGACGGTGAGATGGATTGGGAAATCGCTGGCGATACTCCCGGGCCTGAAGAAGAACTGACAACGAGAGAATTTTACGAGCAATTGCGGGAAGCGATCGCGGATTTACCAGAAGTTTTTCGTACTACCATTGTCCTGAGAGAAATCGAGGGCATGGCTTATGAAGAAATTGCTGAAATTACTGGAGTTTCTTTAGGAACTGTGAAGTCAAGAATAGCCAGAGCTAGATCGAGGCTGCAAGCTCACTTGCAGAATTATCTAGACTCCTAATTTACAGGATCTTGCCTCTGCCCAATGACAGAATTTAAGCATAGATTAAGAATTAGCATAAAGACATAGATCGCTTCCATCTTAAGAAGGAAAAATGGCTAATTTTCCCGAAATTCCCGCCCAGTTTACCCGTGTATGAATTGGTAATAATGTTAAGATGACTACTGATTCTCAGTTTTACGACCGTTCTTCTTTGCAACTTCCTCAAAATTTGTCAGATGGAATGGCCAAGCATACCAATGAATCAACGGGTCTTATGGATATGGTGAAGCGCGATCGCTTCGAGTTATTGAGTGCTTACCTCGATGGTGAAGTCACAGCCCCCGAACGCAGGCAAGTAGAAGAATGGCTGGCAAATGATGCCTCGGTTCAATGCTTGTATGCCCGACTGTTAAAGCTGCGCCAAGGCTTGCGGACTCTCCCAGTGCCCACAGCCCAAGAGTCAACAGAAGCAACAGTTCAGCAAGTATTCACACGTTTGCGCCGCCGTTCCCGTTTAAACTGGATGGCGGGAGGTGCAGCTGTTGCTGCTTGCGTAATCGGTGCAGTATCTAGCTTAGTACCAGGTGGTTTGAATGTGCCGCAACTGGCGCAACGACCACAAAAAGAACCGATTCAAACATCCTCAGCGTCTATAATTCCACCCTCTCCTCTGATGGTGGGACTAAATAACCCGGTAATTGAAATTCCTAAAGCAGCAGTAGCTTCTCCAGAAAATCCAATCTATCCGGTAAAACCACAACGGCAAGACTCCAAACAGGACATAAACTAATTGCAAAGTTAACAATTCACAGATCGTAATTGTGCTTTGCGATTAAACAACAGCCACTCCACCAGCCGTCAGGTTGGAGTAATCCTCGTAATTGGGCAACTTGCTCTAGAGTCATTAAATAAACCCAAGCCCGACCCAGAAGAAGCGACTGGGGTTCATAAACCTCGATAATTTGCCTGTTATAGAGGTTTTCTGGTGGTTGTCTAGTGGGCTGGTAATTTTCCAGCACATCTAGCTCATTTAAAATTCTTGGGTTGGGAAAAGATAGTAAATACCCGTAAACTTTGCTATTTCCCAGCGTCATTGCTGGGTAGCCCATTGGCAAAGCAAATAATTTACCTTCTACAAAAGCTTTTTTGACATCAACTACTTTGCCAGCACAGTATTTTTTATAGTTAGCTTCACCTGGTTTGAGTGTGCCGTAGACAAAAACCCGCACCAAATCAGAAAATTTTATATTTGATTCAACCATCTAAACCTTCATCATAATGACTCTTGCCATACCTGAAACACTATTAGCTCAGGCATAATTTGGCTGATGCTCAATTATATAAATCTGTGATTAGTTGACCTACAATATAGGTTAACCTAACAGGTTGACATAACAGGTTAACCTAGACAGACCCATTAGGAGAATTTTTGGTGGATTCCCGATATAACCCCGCAGCGATTGAGGAAAAATGGCAGAAAACATGGTTAGAACTTGGCTTAGATAAAACACCTTCAGCTAGCAACAAGCCAAAATTCTACGCTTTATCCATGTTCCCTTATCCATCGGGCAGCCTACACATGGGTCACGTCCGTAATTATACGATTACCGACGTGATTGCCCGCCTCAAGCGAATGCAAGGGTATCGGGTAATACACCCAATGGGTTGGGATGCCTTTGGCTTGCCAGCAGAAAATGCTGCCATTGACCGTGGTGTACCGCCAGCAAAGTGGACTTATCAGAATATTGCCCAGATGCGGCAGCAATTGCAGCGTCTTGGTTTATCCATTGATTGGGAATGTGAACTAGCTACTTGTTCACCAGATTATTACAAGTGGACGCAATGGATTTTCTTGCAGTTTTTGCAAGCAGGGTTAGCTTACCAAAAAGAAGCAGCCGTAAACTGGGACCCCATTGACCAAACTGTATTAGCAAATGAGCAAGTTGATAACGAAGGACGTTCCTGGCGCAGTGGCGCAATAGTTGAGCGTAAATTGTTGCGGCAGTGGTTTTTTAAGATTACCGACTATGCCGAAGAATTGCTCAATGACTTAGATAAGTTGACAGGTTGGCCAGAACGGGTCAAATTGATGCAGGCAAACTGGATTGGTAAATCCACAGGCGCTTATTTAGAATTTCCCATTATCGGGATAGATGAAAAAATTGCCGTGTATACCACGCGCCCAGATACTGTTTATGGTGTCAGTTATTTAGTATTAGCACCAGAACATCCCTTAACAAATCGCGTTACCACAAAAGAACAACAAGCGGCGGTAGAAGTCTTTATTAAAGAGGTTTCTAATCAAAGTGAGTTGGAACGTACTTCTGAAGACAAACCTAAGCGGGGTATCCCCACGGGTGGGGTGGCAATTAACCCGTTTACAGGGGAAGAAGTGCCTATTTGGATTGCTGACTATGTACTGTATGAGTATGGTACTGGGGCAGTGATGGGTGTACCCGCACATGATGTCCGAGATTTTAAGTTTGCTAAAAATTACGATTTACCAATTAATTTTGTCATCGCTTCCCCAGATGATGTTGCAGGTTTTGACTTAACTCCAACATCAGAAATTGGTGAATCACAACTCATTCAAGTTGACTATAAGCAGGCATACACTGAACCAGGAATTTTAATTAATTCTGGGGCTTTTACTGGTATGGCTTCCACAGACGCTAAACCAGCCATAATTGAATACGCCGAAAAACAAGGTTTTGGTAAAGTGCGGGTGCAATATCGCTTGCGGGATTGGTTAATTTCCCGGCAGCGTTACTGGGGCGCACCAATACCTGTAATTCACTGTCCCAACTGTGGAATAGTGCCAGTACCTGACAAAGATTTGCCAGTCCAGTTGCCAGAAGACGTGGAATTTACTGGGCGTGGGGGTTCACCTTTAACTCAGTTAGAAAGCTGGGTAAATGTGCTTTGTCCAACTTGTGGCACTCCTGCAAAGCGGGAAACTGACACGATGGATACTTTTATTGATTCCTCGTGGTATTTCTTGCGCTTCCCTGACGCTAAAAATGAACAAGAGGTTTTCGATTCCAGTAAAGTAAACGACTGGATGCCAGTGAATCAGTACGTGGGTGGGATTGAACACGCGATTTTACATTTGTTGTATTCGCGGTTCTTTACTAAGGTACTGCGCGACAGAGGGGTACTGAACTTTGATGAACCTTTCCAACGTCTGTTAACTCAAGGGATGGTACAGGGTTTAACTTACCTAAATCCCAATAAGGGCGGTAAGGATAAATGGATTCCTTCTAATCTGGTCAATTCTGCTGACCCTCGTGACCCTCAGACAGGCGAACCTTTACAACGTCTCTACGCCACCATGTCTAAATCAAAGGGCAATGGTGTCGCGCCAGAAGATGTAATTTCCAAATACGGTATAGATACAGCGCGGATGTTCATCTTGTTCAAAGCGCCACCAGAAAAAGACCTGGAATGGGATGAAGCCGATGTGGAAGGACAATTCCGCTTCTTAAATCGGGTTTGGCGTTTGGTGACGGATTATATTACTGCTGGGGTATCCCGTAAAAAAGCTCAACCCTCTGATTTAACTAAGGCTGAAAAGGAATTGCGGCGGGCGATTCACACGGCTATTCAAGCTGTGACAGAAGATGTGGAAGACGAATATCAATTCAACACAGCTATTTCCGAATTGATGAAGTTGAGTAATGCCCTAAGTGATGCCGACAAAAATTCACCAATTTACGCAGAAGGTATTCGGACTTTGGTGATGTTACTCGCACCCTTTGCACCACATATTGCTGATGAATTGTGGCATTTGTTGGGTGAAAGTGATTCAGTTCACACTCAAACTTGGCCGTCATTTGACCCTGTTGCTTTGGTAGCTGATGAAATCACTTTAGTTATTCAAGTTATGGGCAAAACTCGCGGCGCGATTCAAGTACCAGCACAAGCAGATAAAGCAGCGTTGGAGAAATACGCCCGTGAATCAGAAATTGCCCAGCGTTATATCGAAGGCAAAGAGATTAAGAAGGTAATTGTAGTGCCTGGAAAGTTGGTGAATTTTGTAGTCAGCTAAAACTAGAGGGAAGAGAACATACTCAGGATTTATGTACTTACGCACTGAAAACCTGAAATGTTCATTCCCTCTAGCCTACAGCAGTTGCTTAAGACTTCCAAAACATCAAAAGATTTATATCATGTCCACTAAATTACTTGTGATATGTCATTGCGTTCGCCTCTGGCGTTCCTGTTGGGGCAGCCTCTCGTAGAGAAGGGTATGCAACGAAGTAAAGTCTTCGCGCTCGCAATGACAATATATTCAAAGGCTATGTAGGCTATTTTTCGACAGGCATTGAGACAAAATGTTCTTGGAGTCGTCCGTGGATGAAGTGATAGCGTCTACCAATGCGCTGGAGTAGAAGGCGTTCGGTGCAGTAGTGGAGAAAGCAGGCGTATTTCAAAGATATCTATTTATGACACCAGAGAATAGTACAAAGAAAAAGATGCTAGATCGTATTTATTACAGGATAAATGCTAGAGCTATCAAGAAGTATTGTAACAGTAGTTTCTTTCTCTGGTATATGTATATTTAAAAACATCTATATTATTGTTCAAAGAGTTAAACTGTTTTATTGATACACGAAAAAGCGCTTGAGAGTTTTGCTCACTCAAGCGCTTCCCCGTAAAAGCTTATACCAACTCACTTGTTTGATGCAACATTTGAAATCTGCAACACCCCCTTATCAGGGAGTATTGCGGGGATAACTTGTGACAAACATTTGGTGAAATGGTATCACTCCTTGCACTAACTAAGAATATCTCTTTTACAAGAAAATCGGGGATCTGGTGAGTGACAGTTTATGAACTGAACACTAGTTAAAAACGACTCACCATGAATGGTAACTAACGAAACTAAGCACAATTGTAGCAAGTTTGTAAGTATAGTATAAAAACTTATAGTTGATTAGCGCAGGCATAGGCATCGCCTGCCTTTGAGTAAAGCTTCAAAATGTACAGCAATTAGCACCATAAGTATCTCAAATTTAGCAGCAAATAAACTGAAAAGTATCAGTGAAAAATCGCCATCAAGTAAGCCTGAGATGGCTTATATACACGCATGAAAGCGATTTAGATTGCAATAAAATCATCACTTCCTCAATAGATAGAGGTATTCTTTAGAGAATGGCAACCGAAGAACAAATCTTCTACCCAAGCAGATTGAAAACTTTTGGTTGGGTATCTTTTATCTCTTAGTAAACGATGACATCTAACTCTTCCACATAGTGTAGGCGGTTACTTCCTTCGTTGAAGCAAAACACAGCTTTTTCACCGACAATTTCCACGATATTTAAATCGATTTCGCATATTTTTATCAAAACAACTTAGGTCGATGATGGGGAAGATTTAAGAATTTATAATATCTCTACCTAAAATTATGAGAGCTTAAATGGACGCTTCAGCCTTAGCTATTTTAGCTACTCCCCTACTAGCACATGCCTTAACCTGGTGTCTAAGTGTATGGTAAGATTGCCTGGAACAGAGGTTTTATTTGAGTTGGAGTCTCGTAGAAATTGCGAAGGTCAAGCTGACCGATCATTAACTCCCACGATACTTTTCCTATGGATTTGGAAAATATACAACAAGACTGGTGGCGATCTGAGTGTAATTTGTAGATGAATATCTAAAATTTGCTACCAGACTAAACCAATTTCCCACAATTTTGACTTTTATTTGACTTTTAGGATAGACACATGAACGATAAGCTGATGCTAATGATTCCAGGCCCAACGCCGGTGCCAGAAGCTGCTTTACTGGCATTAGCCAAGCATCCGATTGGACACCGGACTAGTGAATTTAGCAATATATTGGCAGAGGTGACGGAAAATCTGAAGTGGTTGCACCAAACTCAAAATGATGTGCTAACACTGAATGTCAGTGGTACGGGTGCTGTAGAAGCCGGAATAATTAATTTTCTCTCTCCAGGCGATCGCATTTTAGTTGGCTCTAATGGTAAATTTGGCGAACGCTGGGTAGAAGTTGGCCAAGCCTACGGTTTGAATGTAGAAGAAGTTAAGGTGGAATGGGGAAAACCCTTAGACCCCGCAGTATTTGGTGAAAAGCTCCAAGCAGATACTCAAAAGCAAATTAAAGCTGTAATCATTACCCACAGTGAAACCTCGACGGGTGTTTTGAATGATTTAGAAAGCATCAACCGCCATGTGAAAGCACACGGTGAAGCTTTAATTATCGTTGATGCCGTCACCAGCTTGGGGGCATTCAATCTCCCGGTAGATGCTTGGGGTTTGGATATAGTCGCCTCCGGTTCTCAAAAAGGTTATATGATTCCGCCGGGATTGGGTTTTGTCTCTGTCAGCCCCAAGGCTTGGGAAGCTTACAAAACTGCGAAGCTACCAAAATATTATTTGGACTTAGGCAAATATCGCAAAGCCACAGCCAAAAATACAACTCCATTTACTCCACCCGTGAACTTGATCGTAGCGTTACACACCACGTTGCGAATGATGAAAGAGGAAGGATTAGAGTCAATATTTGCTCGACATGAACGGCTGAAAAATGCTACCCGCGCCGCCATTCAAGGGTTGAATTTACCTCTATTTGCAGCAGATAGTTCCGCTAGTCCGGCGATTACGGCTGTAGCACCACAGGGAATTGAATCGGATAAGATTCGGTCATTGATGAAAAAACGCTTTGATATTGCCCTTGCAGGTGGTCAAGACCATTTGAGTAATAAGATTTTCCGCATTGGTCACTTGGGCTTTGTGAGCGATCGCGATATCCTTAGCTGTATAGCATCCTTAGAAGTTGCCCTAACAGAACTTGGGTACGAAGATTTCACCCCTGGATCTGGTATAGCAGCAGCAGTTAGAGTATTTAGTCAATCCTAATTACTCAGCAATAAATCAAAAGAGCGAGTTAAATTATCAACTCGCTCTTTTGATTTATTGCATATAAATAAGTAGAAACCACCAGAGTTAATAAACTTATATATCAACCTTTGTACAAGGTAGAGTTGATGTGACATACTTTTATTCTCTTAAATGATACCAACTTGCCCTAGATAGTATTATTTGCTTCGGAGACAGTGACACTGCTTCTTTGACACCAAACAATACCAATAGCAACTTAGTACGATCCAGGATTTGCATAAATAGTATTGTTTGAGATTCCAGTAACAGCCTTTTGATAGAGACTTTTAATCCAAAACCCAAAATTGGCATAAATTATGCCGTCTCCAGCCAATCATAAATTTGTTCTAACTGTTCTAGAGTAATCAAACCATACTGCCAAAGAATCATTGCCAAAGGGCCTGGGTCTTGCTCCCGATGGCGCAGTGCAACCGCCAGCGATGCTGTGGAAATTGCCAAATCTTCTTGCAAAAAATGAATCATTCGAGAATATTTTGATGGTGACATTTGAATCTCACCTCCTTGTGCAGAATGTATTGTCATATATTAGTTCACCATTGCTCGGTAGCCAGTAGCCAGTATTTCATCTGTCACTGTGCCGTTATTAGCTATACACCCCAGCACAGTTTTTTTGATTTGCCTTTAAGAGAGGCTTGTCATCTGCTCAATTATCAAGCAGTATTTTTACTTAATTCACTGACTCCATCTTGTTTACTTGTGTACTTTATTTAATTACATAAGTAGTAACAAAGATTCCATAACCTATACTCTCTTATTGGCGACTATTTACACTTACGCCGAAGGGAATATTTTTGCAACCAAACCTCAAGTTCGGGATTTCAGATTGGAGACAGTAGAATTTTACATTATTACCACAGTTTTTAAATAGTAGCGTTACAGATGACTTTTTGCTACAAGACGTGACATTTTTTACAGAAAAAACATAGTTCTAGGTAGTATACGGTCTGAACAGACCAACTATCCAAATCTTTATCCTTGAAAAGGGCTAAGTCTCAGAACTTAATTTTGACAATATCGCCCACTTTTAACTTCAATTCGGCAGCTCTTCCAGAGCGAAGTTCAATTACCTTATCGATTGGTGTGTTAGGGCCATAAGTAGGACAAGGCTCACTTGCACAAGGAGGTGCAGCAGCTTGGATATATTTAACTACACCGTTCTGTAAAAATACCATATCCAAGGCTACAGGTACATTTTTCATCCAGAAACTAACTGGTCGTGGTGAAGCGAACCCAAATAGCATTCCTCGGTCATCTGGCAAAGCTGGTCGATACATCAACCCCATTTGTTGCTGTTGTGGTGTCTTCGCTACTTCTAGCTGAATGATTGTGCCATTAGGAAGAATGGCTTTTGCAGAAATTGGTAGTTTTTGACCTAAACTCGCTGGGGCTGGAGTTGTAGAATCAGACGTGGGGGTTGGAGGTTTAGCCGTTGTTGGCACAGAACAGCCCATCAATAAAACACTCAGCAACATTGAGAATAAACCTAGCCAACGATTCATAATTATTTTTGATTTTGTAATTTAGATTTCAATTTTACAGAATTTAAGCTAGAAAGCTCACGTTTTTTGTCTAGTAATACACAGCCGTTTTCAGGCTCAATTAACTAGACAATGGGCTTAAGCACATTGTCTAAGGTAGGCAAACTTTCGCCATCTCTACTAGGATTCTCTTAAAACGTACCCTACGCCGCGCACTGTCTGAATTAGGCGCTTTTGACCTTCATCTTCGATTTTGAGGCGGAGGTAGCGGATGTACACTTCAATGACATTCGACTCACCCAGAAAGTCATAACCCCAAACATTCTCTAAAATTTGTTCGCGGGTTAACACCTCACGGGGATGTTCCATTAAGAATTTTAATAGTTCAAATTCTTTCATTGTCAAGTCAATTGCCCGACCACCGTGGATAGCACGGCGACTTGCGATGTCTAAAATAAGATCCCCAAAGCGTAATTGCTCCGTGGTATCCACATCGGGTTTTAAGTAGAGGCGAATTAACTTCAAAAAGTCTTCTGAGCGGTAAGGTTTGAGGATGTAATCATCCGCTCCTGCTTCTAGACAAGCTACACGATCGTCGACGGTATCCCTTGCCATTAAAATCAACACAGGCGATCGCATACCAGTGCTTCTCAAATTTTTACACAATGAGAGTCCTGATTCTCCTGCTAGCATCCGGTCTAAAACAATTAAAGCAGGTTGGCGATCGCGACAGTATTGCAAACCACTGGTCGCATCATGAGCCAATATTGATTCATAGCCAGCTTCTTGCAAATCGCAAGCAAGCTGATTTGCTAGGCTCTCATCGGTTTCAATCACCAAAACACAGGGACTTGGAGCAACTGTCATAACAATTTGGGATATTGGATTTGGGATTGTAAAGATGTTCCAGAGAAAATCTTTACATCAGTTATAAAGTGCAATTACGAGTTTTTAACGATGAAGCAATCCTGATTTGACGCACGGCTAAGAATCTTTTAGCACGTTCAGGTGTCAGCAATCGAATTCTCCGATGCAATCTTAATAACTAACTCCAAATACCATCCCTATACCAGTAATTCTGGACGGAAATCAGTAAATTGGGCATTGGGCATAGAGTGATGTAGCTTTAGCTTCCCGCAGGGTGGGACTGAGGGAGAAGAATTAATAACCAATGCCCAATGCCCAATCATTACGGCAATTCTACCGAAGTTGGTTTGGCAATATGTGGTAAACCCCAACCTAATTTTTCTCGTAAAATTCGGAAAAACTCAGGCGGTTGCAGGCGAATAAATCGCACACTATATTGCGATCGCTCCATATATACTCTATCCTCTGGTAGAACATAACACCCTCCATTACCATCCACCACCATCACTAGCCGAGGAATGTTAACTGGATAAATGTTCACCGATTCAGTATCTGGAAATACCAATGCTCTAGAAGCTAGAGAATGGGGACAAATGGGTACTAGTTGTAAAACAGGTACACCAGGAGTCACCACTGGGCCACCGGCACTCAATGAGTAAGCTGTAGAACCAGTAGGCGTAGAAACAATCACACCATCCGCCGCAATATCTACTGGTGCATGACGACCTATGGCAATTTCAAAATGGCACATAGAGGTCAAAGGTTCTCGGTGCAGTACCATTTCATTCAAGCAGAGAGCTTCCCACAGTACTGCATCTCCCCGAAATACTTTGACGGTGAGCATGGCTCGTTCTTCAATTTCATACTCACCGTTCATTGCCTGTTCTAGTGCTTGGGGCAATTGATTCAGGAAAGTTTCTGTCAAAAATCCCATGTGACCGGTATTCACTGTTAATAGTGGAATACCACAGGGGGCTACCTGACGAGACGCTGCTAAAACAGTTCCGTCTCCCCCTAACACCACTGCAAACTCCATATCTGAGTCAAAACCAGGGGGCGTTAGACCGTCAATGGGGGTGTGGCATACAGGACTATCTGGATTAGAGTAGCCCAATATTCCACCGATACTTGATGTGATACACACATCCCAACCGGCTGCGGTTAGCTTGTCTTTCAACTCGATAGCGACACGACCCGCTATCGGTTTAACGTCATTGTAGATAATGCCTGCTTTCGGCACACTCAAATATCCAAGTTTAGGCGATGCTTTGTATTATGTAATCCTTACACATTTTGGGTCATGTAGTCATTAATCTGGAGTCAAATATCCAGAGTGTAGAGTTTCATGACTAATGTCTCTTCTGTAATTACTATTGACTATTGGCTTTTGAAGACTGTTTAAAAGGAGTTTTTTTAGGTTTCTGCTTTTTATTTTTATTTTTCTGGTAGTCTACCTCTTTGAGCTTCTTCATGATCCGGCTGAAATACTCTTGGAGATAGCTTTCTAGAGTTGTGGTTTGTTGCGGATCTAAGCCAAAAACTGTGTAGACTTCATCCATTGAAGCATTTAGCTGTTTACCACTTGCCAATACTTCTGTAAACGCTAGCCTGTCTGCCACGTTCCATCCCCACTGAAAAGACCGCATTAAGCCCCGCACGGCACGCAATACGCTTATTGGCATCCGCGTTACCCTGGCATCTTTTCCAGATAAGCGTTCGCACAGGTTGATGATTTCTTCTGCACTCCATGCACGAGTCCCAACTACAGGAAAAGCTTGGTTTTCCGTTTCGGGCACACTCAATGCACGAATTGCAAACTTAGCAATGTCCTGAGTATCCATATAAGCGATGGGAGAAGAATTACCTGTCACCCAAACTGGCTGTCCTTCCAAAATGGGAATCCCATACTGACCGATTAACCCTTGCATAAAGCCAGCTAGCCGCAAGATGGTATAATTCAAGCCTGACTCAGCTAAGAATAGTTCTGTACAACGCTTAATTTCCATTAGCGGTACTTCTGGGTATTTATCCGCATCCAAAATTGAAAAGAAGATAAAGCGCTCTATACCTGCTGCTTTTGCTGCTTGAATTAATGCTACTTTGCCCTCCCAGTCAACTTGCTTGATACTCAGTGAATCCGTAGGACGAGATGTTGACGCATCAATAACTTGGGTTACACCTTCTAATGCCGCCGCTAAAGTATCGGGGTAACGTAAATTTCCTGGTACAAGTTCTGCACCCCATTCTTTGAGAAAAGCTGCTTTTTTACTACTCCGCACGAGGCAGCGTACTTTATATCCCTCATCGATTGCACGACGAGCCACTTGTCTTCCTAAGGTGCCAGTGGCACCGACGATTAATAATGTCATGAGGTTTGTAATAAATTTTAATGTTTTATGAAAAGAATGTTATCAGAATAACCTATGTAAACAAAAGTTTACATCTTTTCTCAGAAAATCGTTTGTTATGGAGAAATTCATGGGAAAATTGCTGTCCGGTAAACGGACAAGCTTTTTTCCCAGTTAGCGAAAAGTATGAACGCCACCTTGGGGCGAACAGAACTTTTCAAGGCAGAGGAAAACCTCTTCCCTCTCAATAGTCAATTACCGTAGAAGTTATTCTTCTCCGCCTTGAATTTTCAGTAACAATGCGCCTAAGCCCCAGCCCACGAAGATTAAACCGAAGGACAATATAGCTGCATTCAAAATTTCGCCGCCCATTGGTGTGATTCTCCTTATGCAAATTAGTGTGTGTAAACTAGGTCTAGCAGAAGCTTTTCAATAGTTACTGTAGGATTAGACCTGTGTAAATAATTTTAAACTAGTTTAGCAAGTAATCCCTACTGGTTTGGGGGGCAATCCCTACTGTAGAGCGGAAGATAAGGGGGATGGGGAAAATTTTAATGATAATAATTATGAATAAATTTTATGTATCAAAATAATCAAGGTGATTTAGTGAATTTTAGCAAAAAGAATCGCCCACGTTTGGCGCTGACGCTGGGAGATCCGGCGGGTATTGGGCCAGAGGTGATTTTGAAAGCTTTAGCAGAACCAGAAATTAGTAAAAAATACGACGTAACAGTGGTGGGTAATGGGGATTTGCTGGCACAGACTTATCACAAATTGAATTTAATCGATAATTTAGCACCTTTGGCAAATCTAGAAGAGTTGTCTGTCTGTGATGTGCAATTGGATGGAGAAATTAAAGGTCAAATTATCCCAGGAATAGCTAATGCGGGGAGTGGTGCGGCTAGTTTTGCCTATATGGAATATGCGATCGCACAAACACTGGCTGGTAAATTTGATGGGATAGTCACGGGGCCGATCGCTAAATCTGCTTGGAAAGCCGCAGGATATAATTATCCAGGGCAAACGGAACTTTTGGCGCACAAGTCAGGTGTTGACCGTTTTGGGATGTTATTTGTAGCGCGATCGCCCCATACTAACTGGACACTCCGCGCTTTACTTGCTACCACACATATTCCCCTCCGTCAAGTAGCGGATACATTGACACCACAATTGTTGACACAGAAATTGGATTTGCTGGTGGAGTGTTTGGAGAAAGATTTTGGGATAGAAAATGGGAAAATTGCGATCGCAGGTTTGAATCCCCATAGTGGCGAACAGGGACAACTTGGACATGAAGAACAGGATTGGTTAATTTCCTGGTTGGAGCAAGAGCGGCAAAAACGACCACAATTACAACTAGATGGGCCAATACCGCCAGATACAATGTGGGTTAAACCTGGTCAAGCTTGGTATGGAAATTCTTTAGTAAAAAATCCTGCTGATGGATACTTGGCACTTTACCACGACCAAGGCTTAATTCCTGTAAAGCTGATGGCGTTTGATCGGGCAGTTAATACTTCTATTGGTCTTCCTTTCGTTCGGACTTCACCAGATCATGGAACAGCGTTTGATATTGCGGGTAAGGGAATTGCTGATGCTACGAGTATGAAAGCAGCGATACATTTAGCGGCTGAGTTGGTGAGTCAAAGATTGGCGGCGAGAAAACTATGAATTATTTCATGATTTATAACTAGACTTGTCTAAAGAATCATGGAAGTGCAACCAAGAGAAATTAAAAATTATCTGACAGTAGATGGAAAAAATATTTTTGATGAGTGGCTTTATTCTCTGCAAGATAGAAGAGCAAAAGCTAAAATAAGAGCCAGACTTGACCGAGTTGAAGATGGTAATTTAGGTGATTGTAAGTCAGTTGGAGAAGGTATTTTTGAATTGAGAATCGACTATGGGCCAGGCTACCGCATATACTTTGGACAAGAAGGTATAACAATTATTATTCTTTTATGTGGTGGAGATAAAAGCACTCAGAAACAAGATGTTGATAAAGCTCAAGAATATTGGAAAGACTATAGGAGTAGAGATAATGCCTAAAAGTGCAAGCTATCACGAAGGATTAGTTAAACATCTCCAAGATCCATTAGAAGCAGCATCTTATATCGAAGTAGTTCTAGAAGAGGGCGATCCTAAAATGTTAGGGAAAGCACTCAAGAATGTAATTGAAGCACAGGGTGGAATTGATCAGTTTCCAGAACCAGTTAAGCAATGCTATGAGCAACTGGACTTGATGTTATCTGAGCAAGGAGAACTTGAATTTTATTGTCTGAGGAAATTACTGGATGCATTGGGATTACAGCTAGCAGTAACAGTGAAGTCAGTATGAGGTGATTTTTTAAGAACAGTTTAAATCGCTCAGTCTTATACCTTACCAATTTATTTTAATAATTTATAAATTGCTCCTCGAAGTTATTTACTAATTTCGAGTGAAGCTAATTCGCATATCCCAGTCATTCACTAGTTGTTTGTCTGGGCTTTTTTGTTTCCTAATTATGGAAACTTTCATTTAGCAGTATATATGAAAATTCTAATTTATTACTTTAACTCTTTGACTTTATCATCGAACTTATTTCCTAGCTTCAAGTAAAGGTGATTTATAAATACCAGTCATCTGTTTTTCAGACGGCTGGCATTTATTTTTTGTGCTGTTGTGGTTAGAGAAATAATAGGCTAACGCCTAGAGTGAATGAAATAAATAAAGAGTTTTACTCCAATAGTCGTGGGGTGGAATCGACTTTAAATATTTTTTCTAGAACGCTTCGCGCTGAAGAAATAAAGAATAGGCTAACCCCTAAAAGTATATGAAGAAAATAAATAAAGAGTTGTACTCCAATAGTCGTGGAGTGGAATCGACTTTAAATATTTTTTCTTAGAACGCTTCGCGCTGAGGGTAGGTGTAATTAGTTTGATTTGCAGAGTTGAAATTTTCAGGAGTTAATAATGAATTCAGTTGAAACTGTTGGATATGTTCGTACCGATCTTCAAAGTCTTCATGATTGGACTCATCATCAATTTGGCATGAAGTCAATGTCTTCTAGTCGGGTTGCTTTTGATCGAACTCACAAATGGTTTGGATATGAGGTAATACTACTAAAGCCTAATGCAAAAATTAATCCAGGCAATTGGGATGAGAGGGTTAATCGACTTGGCGATCGCATTTTTCCAGGATGGAATTGTGCCTTACTCTGCCATTATCGTCCAGGTGGTGGCATGATAGAACACTGCGACCACTCCGTTTTTGAACCTCTGGTAGTATTAGTCAATATTGGACGTGCTACTTTCCGCATCGGTAAAGACGAATATCACAAAGAGGAATATCACCTTGAAGATGGTCAGGTTATCCAGTTTGATTCTAGTATTCCCCATGAACTACTTCCGGTTGTATCTGATCGCTGGTCTTTGTCCTTTCGCCGGATTAAGCCATAGTTTCTACAGTTCTAAACTTATGTAATCCTTTTCATGTAAGGATTATGGGGCTGTTCTTATATCGCTGATGTCACTCTATATTCAAGGTAACAAATAACCAACGGTACTTGGGGTAATCAGTAACAACCTGTGGGAGAATTTTATAAGCCCTTGCTTTCCACATGAGCGATCGCCGCCACTGACAAACTGGACAATGACGAACCCTACAAAATCGGGCATCTGATAGTTTTAACTTGAGAATACCTTCCGATTCGTCTGCTACTAGTTGAAATTTCAACAACTCAGAACATATTCTCATCCGCCAAGCATACTGCTGAAAATAATCTTCGTCTGCTTTGGCGTAATAATGCAAGACTTTATCAGTATTAGCTCTGTGCTTGTCCCAAATTTTACCTATAGGCGAAACTTCGGTTAAAGTTTGTATATTTTGATTTTTAGGAAATTTATCTTGAGACGATATATTAAAAGCAATAAAGTTACTGTCTGAGGCTTGAGCAGACACGAAATCACCAAATAAGTTTGTATCAACGCCCTAAACTAACGCAAGCTATACTGTCAAGCCTCAGTAAAAGTATTTAAGTAAGCAATAGAACAATGCTGACTAATTTTTTGTTATGAACTACTCCTGAAATCGCAAAGCTCAGGAAGTAGTATTTTCGTCGGGTGCTTCAAACTTATAACCATAGCCGCGTACAGTTTTAATAAACTCTGGTACGCTAGGATCGACTTCCATCTTCTTGCGAAGCTGACCAATATGTACGTCAACCACCCGGCCATCTCCTACGTAGTCGCAACCCCAGATTTTCTGGATTAACTGTGGGCGACTCCAAGCTTGATTAGGGTGACTTGCCAAAAAATGTAAAATATTAAATTCCAGTGCTGTTAAAGCGAGAAGTTTATCGTTTAGTATTACTTCCCGTCCCTCTGGGTTAATTACTAGCTGCTTAAAAATGATCCGTTGTGTTGGTGAAGGGTTGATGTAGCGTATCCGCCTCAAAAGAGCTTCTATTCTAACTTCTACTTCTGCAAGACTAAATGGTTTAGTCATGAAATCATCAGCACCTGCACTCAAGATTTTAATTTTATCAGCCTCATCAGTCCTACTAGTCAGTATCAGCACTAAAACATTAGTACGACTCTGCATTTCTTGGCAAAGGCTATAACCATTAACATCCGGCAAATTCCAATCCAGAATTACTAAGGCTGGGTTGAATTGCTCAAACATCGATAAGGCAGTCTTACCATCTGCTGCTGCCTCTATTTGATATTTCCGACTCAAAAAACGATGAACGAGATTTCTCACGCCGAAGTCGTCATCAACAATCAGAATTTTAGGAGTAGTAGCGGTAATCATAACCATAATGCTGCCTATTGTAGATTGGGCGATTCGCTGTTGTCCCAGTTTTGCTGTCCGTGTTTCTGTTGAGAGTGGATTCACGCGCGTCTCTGCTGAGTACGATCGCTACTGTAGTACTTGTATACAATTAATTTTCCATGAAGCTTATGAAAACTTCAGCCACCGTAATGCTGATAAATTGTATGATCTTTGTATAATTTTGAATTTACATTGTATAATTATTGACTGCTATACTTAGAATAAGTGTAATGCGAGACAATTTTTATAATCAAAAACAGTCTAGAGAGACACCAGACGCTACGGCAGTTTTCTACAACTTTGGAAAAGGAATGTACTCCCTGGTTAATTAGTGATTCACAAAGACCCACAAACTAAGCCATAAGCCAATTTAGATTCTACCCAATCCTACTTGAACTAACTGGTATCTACTCCTGAAGAAGGACTACGAAAATTCACCCAGCGTGCATTTACATGTAGCTACCCTTCTAAGCATATACTATACTACAAATTTAAGCCTGAGACTAGATAAGCCAAGGACTCAGAGCATCACCAGAAGGTATAAGGGCAGCAAAAACAGCTTTAACAGACAAAACTTAGAGTCAGCATAAATTAGCAATAGCTTTAGGCATTACGCGTCAAACAATTTCTAAGTTTTTTGCAGGTGAGTCAGTTTCCGATCTTGTTTTGTGCAAATTTGCCAACAACTAGGGTTGTCTTGGCAAAAGGTTGCTGGTTTAACTGAAAATGTGGCATTTGAGGTAACAACTAAGATGTAAATCAAATGTACTGACCTCGATACACTGGTGCGGTGGGTGCGTAAAAAGCGCCAAGAGAAAATCCAAGACCAGTGCAACGCTCTGTAAATGTTGGATATTTTCCAAACAGTCCAAATGATGGATATTTACACCAATACTAATGTCTTAGAGTAGATAGTAAGCCTGCAATGGTAATAAATTTCTGACCTTTTGA
Source organism: Nostoc sp. UCD121 (assembly GCF_014222285.1). GTDB lineage: Bacteria > Cyanobacteriota > Cyanobacteriia > Cyanobacteriales > Nostocaceae > Nostoc. The sequence continues at coordinate 24,229 of NZ_JACKZS010000116.1, forward strand.
AAGACTTCAAATCTGAATCAAACTTTAATCAACTTGGAGGATACAACTGTTAGAGAAAATTACCAGGTTTAAAAGTAGTATTAAGAGGATTTTTTAAAAGTCATGATTGATGTATCAAATATTT
>NZ_JACKZS010000117.1 GCF_014222285.1 Nostoc sp. UCD121
AAAAGTTAGCGTAGGTAGGAAGCCAAAGTGATTTTTAATGGGTAGAAAACTTTAGAATTCTCCAGTAACCAGCCACGACGAAATTTGACGGCATTTTCCTCGCCCTGAGCCGCAACAGTCACATTATCCCAAGAATCATCGACAATATAAGACCCAGACAAAAATTCACAGTGAGCCTGACCTGCGTAAATAACGCTTTCAAGTTGTGCTTCAGATAACAATCCTTGTGAGACAATGTTTCGCGGGAGATGCGGTTTGTAAGTGGGTGGTGGTGGCGAGACAAGCGCTAGGGCTGCACTTTCGCACAGTAGTGAGGGATGAGGTAAAGCATCTTTAATTCTGATTCGTTGTGGGCGATAGGTTTCATATAAAGTATCTTTGAGTCCTTCAGTAGCAGACCATTCGATAACCTCATACTCCAGAACAACCACATCTGGAATTGAAGAAAGTGTTTCTGCTTGAGCTACCACAGAGCGTTTTGGCAATTGAACAACAATTGCCTTCGCCGCAGTAGCTTTGATATCTGAGCGTTCCCACGAAGATCGCTGTGGCAACTGCTCAATCAACGCCAGCAGTTCGGGCAAGTCCAAAGTTTCGGAAATACAGGGGATGTCGCCAGGATTATCAGTTGGGACTTTATCGATTACAGTAATCCTGGTTTCTATCGTCGTCCCGTGTTTGGAGTACACTTTGCCGTTTACCCCAACAGACAGTAGAACTCGCGCAAAATCCTGCCACTTAAAGAAAGTCTCTTGCCAAGTAGGATTATTGGGAGAGAACCAATTGGCTGTGATTGTTACCAGCCGTCCACCGTCAGCCAGTCTTTGCAATGCCGAGTTGATGTGGCGAGGAGTTGCGTCGGGGTTGCGACTGTTGATTTTCGGGGATGACGAAAACGGTGGATTCATCAGCACAACTGAGGGCTGAGTCTTGCCAACCAGATAGTCGTTAATTTGTTCCGCGTTTACTGAGAATAATGGTGTGCCAGGGAATAACCGTCGCAGAATCTTCTCCCTATCGGGTGCAAGCTCGTTGAGCATCAGACTTGCACTGTACAGTTTAGCCATTTGTGCTAACAAACCAGTTCCGGCAGATGGCTCCAGCACCAAATCAGTAGGTTGTATAAATCCTGCTTTGGCTACCAGATAAGCAAGCGGCAACGGTGTCGAGAATTGCTGAAGCTGTACTGACTCTTCACTACGGCGAGTATGCGTCGGGCAGAGGGCTACTAACTTCTCCAATTCCAATAATACTGTTTGTGGCGACTCTAATAAAAGCTTGTAACCTTTTTGACGCAGATATAATATTTGCGCCACTTCCACTGCCTCGTAAGCATCTTTCCATTGCCATGCACCAGACGCGGCAGTGCCTAGAAAGTATCGATTCATCTGAGCTTGGATTGTCCTGGTGGAGATAGTCCGTTGCTCAATCAGTGATTTGGTGAGTTCTTGAGCAACGTTGAGGATTGATTGCCCATAATCCAGAACTGTTTCTAGGTCAAACAGAGTTCCTTGCGTGGCTATAAGGCTGACCATATCTATTATATGAATACATCACTTTCGGTTTGGCGTAGCCGTTTGACCGAGAAGATTGAATAGGGCAGATTGGAGATTGAATGTTTTTGGTAGAAGCCCAGAGTCAAGTGGGTGGAATAAATCTAAAAGACGCTACGCACAGTCGCTTTCCGCGTCGCTATCGTCAATTCTCTTATCTTCTCGGCAATCTACAATTGTTTGAGCTAAGGACGGGTTAACTATAATTTTTTTGGTACTTTCCAGTTATCTTGGGTGGCTTGGTGGACTGGCGCTTAGTACTAGTTGAGGTGGATTTCTTAGACGTGGACAATTTTGCTTTAGTCCGCTTAGATTTGGTCGGTTGCAAAGAAAGGCAGGTGGGAGTAGTCGGAGGCTGGGGAAAGGGATTATAACTGCTGGCGTGAGAACAGAATGGTGAGGGGATTGTGGTTCTAGAGTCCAGGGGTCGGAAATCTTCTCAAATGCGATCGCCCTTGGAGTAGGTTGTGATGCTGTTGCGGAAACTGTGGGCTGTTCAATAACTGGTGGTTGCCATTCGATTGGCGGCAAGGGTACAACCCACAAACTATCCATGAAATCGAAAACCATCAGCGCAACAAAGCTGATAACGACTGCTTGGATCGTCAGCGTGAGAGTAGCTTGGATATCCATGATTAACTGCAAATGTTTGTGATTTTTCAATGTAGTGAGGTGTTGCAGTTGGGTTTGGTCGTTGCAACTCTCACTCTGGTTTTGGCGTAGCCATATTCCCATTCACAAAACGGGTGATTATGTTTACCCAGAGCATTGAAATCTTCTTAGCAAAGGCTAAGATCCAAAAAGTTACTAATTGCAATAAGCAATGGCAAGCAAAGAAATCCAAGTCCGAGAGTACACTGTCAGAGCGCACAAGCGGGAAATTCATACTCGCGTTTTTAACTTCGTATGTAAGCAGTGTGAACAACCCACACAACGAGAAACCTTTGGAGTTAGACCTCTATATTGCGAGAAATGCCGTCCTCCTCAACCTCCCAAGCAATCGAAAGTAGTCCCTATAGGCAAGAGGAAACCCAGAGCTATGAACTATAAGAGTGGGAAGGATATAGCTGGGTAATTTTTTGTCAAAGATTGGTAGTCAGTGGTGGTGACTCAAAATCAAGCAAGAAAGAAAGTTGATTTCAGTCCCCACCTTTAACTTCGTAATGAACTCAAAAGCTTATTTTTTATTCCAGCATCAATCATTTTGGCTAAAGACTCAGCGTTAAATCTCGTCAGCGATTCTGCTAACTGCTGAAAATATTGGTATTGCTCATCTGCATACTCCCCTGGTTCCAATTCTAAAAGCTCACAAAATTTGAAGTAATCAACTTTCCAATTAAATTCAGCAATGCCATTGGCGAACTTTTCGGCTATTTGACGTGATTGAATGGTAGCTGTAGATGGTTGACCATTATGGTTGTAAATGCTGCCTAGTTCTGTCATCTTATTCGTTCTATAGTAGATTTGTACTAATAAATATTTTAGTTCTCTCGGACGCTTAATGAATTATGGCTCCCGGAAGCGTTTTGCAGCATTTAAAACATAGCTGGTCTTTCTTTAGTCTTGCAGTAAAGGTACGTAGCCTTCTTGAACCGTAGCCATCACTCAAGGGAAAAATAGATAATTGAAAATATACATTTCCCGTGAAGATAGATATATTCTGTATTCATCCCTGTCTTGTAGAAAATGATTTTGGTACACACAATGCCAAAGTTATTGTTCTTGCTGCCATAAATAAAGACATTGATAGCCATAGTAAATGACTATTATGGAAATACATTGCTGTAATTGCTGATGGAATAAAACCGATTACAGTGGCTTTGAGCATAGCTTGGCGAAGTGTATGACCTTGAGTCAAGCCTAGAAAATAACCGTCTAGCGCATAAGCGACTGAGCCAAAACCCAAAACTGGTAGCAACCAAGGAATATAAGAACGTAAATTATTGATAATATTAGTATGATTGGTCAGCAATCTTAACAGTGATTCTGGGGCAAAAATAAATGCAGTAGCAAACATTAATCCGATAACGAAGCTACTGACTACAGAAGTTTGCAACAGTTGTTTTAAAGAAGTAATATTTCCACTACCTTGAAAAATTCCAGCCAAGCTCTCAGTAGCGAATGCCAAGCCATCAATGAAATATGCTGCCAAGCTCACCAATTGCATAAGCAGGGTATTTGTCGCCAGAATTTCAGTTCCTAACATAGAACTGAGATTGCTAAACATCGCCATTGTCGAAATTAAAGCGAAAGTCCGAATAATAATTTCTCCATTCAGCATGAAAACCGATTTTAAAGCAGATAGGTTAAATACTTCCCCAATTGAAGCTTGTATTTGTTTAAATGAAATTGTTTGACAATATAGCAAAGTACCTACTATTAGCATCAGATACTGACTAGTGGCTGTCGCTAATCCAGCTCCTCTACTTGACCATCCCCACTGAACAATAAATAGATAATCTAGTAGTACATTTGCACAATTACTAATAACTGAAAGCAACAAAACTTTACTACTTTGGGCTTGTCCAAGAAACCAACCAATCAAGACAAAGTTAATCAATGTTGCTGGGGCACCCCATATTAAAGCATTATAGAAATCAACACCAGAACTTTTAACTTCTGGTGTAGCACTTAGAATTGCAAACCCTAATATTTGTAAAGGTTTTTGAAATATCAGGATGGCAAGTCCTAATATCAGCGCTAAAATTCCATGCTGTAAACTAATCAGTACTGCCGATTGGTTATCTTTACGCCCTATAGCCTGTGCAACCATTCCAGTTGTACCCATGCGTAAGAAACCGAATGTCCAATAAATATAATTGAATAGAATTGTTGCTATTGCCACACCTGCTAAATGACGAATCTCCGTTAAATGCCCTAAAAACATTACATCTATTAGTCCTGCCAACGGAACCATTAGATTTGAAAGAACATTTACAGATGCCAGTTTTAGAAAACTGCGGATGAATACTGAGCGTTGAGCAAAGATAGACAAAATTAGTAAATTCCTTGACCACAACAATGACCGAAACAATTCAAAATTCAAAATTCAAATTCAAAATTGAAGAATAGCTCAGTAATTTTGAATTAATTCAGCTTACTTGCCCCTAAATTCATTTATGGAGAGAAAGATTTATAAACTTGAAGTTCTGTGCCCCTGCATTTATGCATGGGGTAAAAATGTTTGAATAATGAAATTGATAATTTTGAATTTGAGCGTTCGCGCAGTAAATTCAATGCAATCTCTTCTTTTGTCTTCTGAACGCCTTCCTGTTACCATCTGGTTACAATTTCCATAATTTCTTCCTGCTTATCTAATCCCATTGTACTGATTGCCGATTGAAAGACTTGCTTTTCAATATTGTCCAGGCACAAATACGTATCAACAAACCCCGAAATCAATTGCAAAGGCAGGAGGCAGAAGGCAGAAGGTTGCAATACAGTGTAGGCTTCAGACCTACACTGATTGCGGGACACCAAATCAGAGATTTTGGAGTGGGGCTTAAACCCAAGACCCGTTTGGTCGCGCCAGAAGGCAGAGGGCAGGAGGCAGAAGGAATACTGCCCTCTGCCTTCTGCCCTTCTTGCTAAATAAGACTAAAATGGCAAGCAGAGCGCCTCTGTTGTCCAAAAAGGCAAAGGTTTTTTATGAACCCATTACCCCCTGAAGTAAATACACCTGAATTAAAATCCGAAAAAGTTGGTAGCTTAATTAAGCGTTTTGGTATTGGTGCAATAACTGGAGTGGCGATCGCTGCATTGTATTGGAGTTATACAGATTGGTTTGGATATGCAGAACCTATAACCATAGGTATCATAGGTAGTCTGATCCTAGCAATTTTCTGCGGATTGTTAACACTCAAATGGGGATACAAAATATTAGAAAGCTTATTGGGGCTGTTGCCATAATATAAATCTTTCGTATGTAAGTGAACTAAATTTATAAGTATCTATGCAGATTACTGCTTCAGGAATTTCACTTAACGTGGAAGCCCCTCACAGCATCGGCTGTCATGGTTTGACGAAAAATTAGTATAATTTTAGTAATAAGCTTCGCAAGTACTGTATATCTAGCTAAGTACCTTTGTGTGTAAATATCAGTATTAGATGTTAAAGTCTTATAGCCAAATTTTATTGAACCTTCTACTAAGGATTACTGCCCTTCTTTCAATAGGCGTTGGTTTCCTTTGGCAGTATCCTTTCGAGTTATTAAGTCACGGGAGAGTTTATTATTTTTTAGTCTCTTTACTGATCACTATCGGGATATTGTGTGCTTGGTTCGCTGGAATTCGTTGGCAGGGTACGCTATGTTTTGCTCTTGCTCTACTAGCGTTTAATAGCGTTTGGATACTACCTTGGTATCTACCTAATAGCCATCAAGGGCGAGGTGAAGCTCTTAGAATTATAGAATTTAACATCAATATTCAAAATACTCAGTTGACATCTGTCGCTAATCTAGTTGAACAGCAAAAGCCTGACATAGCTGTATTAATCGAGATCAGCCCGCCAGCTATGAAGGAACTAACCGGGCACCTGCAATATACTTTACCCTTTGCTTACCGGGCTCCTGGTGGTGGGTTGGCTGTTTTTAGCCGCTTTGGGTTGGTAAATCCTCAAGGAAAGACACTAAGTGCAGGAACGATTTTAACCACATCTATAAAAACTGGCACTAAAAATATCACCTTAGTAGCAGCCCACCCTTCAGTACCGATCAAACCTGATCTTTTTGCTAAACGTAACACCGCACTAGCTGAAGTAACTCAGTACTTACAGACTCAAAAGGATAAAAAACTAATATTTGCAGGTGACTTAAACCTAACTCCTTGGTCGCCCTACTATAAAAGACTAGTTGAAAAAACGGGACTACACAATACAAAACTGGGCTTTGGAGTAGAACCTTCATGGATTGAACCGACAACTTATGTTCAGTTACCAGCCTTGATTATAAGCGTAATTAAGCTGCCGATAGATCATATTTTTGTTAGTAATGATATCAAAGTCTTAGATTGTAAAACTATCAAGGGTGGAAATTCCGACCATCGGATGCTATTAAGCGATTTAGCAATTTAAAAAGGTCATTATGCAGAAAAAACTATTTCAAGAAGGAAATCCAAATTATTATTAGGATAATCCTCTTGTTTTTCTTCTCCGAACTTGAATAAATATATCGTTTTCTTGCCAATCAATCTCATTGGTGAGCCTTGAATTTTTAACATTACTATATGCAATTTTTCCTGTCAAAAGTGACAAATTCTGATCAAAAGAGGCAAGGGAGGGGGCAGGGATAACAACTGAGACTGAGCTTGTACTTTGTCCCAGTTCAAAATGTATCAATATTGCTCAAGTTGAAAGATAAAATCCAATATGAGTGATGTAAATTTCTCAGGATACCAGAGTCCCCATTCGTGGAAACCTTCTTTTACAGTAATTAATTTAGAGTCTGGAATAATTGCTGCCATTTCTTGAGCGTTACTTAATGGTGTAGTTAGGTCTTTTTCTGACCATAATAATAAACAGGGAGCTTGTATTTCTGGTAATAGATGGCTGATATCTTCATATAAAGAAATTAGCAATCCTTGAATGACATTTCCTGTGTTGAACAACAAGTTGTAGGAAAAAACCAAAGGAATATCAATTAATTTCAACCAGCGTCTTGGGAGAAATAGTTGAGCGGTCATTTCGATTGCCCTTCGCGGGATCATCTCCGGTATAGATGGCGTAGGAATTCCAGTACTATCTATCAAAATTACACTTCTGACTTTTTCTGGAACAAGTGTAGATAAAGTAATAGCAATACCACCACCAAATGAGTGTCCTACTACGTGAAATTGTTGTAAATCTAAAACTGACAAAAATTGAAGGAGAAATTTGCTATAGGTGACGTAATCAGAAATTAGACCAGAGTAAGTCGATCTTGCAAAACTGGGCAAGTCAGGAGCAATTATAGTATGGTGCTGTGCTAGTAGTTCCAGTACTTCTTGATAAGGCTCAGTAGAGATTCCCCAGCCGTGTAGCAATAGGATAGGGATTGAACTCGACTCCAACCTACTTTGCTGATAAAAAATAGTGCAATCTTGTAAATCGACTCGATGATTAGTTAATTGGGATTTCAAAACCGCAACCTCATTGGCTATGACTTGGTAAATTATTTCTACTGTGATGTAATAGTAGCAATCCCCCAGAGTTGAGGAAACTTTCTCAAGGATTATATAGGTATGACTTATACAAAGAAAGGAATTCGCAATTAATAAATTTAAATTAGTAGCATTTTCAGAAATTGCAATACCTTGTGTAGCTCAAACCAGTTTACCCAGTATAACGATTGTAAATGTGGGTGATGCAGCAGCGATCACTGTAGGATTTTTGGGCATTTTAAACTGGTGTTTACTAGATAGAGGCATGTTTAAAGGATTCGGTCGCAGTATGAAAAAACCAGTGCTTGAGGAAAATGAACTGATGGCTATGAAATTCTCTGCAATTTGTCGTTGGTTTTACTGGTTGATCTTGACGCTAATGCTGACATTTACAGCTTTCCCCGCATATGCAGCACATATCGGTACAGTTGAGGAGTTCTCGATAGTGTATCCTAATAGGTCCGAGAAGCCGGGTTCTACTCATGAGATTACTTACAACAAAAAGGGTAAAAACGTTTTTTGGGTAACGGGGCAGAACTATGATCGGGTTGTGGAAGTTACTTTGGATGGCAAAACAACTTTCCATCCAATGCCCAATGGTAGCGGTCCGCATGGAATTGAGTTCGATGCTGCGGGTAATCTTTGGATAACTCTGGAATTTTTGGGTGCGATCGCGCGCCTAGACTCGAATGGTAATATCGTCGCAAAATATGATGTGCAGTTAGATTGCTCAACCTGCAAAACCAAAATTAATACCCATCCTCACGGCTTGGGTATTGGTAGTGATGGCAAAACAGTTTGGTACACTGGCAAAGCTACTGGTACATTAGGCAGAATTACATCTGAAGGCGAGGTAGAAACCTTTGCTCTATCGAGTGTAGGCAGTGTTCCGATTTATATTAATGCTGGTCCTGATGGCAATATGTGGTTTACAGAGTTGGTGGGAAATGCAGTAGGGCGAATTACACCAGATGGACAAATTACAGAATACCCTATCCCAACTCTGAATAGCCGACCAATTGCGATCGTTGCCGATCCTAGTGGTAAAGCTATGTGGTTTACAGAAGAGGCGGGAAACAAGATAGGGCGCATTGATTTGCAGGGTAATATCACAGAATTTCCCGTTCCCAAAACTCAGAACAATGTTATTTTGGCTTCTTTAACGTTTGATAACCAAAGAAACCTTTGGGTGGAGCAATACGTTGATGCTAACAATCCTAATTCCAATAGCCCAGACTATATTATCAAAATTGATCGGCGAATACGAGAATCAGAACCTGAGGACATTTCCCAAATACCTTTCACCTTTTATCAAGTTCCTACCCACAACACAGTGATGCATCGAATCACTCAAGGTCCTGATAAAAACATCTGGTTCACCGAGTTGCGATCTGACAAAGTGGGGAGGGTTTTGACTACTAGTAATTAGTTTACAGCAACAACTGTGCAAAAACAGGAAGACCTATTAATGATGTGATTCGAGAATTGCTGCGTTCTTTAAAAGTTAACAGTGTAGAAGCATCGGAAATTCCACCAGACTCTGAAGTTTCAGAATTAGCTAGGCTTCAAAAATAAGCCAATTAATGAAGAAGAAAATATTATAGGACTGTTTACAAGACTCAAATGATGTTCGAGGGATTAACAGTCAACTGGTCTGTAACAGGGGCAAATCACCCCATCCATTCAGTCCACTGCGGCGCATCTGCCACCAATTGAGCAAACTTGTCTGGGTAAGCGTCTTCAAACTCTAGCATCACGCCGCAACGCTCATCAATCGTTAGGTACTGAGTAATTCTTTAACTGATTCAACCCCATCCTTAACCCGTTCAATCGCCAGTCGAGCGTAATATTTAACTTTATCCCACCAAGAATCACTGAGTTCTACATCTGTGTCCATACCCAAGAGATTATTACTTCCATCTTCATGTTTTGGGGGTGTGGACGGCGATGAAGAAGGCATGGGAGCAGGGGTGCATAGTTGCAGAGGAGATACTATACTTGTACTACTTTTCCCCTCTGCTTCTCTGCTCAACCATATTGAGATTGCATCCTAGCCTTATGTGCCGATCTCGCTCAAGTGACTCTTCGAGGCGTACCTCTGCCTTCAGAATTGTTCTCTTTAGACTACGATTTCCAACAAATGGATATTATTAGAAAGAGGAATGTTACATTCTTTAAAGAATAGGGAATCCTAGATTTAAGTACCAAGTAAATCTATTAGTCAGTTAGACAGGATGAACTTTCAACAGCAGGGCATTCAATCCGGTAAGAATTTTTCTGTAAACCAAGTGCTAAAAGTTGATGAAGTCAGTAGAAATGGTCAGAAAATTGAACATCAATTAGCAGAGCCAGATTTGAAACAGTTGCAAGATAAACTTTTATTACTTATAGAACGTAATCCTTTGCCTTTAATTGAGTGGAATGCAGCGCTTCAAGTAATAGAATGGAATCCGGCTGCTGAACAACTATTTGGATACAGCAAAAGTGAAGTATTTGGTTGTCAGATATCAGAAATAATTGTGCCAGAAAGTGAGAGAGTACAAGCCATCGAAATAATGGAGTTATTAATTGAAGAGAAAGTGGGAGGTAATAATCTCAGTAAGAATCTGACAAAAGATGGAAGAGTGGTTATTTGTGATTGGTGCTACACTCCGATAACTAATATTGATGGCAAGGTAATTAGTATTGTCTCAACAGTGCAGGATATTACAAAAGTAAAGTCTTTTGAAAGCGCCCTGCGCGAAAACGAAAAGACTCAAAGCGCTCTGTGGGAAAACGAAAAGACCTATCAGCAAATTCTTGATGCGATTACAGATATGGTACTAGTTAAAGGCGCCAAATCTCGAATAATTTGGGCAAATAAGGCGTTTCGTGATTATTACGGGATGAGTGAATCACAGCTTCAAAATATGATTGATGCACCTTTCAGCGAACCAGACCATACCTTGCAATATATCAAAGATGATGCTTACGTATTTGAAAGTGGACAGACCCTAGAAATTCCCCAAGAGCCAGTAACTCGGTACAATGGCGAAGTACGCCTATTCCATACAATCAAATCTGCGATCTGCAACGAACTAGGTCAAGTGATAATGACTGTTGGCGTAGCTCGTGATATTAGTGAGCATAAACAAGCCGAGAAAGAACAGGCGAAGTTATTGGCAATTCTAGAAGCAGCACCAGACTTTATTAGCACTGCTGACTTAACTGGGCAGGTTCTTTACTTTAATAAAGCAGCTCGCAGAATGTTAGAACTGGGAGAAAAGGAATCCATTGAGGGGAGGAATTTGTGCCGAAATCATCCGAAATGGGCAAATGAGATTATCCAGAATCAAGGATTACCAGAATCAGTTAGAGTCGGTAATTGGGTCGGGGAAACGGCTGTTTTAAAAGCAGATGGGCGAGAAATTCCCATATCCCAACTGATTATTGCTCACAAATCACCTGATGGAGAAGTTGAATATTTCTCGACAATTGCAAGGGATATCAGCGAACTCAAAGCAGCAGAAGAAACTTTACGGCAAAAAGCGGAACATTTAGAGCAAACTCTTAAAGAACTACAAAACACCCAAGCTCATTTGCTTCAAAGCGAAAAAATGTCCTCTATTGGTCAATTGGTTGCTGGAGTAGCTCACGAAATGAATAATCCTTTGGGGTTTATTGCTGCCAGTGTAAAACAAGCTAAACCTACCTTTGCTGATATTGTTGAACACTTAAAGCTTTATCAGAAAAAGTTCCCTGCTCCGGGAGATGAAATTCTCATCCATGCCGAAGAAATTGACTTGGAATATAGCTTATCAGATTTACCCGAAATGATTGATTCGATGACGATAGCGTGTGACAGGCTGAAAAATATCAGTACCAGTCTCCGCACTTTCACCCGTGCCGATCAAGACTACAAAATACCTTTCAATATCCACCAAGGCATTGATAGTACAATTCTAATTCTCAAACATCGTCTGAAAGCAAATGAACAACGTCCGAAGATTGAAGTGATCACAAACTACGGTAATTTACCGGAAGTAGAATGTTTCCCAGGTCAATTAAATCAGGTATTTATGAACATACTAGCGAATGCTATTGATGCCTTGGATGAATCAAATACAGACCGGAGTTTTAGGGAGATTAAAGCCAATCCTAATCGGATTACAATTACCACCTCATTGAAAGAGAAAATTGTTGAGGTGAAAATTGCTGATAATGGGGTGGGAATGAGTGAATCAGTCAAACAAAAAGTATTTGACCACTTGTTTACCACCAAAGGTGTTGGTAAAGGAACAGGATTAGGATTAGCGATCGCTGGGTCTATTGTTATAGAAAAACATGGCGGAACTTTGAATGTGAATTCTACACCGGGTGTTGTCACAGAATTTGTGATTACCTTACCGATTGTGGCTCCGGCTCAAAGTTAACTTGGTTGAAAGTGTGATTTCAGTTAACCACCCCCACTAACCAATCGCACACCACAGACCTACACCCGTCTGCAAAGTTAACCCAAACCTGCCACTGCCCCAGGTATGTGTTCCAGAACGGCTCCCCATCAGCAATTCCAACAGCCTCACCAACTTGGGAGACTAGCTGTTGGTAGAACTTGTCAACGCTGTCGAGTCCCCTAGCTATCTAACTAGTATTTCAAGACTTGAGACTCAAGCACAGTAAGAAGTTCCGTATGTTGATCAACTAAAGATTGTATTGTGCTAACTGGATTACGATGAAGGCGACGTTTTTGTTGGCGAGGAGCAACTGCCTTCGCTAATCTACGACGTTGAGTTTTATACTCAGCTACAGGTACTTCCCGAATTTGTTCAAGTAACTGTTTTTCGTTTTGAGCTATAAATAGAACTTGATATTGTCCCAAATCACGTAATTCAACAGTTGATTTGCGTCCACTAATACGTCGCTGATGGCGACGCAAATGACTAAATAAAGACTCGATTTTCAGGTTATCTGGTGGCAAACCAGGGATATCATAGCAGTGTAATAAGTAAGTACTATATTTCTCCCATAAACGTTGTAACTTTTTCTTGAGAGCAAACTGTGCCGGATGTTGTTGAGGGTCAGGCACAAACTTCTGTAATAACTCTTCCATCTCGCACCGAACTTGAAAACTTGTTTTGGGGATTTCTGCGGTTCGTGTAATATCAGTTACGTTGCCTGAGATGCGGCGGGAGTTATTTGGATAGCGCAAACATTCGGTAATTCGTCGCAACCACTTGTGCGCTTCTGCCAAATCCAATGCTACGGAAAGATTGTTGCTTAAAGCAAGGTCTACCCATACTGACAACACAGACAAATAATCTGCGTCAATTTGTCGGCATGATAAACTACGTAGTACTTCTCCAATCGCTGATAATTGCTGGTAGCCGCTTAAACCACCCCAAATAAAAGGTTTGCGACTGGTGCGATTGACACAATCCCGAATAGCAGCTCGAATCTGGGACTCCACCACCATTAACTCTGCGTCTCGTGACAGATAGGGTATTGCTGAAAAAAGGGGCTATTATTGTCTGGCTGCTTTTGCTGAGTTGGGTCTTGAGGTCTTTCAGAAGATAATGATACTTTTGGTAGTCCATCCAAATCTGTCTTTAATTGGTGTCGTAGCTTTGTATCTAAAGGCAAGACTGCATCACTCAAATTGTTGAGAAAGTGTGCTTGACAACGTTGACGTGGTGCATCTGTCCAACTTGAATTCATGGCAGTAATAATTGCTGATTCCCCATCTGACAAGGTTGCCAGCACTTTATACGGTAGCTGCTGATATGGTTGCAGCCACTCAATTAACTGTTGTGCCTTTGCCTGAGGTAACTGAACTCCACCGACTGGTGTACCACTTAATACCTCGTACAATACATAGAGTAAGCTTCCATGACCCTCTGGTTGTAAAGCATCAATTGCCCAAATCAAACCACCATGTTCAATGGCTGTGGCAGCTAATTTCTCCTGTGTATGTGCAATCGTTCCACCCAATAGTGCCAGAAATTGAAGGGTTTTGCTTACCCCCATTACTCTCGTTAATTTCAACACCCCGCTGGTTTAAAGAACGTTGAATTTCTACCAATTGTTGATGCTCATGTTCATGTTGCCAACCAATAAATGCCAGCACGTCTAGCCCGTATGTACTGTAAGGTAAGCTGTATTTGAGTACGCCAGTAGCGTAGTAATGTTTACCAAAATGTGTGCAACTGGAATTGGTAAATTCTCTACTCTTGCCTGCCACAAATATTGCACCATCCATTGTTTGAACAGTTTTACGCATGTGTCTTGGTTTGCGTAGCGCTAATTCTGCCCCACAATGCACGCACTCCATGAGCGAACATTCTAATACTATTCGTTTGATATTACTGAATTTTCGTTCTGGGCGATGGCGAGGCAACTTTACTATCACTAATTTTTTACTGCTGCTAGGTGCTTTCCTCAGCTTACCTGCTTTGTATACCAATTAGATAGCTAGGGTTGCCAAGCACACCCAGGTTTAGCCAGCACTGACCTAATATCGCTAACTGCCTGGGGCAACATTGACAATTGTTCGGCTCGATAGGCGATCGCAGATGGTGTCGGCTCAGTCACTAGGATTATCGCTTACGATCAAGGTAAAGCCGACGACCCCATTAAGTATTTTGCTGCCAAAGAAAATCAAGATTTAGGGCTAGTCAAAGCCCTACTAAAGCCAGTCTTCAAGCTGGATTTATCTTCTTTTCCCGCACTCTCTTGACAAATGTACGATTACCTGAAAGCGTCTCCGGCTATTATGCAATATAGTTTTCTCCTTGCCCCTTTCCTATAATCGCTTTCAGCTTTTAGGATGTACAAGTATTGCATTAAATTGGCAAAATATATATAGAAGGTAGGGGCTTGTACCCAGAATTAATCAATTCAAAATTATTATTCTTTATTTTGGACTTTAAATTTTGAATTCAAAAAAGGTCACTGCGTAATATCAAAACAGCAAAAAGAAAATAATGTCAGCACTTCAGTTTCTCTTACTCGAAGCCAATCTACCCAATGCAGAAGTGGTGCAAGCCACGCTGATGGAGGGCGGTATTAACTGTGAACTGTTGCGGGTAGAGACTCGCGCTGATTTTATTAGAACACTGGAAACCGACGAAATCGACCTGATTTTGGCAGACTATGCCTTGTCTAGTTTTGATGGGATTGCGGCACTAACGATCGCCCGTCGCCTGCGCCCTGACACGCCGTTTATTTTCATCTCCGCTAGTTTGGGTGAAGAATTGGCGATCGCAGCTATCCAGCAGGGCGCGACAGATTATGTGCTGAAGCAACGATTAGGGCGGTTGGTGCCATCGGTAGAGCGGGCATTGCGGAAAGTACCGGAACTTGACAAAAACACGATCAAGCGCAAACAAGCCGAAGTAGCCGTCGAATTAGAACTGAAAGATATGCGGCTGCTGCACGAACTGAGCGCGAGGCTTTTGACCGAAGGCGACATTCAGACGCTTTACCAAGAAATTATGGCTGCTGCGATCGCTCTGACGCGGGCGGATGCCGGAACAGTACAAATTCTCGACGAAGCGACACAAGAATTGGTGCTGCTGGCGACGCAGGGGTTTGAGCGGAATATGACCGAGTATTTCTACCGCGTGAATGCGGACTCCAACACGCCCTGCGGCATGGCGCTGAAGAACAGCGATCGCACGTTTATTGATTTCGACGTGCCAAAGAGCGAAGACCTCGATGGCTCAATGCAAAGGCACGTTGAAGCCGGGTATCTCTCGGCACAGTCAACCCCCCTGATTACCCGTTCGGGCAAACCGATCGGTATGGTTTCTACCCATTGGCGCGAACACCACCGTCCGAGCGATCACCAGTTGCGTTTCCTTGACCTACTCGCCCGCCAAGCCGCCGATTTAATTGAGCAACGGCAAGCCCAAGCAGCCTTGCGCGAATCAGAAGAGAAATATCGATCGCTGTTCAACTCAATTGACGAGGGCTTTTATCTTGCCGAGGTGATTTGGGATGATGCGGGCAAGGCGGTTGATATCAGTTACCTCGACGAAAATCTGGTGGCGATGCAAATAGTCGGTCAATCGTTAAAAGGGCGGCTGATGAGCGAGATTGACCCGAATTATGAACAATATTGGCGCGATACTTTCGGTTACACGGCGAAAACGGGCGAAGCTCAACGCCTCGAACAATACGCGAAGCCCAATGATATGTGGTTCGGCTTCTATGTGTTCAAACCGGAAGGCGTGACGGATGACCGCACGATTGCAGTCATCTTTCAAAACATCACCGATCGCAAACGCCGCGAAGCCAATTTCGCCTTTTTAGCCAGCATTGCCAACGATCTTTCGCGTCTGTCGTCAGCCGACGAAATTATGCAAACCATTGGCGCGAAGCTCTGTGAGTATCTGAAACTTGCCACCGTCAACTTCCTTGACGTTGACGAATCGCGGGACGAACTGGCGGTCTGCTACTTTTGGACAAGAACGGATGCACTGAGTTTACTTGGAACGTATCGCACTAAAGATTACTTGAACGAGGAATTTGTACGGGTAAGTCGCGCCGGAGAAATGACTATCGTCGGCGATACGCAGACCGATTGGCGCACCGACGCTCGCTCCTACGCTGCACTCGAAGTTGGCTCATTCGTCAGCATTCCGTTTCACCGCAACGGTGAATGGAAGTTTCTCCTTGCCCTTTCCGACCCGCAACCGCGCGATTGGCGCGACGATGAAACCGAACTTCTTCAAGAATTCTCAAACCGCATTTTCCCGCGTCTCGAACGCGCGCGTGCCGAAGATGCCTTACGCGAATCGGAAGCAAAATATCGATCGCTGTTCGAGTCGATCAACGATGGCTTTTGCATCGTCGAAATGATTTTTGACGAGAACGAGAAGCCGATTGACTATCGCTTTATGCAAATCAGTCCATCTTTTGAGAGACAGACAGGGCTGGTAAACGCGCAAGGGTTACGGATGCGCGAACTGGCTCCAGACCACGAAGAGTATTGGTTTGAAATTTACGGCAACGTTGCTTTGACCGGTCAATCCACCCGCTTTGAGAACCGTGCTGAACATTTGGATCGCTGGTTTGACATTTATGCATTTCCCGTTGGCGAACCCGAAAAACGACAAGTTGCGATTGTTTTCAACGACATTAGCGATCACAAACAAGCCGAAGAAAATCGGATTCGGTTGATTCGAGAACAAGCCGCCCGCGAAGAGGAACGCCAAAAGGCTGAGGCATTGGCAGAACTCGATCGCGCTAAGACTGTGTTCTTCAGCAACGTTTCTCACGAATTCCGTACCCCGCTAACGTTGATACTCAGTCCATTAGAAGAAGCATTATCGAGTTTAAGCGAACAAAACCAGACAGGGAACGGGAGAATGGATGGAACTCGTCTCCATTCACCCGTTCACCTGAAAACACAGTTGCAACTGGCGCATCGCAACGGACTCCGCCTTTTAAAACTGGTCAACACGCTGCTCGACTTTTCCCGCATTGAAGCCGATCGCACTCAGGCAAACTACGAACCCACTGACTTATCCACCTACACGGCAGAACTGGCAAGTGTTTTCCGCTCGGCGATCGAGAATACCAATTTGCAGTTAGTCGTCGATTGTCCCCCTCTGCCCAGCCCTATTTACATCGATCGAGAAATGTGGGAAAAGATTGTGCTAAACCTGCTTTCCAATGCCTTAAAATTTACCTTCGAGGGTATTATTTCTGTCTCGCTCAAACCCAAAGCAAACACAGTTGAATTGATAGTCAGCGACACGGGCATAGGCATTGCCGCTTCAGAACTGCCTCACCTTTTTGAGAGGTTCTATCAAGTTAAAGGGGGGAAGGGGCGCAGCTATGAAGGCTCAGGCATTGGCTTGTCTCTAGTGCAAGAACTCGTCAAGCAGCACGGTGGCGTGATCGCCCTCACGAGCGTAGTAGACGAAGGCACAACCTTCACCGTCTCCATCCCCACCGGAATCGCCCATCTACCCGCCGAGCAAATTGGTGTTGCCTCTATACTGGTATCGACGGCTGTAACGGCGAATGCTTTTGTTGAGGAAGCCTGGGGCTGGCTGCCTGAACAAGAGGAAGGGGGCAGGGGGCAGGGGGAACTGCCCTTGACGAAAGCACAGAATTTCAAGCTCAAAGCTCGGAGGTTCACGCTCAAAGCACAGAATTTCAAGCTCAAAGCTCGGAGGTTCAAGTTCCAAACTTCAAGAGGGCGCGTATTCTCCTAGTGGATGACAACGCCGATATGCGGGGCTATCTCAGGCGGTTGTTAAACCAGTACTACGAGGTAGAAACTGTAAATGATGGGTTAGCCGCACTGACTGCAATCCGGCGTGGCGGAAGTGCCAAAGTCTATGACTTGGTGCTGACGGATGTGATGATGCCCAAAATGGATGGATTTGAGTTGTTGCGATCGCTGCGAGCCAATCCAAATACCCAGACAATCCCGATTATTTTGCTCTCTGCCCGTGCTGGCGAAGAATCACGGGTGGAGGGTTTAGAAACTGGCGCAGATGACTACTTAATTAAACCCTTCTCGGCACGGGAACTGTTAGCGCGAGTCAATGCCAACCTCCAACTGGCACAGCTGCGACGCGAAGCGGTCTACCGCGAACAGGTGATGCAGGCGGTACAAACGCTCAACGATCGCTTAGAGCAACAGGTGAAAGCGCGGACGGCTCAACTAGAAGCCATCAACCAAGAACTGGAGGCGTTCTCTTCCTCAATATCCCACGACTTGCGAACGCCGCTACGCTACATCAGCAGCTTTACCGAGCGGTTGCGAGGCAAGCTCGATGCAACTCTCCTCGATACATCCAGTTTGCAGACTCTCAACATTATCACGCAATCAGCTCTTCAGGCAGAAAAAATGGTAGACGACTTGCTAGAATTCTCACGCCTGGGGCAGACAGAAATGCATTTGACTACTGTTAATATCAGCCAATTGGTGCAACAGGTACAAGCACAATTGCAGCCGGAACTGGTCGGGCGATCGCTTCACTGGCAAATCGAGCCATTGGCAGCAGTAGAAGGCGACCCGGCGCTATTGCAGTTAGTGTTACAAAATTTGCTGTCGAATGCCGTCAAGTACACCCGCAATAACACAGAAGCTACCATCACAATTGGTAGCATTGAACAAGAGGAGGAAGTGATTTTCTTTGTCAAAGATAATGGTGCAGGGTTCGACATGAAATATTATGATCGACTATTCAGCATATTTCAACGGCTGCATCCGCAAGAGGAGTTTGCTGGCACTGGAGTCGGACTTGCCACTGTGCGGCGGATTGTTCATCGACATGGCGGACGCATCTGGGCAGAAGGCGCGACTGGCCAGGGTGCAACTTTCTACTTTTCGCTGCCAAAGCATGAGGCACGGTTATGAAAGCACTCCGGTTTCTTTTGCTCGAAGACAATCCCCTTGATGCGGAGGTGATACATCTTACCCTGACCGATGGCGGCGCTGATTGTGAACTGCTACGGGTGGAAACTCGCGCTGACTTTGTGAGGGCATTAGAAACCAATGCGTTTGATTTGATTTTGGCGGACTATGCTTTGCCCGGTTTTGATGGCATTTCCGCCTTGAAAATTACCCATCACCTGCGTCCTGACACGCCCTTTATTTTCGTCTCTGCCAGTATGGGCGAAGAATTGGTGATTGAAGCGCTGAAACTGGGAGCCACCGACTATGTGCTAAAGCAACGCTTATGGCGGTTGGTGCCATGTGTTCAACGAGCGCTGCGGGAAGCCCAAGAAAGGCGCGATCGCCAACTTGCCGAAGCAGCACTGCACCAAAGCGAAGCCCGCCTGCGTCAAGTCGCGGCCAACCTGCCTCATGGCGCTGTGTTCATTGTGGATCGAGATTTGCGCTACCAGCTTGCAGAAGGCGAAGCACTGGAGTGGGTTGGTATGGCTACTGAAAACTTTGTCGGCAAAACACTCTGGGAAGTCCTCGAACCCGCCCTGGCAGACAGTTATGAACCGTACTACCGTCAAGCTCTTAATGGCGAATCATTTACCTTAGAACACAACAGCCACGATCGCTACTATATTTCTCATGGCACACCCTTACGCAATGCTCTTGGTGAAGTTGATGCTGTGCTGGCAATGTCCTACGACATTACCAATCGCAAACAAACCGAAACCGCCCTCAAACAAAGTGAAGCTCGCTTGCGGTTAATGGTGGCAAGTGCAAAAGAATATGCGATTTTCAGCCTCGATCCCAACGGTGTGATTACAAGCTGGAATCCGGGTGCCGAACTCTTGTTAGGGTATTCAGAAGCAGAAATAATCGGCTGTAACAGTCGCATCCTTTACGCCCCCGAAGACAAGGCCCAAGACCGAGCTAGGAAGGAATTGCAGACCGCCCAAACTCAAGGACAGGCAGAAAATGAGTGCTGGCATATCCGAAAGGACGGTAGCCGCCTTTGGGGTAGTGGCTTTGTGATGCCAATACGTGAGGAAGCGGACGACGTACAAGGATTTATCAAAATCATGCGCGATGTCACCTCACAGAGGCAAGCCGATGAACGCTTGCGGTTGCTTTATGACATCACTAGCGATCTACTTGCGGTTGAGCAACCGATAACGCTAATGCACAACCTATTTAGCAAACTCTCACCCCAGCTAGGGTTGGATTATTACTACAACCACATCGTCGAGTCAAAAGATAACTGCCCCAGACTGCATTTGCAAAACTATGAGGGCATTAATCAAGAGTTTGCACACGCGATGGAGTGGGTTGAGTTCGGTGAATACCTCAGTGGATGGGTAGCTCAAGAACAACAGCAGCTCGTTCTCGATCGCGCCCAAATTGCCACTCATCCTCATGCTCAAACCCTCCGCAACCTGAGTGCTACCGCTTATGTCGGTCAACCGTTAATTGTGCAGGAACGGTTATTGGGAACCATCTCGTTTGCTAGCTGCACCCGCACTCGCTTTACAAGAGAAGAAATCGATTTGCTGCAAATGATGTCTGAGCAGATAGCGATCGCCCTTGATCGAGCAAACCTAATTGTCTCGATTCAGCAGCACGCAGAACAGTTGCAACGAGCGAACCAAATTAAAGACGAGTTTTTAGCGGTGCTGTCTCATGAATTGCGATCGCCCCTCAACCCCATCTTAGGCTGGACACAACTGCTGCAAAAAGGCAAACTCAATGCCGCCCGTCAACACGAAGCACTGGCAACGATCGAACGCAATGCCAGACTACAATCACAATTAATTGAAGACTTGCTTGACATTTCGCGCATTATGCGGGGCAAGCTGTCCTTAACAGTAGCTACCGTTAATTTAACCTCTGTTATTTCTGCTGCCGTCGAAACGGTGCGTTTAGCAGCACAAGCAAAAGATATCGGGTTACAAATTGATCTCGATCAGACTGCACCTATCTCTGGTGACGCTGCCCGTTTGCAGCAAGTAGTGTGGAACTTGCTTACCAATGCGATCAAATTCACACCAGCTAACGGACAAGTAATCGTTGAATTAAGGCAACTCGATCGACTAGCTCAGATTCGGGTGAGCGATACTGGCATTGGCATTCAACCGGAATTTCTCCCGCATGTGTTTGAGTATTTCCAGCAAGAGGATAGCTCGACGACGCGCAGATTTGGGGGGTTGGGGCTTGGCCTTGCGATCGTCCGTCAAATTGTGGAACTGCACGGTGGCACAGTCAAAGCAGAAAGCTTGGGTGAGAATCAAGGCGCAACCTTTACAGTTCAAATACCTATCTTGAATCAGTCAGCAAAAATTGTAGTTGAGTCAGATGAGGCTGATGCAGAAAGCGCAGAGACTCCCTTAAGCAACCTGCAAATATTGGTCGTGGATGATGATACTGATACTCGTGAGTTTCAAGCATTTTTACTAGAACAAAATGGCGCAAAGGTGACAGCCGTAGCGTCTGGGCTAGAAGCATTGCAAGTGCTTGATTGTTTTATTCCCGATCTAGTTGTGAGTGATGTAGGCATGGCTGATATGGATGGCTATATGCTGATCCAGCAGATTCGTTCACGCCCACCCGATCGGGGAGGAAAGATTTTAGCGATCGCGCTTACCGCTTATGCCGCAGATATTGACCAGCAAAAGGCACTCACTGCTGGGTTTCAAGCTCATATTACCAAGCCATTAGAACCGGAAGAGTTAGTGAGGAAGATTGTAAACCTGCTAGAACACAACTAATAAGTATAAAAATTTCTGGCGTTGCTGATTGCGGTTAATTTTTCAAGATTTTTTTCTGATCTCGGTTTTCTGTTCAATACCTCTGCCAACTGACGAGGGTTCAACATCGGTGGAAACGGGATGAATACGTCCTAAAGCAGTAAAGTAAAAGTCTGGATTGATAATCCTTGTAAACTCTTTTTCTATCGTTAAAAATAACAAATGCGTAGGCGTAGCCCGCCGTAGGCATCGCAAAATCTATTTCACCGACTCCGGTTATCACAAATGCAGCTGCTAAATCATCATACTGGACTGACAAGAATAGAAAACGCTATGACTAAAAAAATCTAGCTATTGCTAGATGCGATAATCCTCAAAAACGCTATAGGCTACATACAATTGTTGAGTAGAAAGATTCGCTTGTGGATGCCATAGTAGAAAGATCGCACACACTTAAACAAGCCTTGGTTGATTTTGTCCTAGATGCTGACGGCGAACTAGCACAAGCACTCGACATTTATGCATCTGCACAGATGCCTAGCGGTAATCGCGATCGCACCCAACAACAAGTAATCATTGATAGGTTTATTACAGAAGGGAAAATTGGTGATCGTTCACCTATAGAGTTATTTATCGCCAGTCATGCAGATTTGTCAGAGAGCGATCGCAATCTACTGAATAGCTGGCATCGTAGTTTTATTGGTTTATTTACTATCACCCAGATTCTACCTGATGGCTTAGAACTCATGAACTGGCTGACAGCTAAACATTACATAGTTCTGACAGCTAAAAATTACATTGTCAAGTCTAACAGCCCTGAAAAACAACCAGCCATATCTCGTTTCAAGCCAGGAGATATTTTACTAACACGCATTTATCCTCTTACTGATAATGAATGGATATTTTCTGGCTCTCACACATTTATGGGTAAACTCGGGAAGCCAAAACTCGCCGTCGCCATTGGAAATTTTAAAGATAATTATAAAAGTCATCTTTACAGCGATGCTCCAGACTTGCTAGAACAAGCATGGCAGTCAATAGAGCAATATCATCAGCAGTTTGTTGAGTTTTTTGGGAGTGATGAAGTTACATTACCAGGATACCAACTCAATAAAAAGATAACTGAATTTCAAGAAATTATCGCCGATAAATATCTTAAAACGGTCGGACTTTCTAGTTCCAAATCTTTGAATGAAATAGTAGCAAAAGCTGGCATTGGCGTAGAAGAAATTATCGCCGTTGCTAAAGAATTTGGGATTGATACTAACGCTACTTCTCAAATATTGGATGGGAAAAACAGTAAGCAAAAAATGGTTGCGCCGAAAGTAGATTTACCTGCTGAACTCAAGAAAGCAGAACAAGTCACAGCCATTTGTCACCCACGTTGGGGATTGATGTTTTTACCAACATATACTAAATTCACAACTATATTATTAGCTGATGATTGGGAAAGTATTGAAGGTGCAGCAAAACTAATTCGTCACTACTTGGAAGATAAAAATATTAATGCTTATATTTGGTATCGATTAGCACAAAAATATCCCACTCAATTAGAAAAATTCTTGCAAGATTTCTTGCAACGTCCTGAGTTTAGCCTGAGCAATAATTTAGATAAAATTTTGCAAGAGTATGGTAAAGGTATCGAGCCAGAATTACCAGAAATTGCTAGTGTTCCTTTACATCTACATAATTTATTTCAAGAAGCACTTACAGAAGTGAATAAATCTAAACCCAAAGGTAAAGTACAAAAACAACCAGCGAAAGGTTTTCAAAGAGCTTAGTTTAATATTAAGTGCATCTCAAATCCAGGTAAGTAAGTCGGAGAAAAAATTTACAAGTATGTAACAAACAGTTAAGCAGAAAAATTAGAGCTAAATTTTACACGTTGTGTACTGTAATTTCCTTTTTCTCCTCTTGTTTGAACTCCATCAATCACAGCATAAGGCTTGCGTCTAATTCATCCTCTACTTGATACATTATCTGTATTTACTTATCTTTACACAAGTCAATGATGGGGTACTCTCTACTACCGCCTTGTCTAGTGGACAGCGTAAGCGTTTGGCTGTAAGTTTGACGGTTAATTTACACTACACTGCCACCAGCCAATGACAGGGCAAGGGTTTTAGTTAACATAGAAATTCCCCTGACATTGCACATATTGTATGCCCAAGACTTGGAACATTAAGATAGATAACTATTTTCAAGCTAACCCCAATTGCATCATTGCCACCGCCCACGTAGACACCTTCCCGATAGACCTACCGCTAGAACCGAACATCCGCGAACCGAACCGCAAAAGCGCGACCTACAGACAAGTCTTCGACTCGCTGACGACCGAACCCGAAAAATTCTTCTCTCGTCATAGCGGAATCGTTCTGTCAGCCAATAAAGTTAAGCCTATCAAGAACAAAACTGAACTGGAGCTAGAAGTCTTAGAAGCTAACGAGGGCGGT
>NZ_JACKZS010000118.1 GCF_014222285.1 Nostoc sp. UCD121
TGCCTTGCACTTTTGTTCGATTTATAGACTTCAATCACTATTTATACAAGGGTTTCAGTCTTAACCAGCAAGCCCTAAGTATTTACTACCAAATATTAGAGTTTTAAATATGAGCAACGTTTTAAAAGAAGAGTTATCAAAGCAAGAATTAAGTCAAGTACGTTCTAATATTGAACGTATTATTTCAAGTTATAGACATATTTGGGATATTTATACAGAGTTATTACAAAATAGTGCAGATGCAATTATTGAGGAATTTGGTGAACAAAACATTAGCAAAGGCAAGATTGAGCTTGGAATCGAGCCTAATGAAAGAACCATTACAATTATAGATAATGGTGTTGGTATCGAAGAATCAAGTATATCTAAAATACCTGTTAACGGGAATTCTCTAAAAAGAGACGGAAATACTGGAAAATTTGGGTTTATGGGTTATGGGTTCACATTTGTTGCTTTTCAAAGTGAATATTTGCAAATAGAAAGTACCAAAAATGGTAGGAAAGCATCCAGAACTTATAAAAATTTATATAAATTTGTATATTCTGCTTCAGATATACCAAACTCTGAAGAAGAAGATTTGGGTTATCAGGCACAAGAGGTGAGTGAAAAAAATGGAACAAAAATTACAATTAAATTTCCATTAATATTTCCTGAGGAAGTAATAGAAGAATCTCTTGCAGCAACATTTCGCATAGCTAAATCAAATGAAACTATTAAAGCTGTTTTAAGAACTCAATCTATTATAGGAATATTAGATACAGTTTTTAAGAGTGGTAGTTGTTTTGAATTCATTCTAAAAACTAGTGGAAGACCTGTACCAATAGAGACTGGTTATTTAACTGTTAGACAGGTAGTCAAGTCAGTTTTAAATAGTGAAGTACAATTTTATGATAGACCTAACCAATATGAAAAATTTGTAGAAGCAACAGAAAATTTACCGAACCATACAAAAGAACAAGCAAGGAAAGTTGTAGTATTAGATGAAATAATAGATAATGTAAAAATTGGTATAAAAAATCCATTATATGCCCGTATACTGATTTCAGCAACTAGCAAATCTCATATTAATCAATACAATGAAAAATTTACAAATGAAGATAGTATTTCTTATGATTTTGCATTAGAACATGGACTTTGGTTAGCAATATGTGGAATGCCAACTAGTGTTTGCCTACACCCATTTGATCATAGCAACTATTTACCATATACAGTAATTGTTGATATAAAAGATATCTCAATACGTAAAGAGTTAGATGCAGGACGTAAAGGTATTAGTGCTTATCGTATGAAACAAATATCTGACCAAGTTTTTGAACTATTAAAAGAACGAAATTTTATAAAATATCGCGGTTATATTGTAGGTGCTATTAGTAATAACGGCAGGGGTAACAATCCGCTATATGATCCTAAGCAAGAGCTATACCATATATTTAAAGATAAAAAATGGTTCGATTCAAATTTAACACAAAAATATTTTCCACCTTTAGAAGAACAAGAAGTGATTAGCCTTTTTGTTGAATTAGTATCGCAAGAAGCTTTAAGAGGATATTATCTAAAAATCCTTTCAGGCTATCAAGTTTATGATGGGTTATATGAATATAAATTAGAGCAAAGCGACAAGACAGAGTATGCAGAAAAAAATTATTTGGGAATATATAAAAATATATTTAATGCTAATAGAGGAAGTTTAAAAAAAGAAATATTAATAGAATTTAAACAAGAATTAAGTGACATATATAAAGATATTAATTCAAATAGAAAGAATCTCAGTCATATTGATATTTTAGTTGTTTGGGATGTCAAATTTAAAGATAAAGAAAACCTGCAAAAAGATAAAGGGGATATTTTAACACAAAAAGATATTACAGCTAATGTATTTTATGGAGTGACACATCAATTATTAGCGGGATCAAGACAACAACCTTTACCTATTATTGAACTCAAGACAATTTTAGAATTAGTTTTTAATTATCAAGGATAAGTATTAAGCCATCACTCACATTTTCATACATACACTCGCTACAGTGCAATCATAGAATCAGCGATCACTTTTTGGGATTTGCAAGTACGATCGCATATTTTTCCACAACAGGTGATCGCACTCACTCTTCCACAACTGCCGATCGCTTTATTTTTGAGATTTTCTGTAAAGCGTAGGCGTAGCCCGTCGTAGACATTGCTCTGTTGGGCATCAAAGCAGATGCAGCGTTCAATTTGATGGACAAAATCTTGTCCGCTATATTTAAGGTGTACCAGTCGCTTCCTCACTCCAAGTTAATCAGTATGGATATCACAGCTACTTTGAACGAAATCGCAACTCTCAGTGTTGAAGATAGAATCCGTATTGTGCAGGCAATTTGGGATAGCATCGCAGCAGAGCAAGTTTACCCTGATTTAACCGATGCACAAAAGCAAGAGCTTGATCGTCGAACTGCTGACTATGATTCAAATCCAGACAATGTACTGACTTGGGAGGAAATCAAAGCATCAATTAAGGGGCAGCAATGAATTATGTCTTGGTGTTTCGCCCAGAGGTTCGAGAAGAACTCAATGATGCACACAGTTGGTACGAGAGTCAGAAACCCGGTCTGGGTGACGAGTTTTTAGACTGTGTTGACGAAACGGTGAATCGAATTTCTCAGATGCCAGAATCCTATGTAATTGTCTACGGTGATATTCGACGAGCAGTAGTGCGGCGATTTCCCTATGCTGTGTACTATCGGATTGTGTCGAGTCGAGTAATAGTAACGGCAATTTTTCATGGTCGCAGAGATCCAAAATCGTGGCAGACGCGAACCTAACACTATAATTACGGGCGATGTCTAGCGATAAGCCGCTATGCGATACGCATTATTTTTGAGGTTTTCTACAAGGCGATACCTACGGTGAGCTTCGCTAACGCACTCACCCTTCTACAACAGACGATCGCTTTATTTTTGAGGTTTTCTGCAAAGCGATCGCTCATTCTTGGACAACAGGCGATCGCATTATTTTTGAGGTTTTCTGCAAGGCTATCGCCTGTAATGCCATCATACAATCAGCGATAGCTTCTATATTAAATTTTATGGGAATATTCAAGTTGGAATTTTTCTATTGATGCGTTAACTATCAACTTTGCTCCTGTTCTTCAAATAACAGATGAGCTAGTTTTTGAGGTTTTCTGTAAGGCGTAGGCGTAGCCCATCGTAGACATCGCTCTATTGGGCATCAAAGCAGATGCATCGTTTGATTTGATGGGCAAAATCTTGTCCGCTATATTATAAGATATACCAGTCGCTTCCTCACTCCAAATTAATCAGCATGGACATCACAGCGACTTTGAACAAAATTGCATAGGATTTTTGCTAAAAAACCTTTTTGAACTAAAAAAATCAAAAATCGTAGCTTATGGAGAATTTGGAAAAAGTAAGTTTAGAGTCTAAAAGACTGATTCTACAAGCGATTTCGTTGGAATATACAGTAGATATATTTCGAGAATTTACAAGCGAAATTACCACCTTTATGTATCCGAAACCAGCCCAGAGTCTCAGTGAAACCGAAAAGATAATCAGAGATATGATTCTACAACGAGAAAATCACACTCACCTAGTGTTGTTAATTCTCAAGAAGGATAATTTAGAGTTTCTAGGAATTTGCGAGGTTGGTGCTATTGATACAGATACGCCAGAGTTAGGTATTTGGATTAAGAAATTCGCTCATGGTCATGGTTTTGGTAGAGAGGCAATTTCTGCATTAAAAGACTGGGTGGATGAAAATTTGGAATACAATTATCTTTGCTACCCTGTTGATAAAAGAAATATTCCCAGTCGTAAAATTGCGGAAAGTCTTGGAGGTAAAGTATTTCGGGAGTTTCAAAAGATTAACAAGAGCGGTCATATTCTTGATGAGGTTGAATACAGAATTTATAAATAAACCGCATCTCCTGTTAAATACGCAAAAAATACTTTTTAAATTTATAAATAAACGTAGACAGGCTTGATATCTGCTTGTTTATCAGAATAAGCATTGCGATCGCACTCACTCTTCCACAACACGCGATGTCTAACGATAAGTCGCTTACGTGTCTAACGCTTGATATTGGGTTTTGTTCCTCAACCAAACCGACGCAGCTTAAGGTTTTTATCGCTAACTAAACCGTATTGGATTTTAAGACCATTTCGTGGTTAGAATTTCAACTGCGTTTATTCTCAAGATTAAATTCTGTCAACTAGTATATTTGCTTAGTAATTTTTTTCATCCAGTAACAAAATAAATATACTTTCATTACTTAAATTATAAGTATATTTATTTAAGTAATACTTGTGTTTAAAACAGTACAATAATTGATTAAAAATCAAGCTTAAGTAATGACGATTATTGATTACAAGTACTAACCTGTGAATATAGAAATTTATGAAAATAGCAAAAAATAGCTAACATGGCTAAAATTATCATTACTGGAGCCGCAGGCTTTATTGGTTCTCACCTGGTAGACATCTTGCTACAACAAGGGGAAGAAGTAATTGGGATTGATGAATTCAATGATTATTACGATCCTATGTTAAAGCGTAAGAATGTTGCACACTTACATAGCTCACCTAATTTTACATTAATCGAAGCAGATATTCAGTTTTTAGATTGGCAAGAACTCTTAAAAGATGTTGATGTCGTTTACCATCAAGCAGCACAAGCAGGTGTCAGGGCAAGCTGGGGTAAGGCTTTTCGAGGTTATACAGAACGAAATATTAACGCTACGCAAGTTTTGCTAGAAGCGGCTAAAGATGCAAAACACTTAAAAAGATTAGTGTTTGCTTCTTCGTCAAGTGTATATGGTGATGCAGAGACTTTACCTACTCACGAAGGAATTTGCCCTGAACCTGTTTCTCCTTACGGCATTACTAAGCTAGCGGCTGAAACTTTGTGCAGACTGTATTACAAAAACTTTGGTGTGCCATCTGTATCATTGCGGTATTTCACAGTCTATGGGCCTAAACAACGCCCAGATATGGCATTTCATAAGTTCTTTAAATCCATTTTGCAAGATGAGGCGATTCCTATTTACGGTGATGGACAGCAAACGCGGGAGTTTACATTTGTTGGTGATATCGTCGCCGCCAATTTAGCGGCTGCTTCCACACCCCAAGCAGTGGGAGAAATTTTTAATATCGGTGGTGGTAGCAGGGTGGTTTTAGCAGAAGTCTTAGACACGATTGAAGAAATCGTTGGGAAACCAATCAAAAGAAACCACATAGAAAAAGCGATGGGAGATGCACGCCACACTGCTGCTGATGTATCTAAAGCGCAGAAAATTCTGGGATATCAGCCACAAGTATCTCTAAGAGAGGGTTTAACACAGGAATGGCAGTGGATTAAGTCGTTGTATTAAAGGGTATGGGGCATTGGGCATTGGGAATTGGGCATTGGTTATTCTCCTTTAAAACTTATGCACAAAATATCCCCCAACCCTTTTAAAAGGGGTTAGGGGGATCTAAAAGTGCCTCAAGTCAAAGCTAAACACTTATTCAAATGAACTCTTAAGCTTCTTGCTAACTTACAAGAAACCCATATTTTTTGAGTACTGTCTTGGCTTCACTGCCAGATAAAAATTGGATAAACTCTTTGGCTGCTGGAATATTCTTACTGCTTTTAATTACTGCCATTGGATAGACAATCGGTGAGTGAAACTTATCGTCAGCAGCAACTACGACTTTTACCTTGTTAGAAATTTTGGCATCAGTAGCATAGACTAAACCCGCTTCAGCGTTACCACTTTCTACTGCTGCCAAAACTTGACGCACGTTGTTAGCAAAGACTAATTTGGGCTTTACCTGATTATAAAGTTTCAATTTCTTTAAGACTTGCTCCCCATATTGACCGGCGGGTACACTTCTAGGTTCACCGATCGCAATTTTTTTAATCTTATTATCTGTTAAATTGTAGAAGCTATTAATGCCAACAACATCCTGAGCCACAATCAAGACTAGACGGTTATTTGCCAGGTTAGCACGGCTACCTGTTACCAAAAGTCCTTTTTGTTCTAGGGCATCCACCTGTTTTTTGGCAGCAGAAATAAAGATATCTGCCGGGGCACCTTGCTCAATCTGTTGTTGCAAGGCACCAGAAGCCCCAAAATTATAAGTAATGTTGACATCTGATTTACTTTGTTGGTACAAAGGCTTAATTTCTTCCAGTGCCTCTTTTAAGCTGGCGGCTGCGGAGACGAGGATAGTGCTGTTTGACTGTGCTATTACCGGAGAAGGATTAACTAAGGGTAAACCAATTGCCAAGAGCAAACCAGCAACTGCTATACCCAATAAGCCAAAAATTTGTCTTCTTTTCATAGAAAAGGCGTTTGAGAAATTTCTTCCATAAAATTGATGCTAGGTAAAATAATACCAAACATACCAACTTATAACCAACTATATCGGTAATGGCTTTTTCCCTAAGCATTCTAGATGAATTAACTCATAAGCCAGAATCTGGCGACTCAAACGCATCCATAATTGCAAAGCTGCATTCTGAGAAAGGGCGAATCATACCCCTCTAGGAGGAATTTTATATTTTACAGTTAAAAACTGCTGAAAGATCGCGGTAAGCTAGTTGGAATTATCACTGAATTGTGTCAATAAATTGTCAAATTAACTGCTCAGTTTTCTGGGGTGAAATTTGCGATGACCGTAAATCTTAAGTCTTTAGAGAATCCAACTTATATAGCGGCCGATTCCAAAACCGCTTCTAACACTAAGAGAAGCAGCTACGTTCCCTCGAACCATCGACGTATACTTTGCATCTTTCCTAAGTACAGCCGCTCCTTTGGTACTTTTCATTACGCCTACCCATTGATGGGTAATGTCCGGGCTTTTATGCCACCCCAAGGTATTTTAATTGTGGCTGCCTACTTACCTCAAAAATGGGAAGTGCGGTTTATTGATGAGAATGTCAAATCAGCAACCAGGGCTGATTACCAATGGGCTGATGTGGTAATTGTGAGTGGAATGCATATCCAAAAACCACAGATTAATCAAATTAATGAACTTGCTCATCGAGTCGGGAAAATCACAGTGGTGGGTGGCCCTTCGGTATCTGGGTGTCCAGGATATTATCCTGAATTTGACATTTTACATTTGGGTGAGTTGGGAGATGCTAGCGATCGCATGATCGAGTATCTAGACCAAAATTTAGAACGTCCTCAAAGGCAAATCCGCTTTGAAACGAAGGAACGTTTACCTTTAACAGAGTTTCCAACTCCAGCTTATCATTTGCTGGATATCGATGATTATTTCTTAGCAAATGTGCAGTTTTCTAGTGGTTGCCCTTATCGCTGCGAGTTTTGTGATATTCCAGAACTCTATGGCAACAGTCCCCGGATGAAAACGCCAGAGCAAGTGGTTGCCGAACTAGATGCAATGCGACAATCTGGCAATATGGGGGCAGTGTATTTTGTCGATGATAACTTTGTTGGCGATCGCCGCGCTGCCATGAAGTTACTTCCTCACCTGATTGACTGGCAAAAACGCAATGGCTACCCCATCCAGTTTGCCTGTGAAGCAACCCTCAACCTAGCTCAAAGCCCAAAACTGCTGGAGATGATGCGCGAAGCCTATTTCTGCACAATCTTTTGCGGTATCGAAACACCTGAACCAGATGCTCTCCATGCTATTTCCAAAGATCAAAATCTGAGTATGCCAATATTAAAGGCAATTCAGGTTTTAAATAGCTATGGTATGGAAGTAGTATCAGGAATCATCATTGGGTTGGATACAGATACACCAGAAACAGCAGACCGAATTATCGAATTTATTCGGGCATCTCAAATTCCTATGTTGACAATTAATCTACTTCATGCTTTGCCTAGAACTCCGTTATGGCGGAGGTTAGAAGCAGAAGGACGACTCGTATTTGATGAAAGCCGGGAATCAAATGTTGAGTTTTTGATGCCCTACGAGCAAGTTGTCGAGATGTGGCGGCGCTGCATCACAACTGCTTATGAGCCGGAATTTTTATATGAGCGGTTTGCTTACAATATGGAACACACCTATCCAAATCGCATCGAAGTACCTAACAGTCCTGCTCGCACTTCTGGAGCTAATATTCGCAAAGGTTTAACTTATTTAACTAATATTTTGCTGCGGATAGGCTTATTTAGTAACTATCGTCAGACTTTCTGGAAAATGGCCAAGCCAGCACTAAAAGCAGGTGATATTGAAAACTTGATTCACGTTGGACTTGTCGGGCATCATTTGATTAAGTTTGCACAAGATTGTTCCAAAAACGAAGAATCAGCTTCGTTTTATTCCCAAAAAATCCTCACAAAAGTTCGTAGTTAAACCAATTCGCAATGGGCTACGCCCCGCTACGCTAACGTAATTACGTTTTGTGACGGGACTTTAACCCCTGAACTAGGTTAATAAGCTAAAAGTTTTTTAACGATAAATTATTCGTAATTTATAATATTCCCTCGTTCCCGTGTTTCACATGGAAACGAGGAATCCCCAATAAATTACGAATTACGTTAGCGTAGCTCATTACGAATTACGAATTATTTTAACAGGGCATCAAAGTATTAAATCTCCCCAGTACAGCCATATCTTCTGCATCTAACTCCGTCGGAATGCCACTGCGAATCAATTCGGAAAAGTCTTCGTTGGGAACCATGACAGTCAACGTATACAAGCGAGTAGAACCAGTATTTTTAATCAAATGAGTCCCAGTGGGAGGCACTAATAAACTATCTCCAGCCTTGATCGTGGCACTTTTGCCGTCACACATAGCGATCGCTTCCCCTTTGAGGACAAAAAACATTTCCACCGCCCACTGATGTCGGTTTGGCGGTGTTTGTCCACCGATATCAAAAATTTCTATACAGCAAGTCAAAGAAGTATTAGCATTTGTCGAATCGAAGATAATTGCTAATCGATTAGAGTCATTAGGACTAATGCGATATACTTGGTAATCTTTGGGAGATTTGATAACCGGAATTACACAACGAGTAGCGTACATTTATTTATCCCCTCTAAAGTTATCGATGGGTATGAAAATTCCTAAAATCCAAGTCTTGAATATTAAGTTGTGAGTTGTCAGGAATGATGCAAATAATAGCCACCAAGAAAGATTTTCAGATAGGGAAAATCCATAAATTAATTGCCCCTACCGCGTGGGTTATGCGTAAGTTCTAAGTTGTATAAATGACAAAATCACTAATTGCTAAACACTAAATACTCCTCATTCAACCAATTTTGAATTTTGGATTGAAGGAAAAATCTAATCACTCTTCACTCTTTTGCAGCGCTGTTAAAATCTCTTGGGAGTCAGTGACAAAACCGAAGCATTGTTTAACATTGTACAACGTTGCTAGCCAACAATATTCAGGCGAAGTCGTAGCGCTACAATCTTTAACTAACACGCAGTCATATCCTAAGAAATTGGCATCACATAATGTAGCTAGCACGCATTGATCGGCATTAACACCAGCAAAAAATAATGTTGTGCTTCCCAGATTCCGCAAGATACTATCTAATGGGGTATCCCAAAACCCACTCATGCGATATTTGTCCACACAAATATCTTCAGGAACCTGTTCTAGTTCATCTACTACTGCCGCAGCCCAACTACCCGCCATTAGGACTCTAGCACCATTGCTTGGTAGGGGATCGCCTAATCCCACACCTGCCCCTGTGGGGTTATAGACATGACGCGAACCAGCACTAATATTGAGTAAGTCAGGGCGATTCCCCCAATTTATCCAAATGACTGGAACACCCGCGTCACGAAGTTCTGGAAGTAGGTTATTCAAAGGTTTAATCGGCTGACGCGCTGAAGTTACATCCACACCAATATGCGCTAACCAGCCATCAGGGTGACAGAAGTCGTTTTGCATATCAATGACGAGGATAGCGGCTTTTGCCAAGTCTAAACGCAGGGTTTTAGTTTCTGTTGATAAAATAACGGGTTGTGGGGGTTTTTGAGGACGAGTGATATCTGCGATCGCATCATTCACTGTCCACGCATTTGGTGAAACTCCCAATGTCCGAAAAGGCAAATTCATAAAATTGTAATACCTTACACCATTTTCTATCTTGTAACTTGAAATTCAGTTGAAAATACAATTACTTAATCAAGGTTAAATATGGTAAATTTCACTATTCAGGATGTTTTAATTGCCGCCAGCGATGATTATGCGACGGTAGATGTACAGATTGTAGATGGTGCAATAGCTGCAATTGCCCCCAATCTACCAGTAATCGGCAGTGTCATAGATGGCAAAAATAAGCTGCTGCTACCTGGTTTTTTCAACGCCCACACCCACTCATCAGAGATGTGGCAACGGGGAATCATGTCAGTTTTGCCTTTAGAATTATGGTTGGCGGAACTGTATGATTTTGCCCCCCTCGACACTGAACAGGTTTATCTCAGCGCCTTGGGTACTGCGGTAGAAACCTTACTTTCTGGCGGTACGAGTGTAGTAGATCACTTGGTGTTAATTCCCGGACTTGAGTTAGAAACGATCGCCACTGCAACCCGCGCTTACAAAGAAGTTGGGATTCGCGCCTTTATCGCCCCTTTAATTCAAGATGAATCCCTTACCGCAGGGCTTCCATCTGGAGAATCAGCAAGAACTCATGAGCCTTATTTTCGCTCAACTGCGGCAACATTGGAAATTATCGAAGAGGCGGTGAGACAGTTTCATCGCCCGGATGAAGGTGTAAATATTTTGGTCGCACCAACGGGAATACAATTGTGTACTGATGCTTTATTTAAGGGATGTATCGAGTTAAGCGATCGCTATAATCTTTGTCGTCACTCCCATTTACTCGAAACTAGGGCACAGGAAAAACTCGCCCAAGAAAAGTACGGTTGTACTGCTGTGGAACATTTGAAAAGAATCGGATATTTAAGCGATCGCACAACTCTAGCTCATTGCGTCTGGTTAAATGATGCTGATATTACCATTCTCGCCGAAACTCAATCTACAGTTGTTCATAATCCCTTAAGTAATCTACGTTTAGGCAGTGGTATTGCCCCTATTTTAAAATATCGCCAAGCTGGAGTAAATGTAACTTTTGGTTGTGATGGTGCTTCAAGTAATGACTCGCAAGATTTGCTAGAAGCCATTAAAATTGGTTCTATCTTACATAACGTTACAGACTTAGATTATCAACACTGGATTACACCGCGACAAGCGATAGAGATGGCATCTTTAGGAGGTGCAAAAGGATTGAATCTTGCAGATAATCTCGGTTCTCTCAGTGTGGGCAAACAAGCAGATTTAGTACTTTATGACCTCACTAATTTATCATTGCTTCCGCGTACAGATCCTATTGGTTTATTAGTTTTAGGTCGTCCTAATAATGTTGTTGATAGTGTTTGGGTTAACGGTAAGCACATTGTTGCCGATGGTAAAGTTACCACAATTAACGTTGATGAACTGCGGCAAGAATTATTTAATAGCAGTCAATGGGAGACAAAGCGTAAGTCTGAAACCGTCGCGCAAATTGAAGCATATTATCGCACAGTTATGGGATTGTGAAAGACAAATAAATACAGAGAACTGCGGCAAAAAATTCGTGCTTTGGTGTTTAATATTTGGTTAAAAAATGGGAAAAATATCAAATCGCTTACTGACATTGGAGCTAACCGGGAAGGGATGGGCAAGCAAGGACTATAAAAAACCCTCTTGTATTAAAGATATCATTTTGTATAAGGGGTCCAGCCCTGTTCTGTATGTTCTTAACATCATGGTACTTAAATTTTTATTACTAACTGCGATTTGATAGTTTTTCTGTGGTAATAGTTTATTGTAATAAATGCTGCTTATGGCAATACAAAGCTATGAATACTATTTATAAAGATGGTACATACCTTCAAAATCACCCAACCTGGCATGAAGAGCATTCGCCGTGCAAAGCCAAGCAAATAGCCAAGATAATCAAGAGAAATAATCTTAATCCATTAACAATATGTGAAATTGGATGTGGCGCTGGTGAAATATTGAATTCTCTACAAACTGAATTTAGTGATAAAACAAGCTTTTATGGATATGAAATATCTCCTAATGCATTTGAAATATGTAAGAGTAAAAGCGGTAAAAATCTTCATTTTTTTTGAAGTATTTGCTGAATGAGAAAGAAGCAATATTTTATTTGGTGATGGCCATTGATGTATTTGAACACGTAGAGAAATATTTTGGTTTATTACGGAAACTGAAAGAGAAGGGGAAATACAAACTATTCCATATCCCTCTAGATTTGTCAGTGCAAACTGTTTTACACAGTTCTCCTATATTGAAAGATAGGCTTTTGTATGGGCATATCCATTATTTTACTAAATGTACCAAGAAAATTGTTGTTCTCCATTAATCAGGATTTAGCTGTAAGGATTCTTGGAAGATTCTCGCTATTGGTTTTAGCAAAGTAATTGAATCCCCTCGCAGCTCGGCTAAATACCATAAAAGTGTGCATTGATAAATTTATGGAACTGCGATCGAGCCAATAGAGTTAGTAGCATTAACTCTCAAAATGCTCTTGGAGTACGCAGGGCAAACGCAGGATTTTCCTGAAACCCTTACTGTATAAGGATATTGATAAAAAATAAGCTAAATTATAAAACGCCAAAACCCTTGCTATTAAAAGATTCTTGTACTTTAGATGAGTTTGCCCTGTTGAAGTAGGCCTTTTGATATAATAAACTAGAAGAAATTCGTTCAATAGTTTGTATAAAATAGCCTTGTACTCAATTCCCAAAACATATTAATAGCAATTATGAGTCCCATAAAAATTACTATGTTGGGCGAAAGCTTGGAGCGTCAAGGTGGAATAGTTTCTGTGGAAAAGCTCATTCTTAAAGAAACTACCTCTGATATTCAAATTAAACACATTACGACTTTACCGAATGGTTCTACTCTCCATAAAGTGTTAGTGTTTTTGCAGGCAATAGGTGAGTTGTTTTGGAACTTATTAAACCAAAGAGCTGACTTAATTCACATCCATGTTTCAGAGAGAGGTAGCGCTTTCCGTCACTCAATCACTACTCTTATTGGTTGGCTATTTCAAAAACCAGTAATTATTCATACTCATAGTGCTGATTTTCATTTGTTTTACTCTAAACTACCTCAATTGCTTCAGCAGTGGCTAAGTTGGTCGTTTTGTAAATGTAGCCGTTTCATTGTTTTATCAGATAGCTGGAAAAAATTCTACATTGCTAATCTCGGTTTGAAGCCAGAGAAAGTTATTGTTCTTCCTAACCCAGTAAAAATTCCTGCATCAATTCCACAGAGGATAGATTCAAAACAGATATTTTTCTTATTTTTAGGGCGCATTGGTGAGCGCAAAGGTGCTTTTGATTTAATTAAAGCATTTGCTTCTATGCGTGTTGCTCAACAAAGCCAAGCCAAGTTAGTTATAGCAGGCGATGGAGATGTAGAACAAGCTCGTAGTTTGATCACAACCCTAAATCTTATTGACTACATCACTATTCTTGATTGGGTAGATCAAGAAAAACGCGACGACCTTTTAACTAAAGCTGATGTCTTTGTGTTACCTTCCTACAATGAAGGTCTACCTATGGCACTACTAGAAGCAATGAGTTGGGGTTTGGCAGTTATCACTACCCCAGTAGGAGGAATACCCGAAATAGTTACTCCAAACCAAAATGGTTTATTAGTTAATCCTGGGAATATTCAACAATTGTCAGAGGCAATGCAATCCTTAATTGCAGACGAAAATTTGAGAATATCTTTGGGAAATAATGCACGAGTCAGAGTCAAGCAATTGGACATAAATAATTATCTTACATCTTTAAGATCCATTTATACAGCAGTTATCAATTGAGATTCATCTTGATGAAAATAGGTTTAAGTAACTAAGAGGATGTTTGAAAAGTTTTCTTCTCGGTAACAAAACATTTTAGATCCCCCTAAATCCCCCTTAAAAAGGGGGACTTTGATTCCGGTTCCCCCCTTAAAAAGCTACGGTGTATACACAAGTCCCAAAATCCTTGCCTAGTAAGATGCAAGCCTTAGTAGGCAAGGTTTCGAGTTTATCAAGCTGATTATCAATAGTGTCAGCTTATTGATATACAATTAAGGAATAATCTTGGATTTTAAAAATAATTTTCCGTTCTTTTCCCTCTA
Organism: Nostoc sp. UCD121; assembly: GCF_014222285.1. GTDB lineage: Bacteria > Cyanobacteriota > Cyanobacteriia > Cyanobacteriales > Nostocaceae > Nostoc. The sequence continues at coordinate 14,108 of NZ_JACKZS010000118.1, forward strand.
TTTGATTCTCAACCCGACTTGTGTATACACGGTATAAGCTCCATAGCCCTCATAAAAATTACTATTTCCCATTGTGGGTAAAATTCTCAATAGATTGATATAGCCCTTTTCTCGGAAATTAAAATAATCATCACCAAATTCTTTCGCTGCCATTTCGTACTATCAATCACCAAATAAATTCTTTGATTCTCCGAAAAATTTTGAGTTAACCAGTTTTTTATTATCGAAAACCAAATTCTCTGGATCTTCAGTACTGGCACTGATAATAATCTTTGCAGCACTTGGAATATCAGGTGTGTGTCGCCCCTTCAGAGAAATAATAAATGTATTATTCTTTTTTTATTCGTATTATTTTAAACTTGGCAAGTAAGAAAGGTGCATAAATGAAAACTTTTCCGGAGGTGAAATTGTTTGATACAAGATTCCATAAAGTTAAAGTACAAGAACTAATTGATTATTTAGTAGAAGCAGCAAAAAGCAAAAAAAAGACAGTTGTAGGACATGTGAACATCAGAGCAATGAATTTCGCTTATGAAAAGTCTTGGTATCGAGATTTTTTGAATAAGGCTGATTTAGTATTTTGTGACGGATTTGGTGTGGTGCTAGGAGCTAGATTAAACGGTTATTCAATGGAATCTGCACATCGAATTACAGCACCAGATTACATTGAAGATTTAGCATTAAAGTGTGATAAAGAAAATCTTTCTTTATTTTTGTTGGCTGGAAAACCTGGTGTAGTAGATAAGGCAATTACTAAGTTAGGATCAATTGCGCCTAATTTACGCGTACAGGGACATCATGGTTATTTTGATAAATCAGGAAAAGAGAATGATTTGGTAATAGAAGAAATTAATAAATTTCAACCAGATATTTTATATATTGGTTTTGGTATGCCATTACAGGAACGTTGGATTTTAGATAATTTCAATAAAATTGAAACTACTGTATTTTTACCTTTAGGTGCTTGTCTAGATTTTTATACTGAATCTATATATCGCGGGCCGCGTTGGCTGACTGATAATGGTCTGGAGTGGTTAACACGCTTAATTACTGAACCTACTCGTCTAGCAGACCGTTATATTGTAGGCATTCCATTATTTTTTTATCGTGTAGTTAAACAGCTAATCAGTCAAGGAATTATAACAAATCGCTAAATAAATTTTTTCTAAATTTCGCATTTTTTATGGCCATGACTGTCCAAATGTGGCCAATTGTTTTCCCTATCTCTGCTGTCAAGACTAGAATTAGAATTGATGTGACATTCTCCTAGTAGCCAAAGCGCTATCTTGCTTTAATCGATGAAGTTGCTTACCAGTTTCCTAGAGTGGGAAGTACAAGAATCAGAGGCAGCTATAAAGGGGATTCAACAACGATATCGTTATGTGTATCTTTGCATAGTGAGTAATTTTCAAGATTGGTTCTGGGAAATTAATGAGTGTGGTCAAGGGCCTCATTACTATTTCAACGCTACTTTTGCTCCATCTGATGCTGAACACCTTGCTGCTTTGGTGCGCCAGCATCCACTGTCTGGTTTTGAACACTGCCATTTTGTTGGCAAATTAATCAATGCACCATGTGGAGATGCCAACACTCCAGGTTATTACGATTTGTACGTTGACCAGAGCAACTATGCTGAACTTATGTCGGGTATACAAAGAGATGAACCTATAGTTACTGTTGCACACTATACCTGGCAAATCATTGGTGTTTGCGATCGCAAATTTGGCATTGAGTGTGGTTATGGTGGGATAACTGGCAGACATAATCAAGCTGACACCTCACTGATTATGGCGCTGGCGCAGTCACCAGAACTCACCTTAGTTGATTGGAGAGTCGTTTCTGGGGGAGACGGTTACTCATCGGTGTTTTTTAGAACTGGCACATCAGCCGCAGAACTGCTTGCTTACTTGCAGATGAGGCCGGAAAAGCCTGACTTTGTGCAAATAGAAAGAGAGTTACGTCTAGCTTTATCAGATCCAGCATTGTCTAAAATTTATCGCTTGGGCGAGTGCAAAATCAATGGCTGGCTGCTGGAAGTGGTCGTTTTGCATAATATTGAAAAAATCACAAGTAGTTATGGTGGCGAAGGATGGGACATGACACCACACATTATCAAGCTTGACAAAATCGCTCAAACTGTTAGCGATAAGTGCAAGGTTCCGAGTTGTGCAGGGGGTGCAGCACATGCGCCAGATGATTTCTACACACTCATTGGTAGCCATCTCAGCTTTGGCTACCCACGGAGAGTAGGGTAATTTTAGAGACAATTTACAAAGCAATGTGAATAAATGCTTGTAACCCATCAGGGTTTTCTCTAAGGCTTGGGAGATAATTTTGTAACAAGATATGAATTTGCGATCGCAAATTTCTTGTTTACAGTATCAAAACTCTAGTAATTAACTACAAAGCCACAAAACTAGGCAGATTTTTGTGTATGCTTTGTGTCCAAGTGCCTTAGCGATAACTTTTTGGGAGTGAACATGGAACGCGCCATCTCTGCGTTGGGAATCTTAGTTTTTATTGGTATATCCTACGCTTTTTCGGTTAATCGTCAAGCGGTGCGTTGGCGCATAGTGGCGTGGGGTTTGGGATTAGAATTTGCATTGGCAATCGTGATTCTTAAAACTCCTTGGGGTTTGGCTGTGTTTAAATTTCTGGGAGATTTTGTCAGCAAATTTTTAGCTTTTTCTGATGTTGGTGCCAAATTTGTCTTTGGAGAAAATTTTAAGGATCATTTCTTTGCCTTCCAAGTGCTGCCGACAATTATCTTTTTCTCTGCCTTTATCAGTGTCTTATATTACTACGGCATTTTACAGCGAGTGGTAAATGTGATGGCATGGGTAATGATGAAGACGTTGAAAACATCGGGTTCTGAATCTTTATCCTGTGCGGGTAACATCTTTTTAGGGCCAACAGAGTCCGCACTGATGGTTAAACCTTATATAGCGAAGATGACGCAATCAGAACTTCATGCCGTGATGACGGGTGGTTTTGCCACAATTGCGGGTGGAGTACTAGGGGCATATCTTTCTTTTGGGATACCAGCAGAACATCTAATTGCTGCTTTTTTTATGACTGCTCCCACATCATTGGTAGTATCAAAATTGCTGTATCCAGAAACAGAAGTATCAGAGACGCTTGGTGAAGTAAAGGCAGATGTAAAAACCAATTATGTAAATGCAATTGATGCTGCTACAGCCGGAGCAATTGACGGCGTGAAGCTAGCGGTTAATGTTGGGGTAATAATTATCGCCTTTTTAGGATTATTGGCTGCTTTAAATGCACTGCTGGGATGGTTGGGGGCATTTGTGAGTTTACCGCAACTGTCATTACAGTTGATTTTGTCTATTTTTATGGCTCCCGTAGCGTGGTTAATGGGTGTACCTTGGGCTGATTGTCAGCAAGTGGGGGCTTTGTTGGGTACAAAGACAATTCTCAATGAGTTTATTGCTTTTTTGGATTTGAAGGCACTAATTGAAAGTGGTAAAATTTCCCAACGTGCAGTAATTATTGCGACTTACGCCTTATGTAACTTTGCAAATATAGGTTCAATTGGCATTACCATTGGCGGCATTACTGGCATAGCACCTAATCGCCAACATGATTTAGCTCGTATGGGAGTAAGATCGATGATTGGCGGATCTTTGGCGGGTTTTATCACCGCTTGTATTGCTGGGATGCTGATTTGAATTTCTAAAATCTATCCAAACTAGTTTTCGCACCCCACCACCCGTGGAAAATGGGCATAGTAAACAATCCCCACGCTAAACCCGTAATCAGCCCAAAAGGTGTAACCAGATAATTATTAAAACTCCACAAACCGAAAATTTGTGCTGCCAATTCTAAAGGATAAGCGATCATCAGCACACTGGCGATCGCCACACCACTCCATCCATACTGACTTAACCAGTAAAATCCTTTACCACCAGTCACCCCATACAGCAGGCGAGTAATCAGCAAACCCGTTACAGTGCCGTAACAGCGCATACACACGGCCATAATATATGGTGGTGCCAAATCTAACCCCATAGTTGGTTGCGGACACACATGATTACCCATGAAATAAATGATGTCCGCAATCCCAGGAAGCAAAGACACTCCAGACGCAGCCAAAAAGGGAGCAATAGGCGGGCCAAAAACCATTCCCGCCAACAAGAAATCAGCAATCAAACTTACCCAATTAACCTGAAACTCTTCCCTGAAAGCTACTCTTTCCATCTCCCTTTCTCTGCGTCCTCTGCGCCTCTGCGGTTCGTTTTCCTAACCTACCTTATTTACATAGGGACTTGTCAACTTATCCAACTGCTGAATCAACAGACTCAGGAACAATCCCACATCCGTCACCACACCCACCGATTCTACAGAACCGCGATCGCTTAACTTAGTCACCACAGCTGGATTAATATCCACACACACCATCTTCACCCCTGCCGGAGTCATATTTCCCACGCCAATGGAGTGCAGCATTGATGACAGCATCAAAATCATTTCCGCACCTTCTAGGTGTTTAGCATATTCCTCCTGTGCCTGAATCAAATCCATTTGGGTATCAGGTAAAGGCCCGTCATCCCGAATCGATCCCGCCAGCACAAAAGGTACATTATTGTGGACGCACTCATACATCACGCCACTCTTAATTGCCCCCGCCTCCACAGCTTTGGAAATGCTGCCATAACGACGGATACTATTAATTACCTTCAGGTGATGGCGGTGTCCACCACGAACGGCGATACCCCGCTTCATGTCCACACCCAAGGAAGTGCCCATGATATTTTGCTCGATGTCGTGAACTGCGATCGCATTTCCACCCAACAGCGCCTGTACGTATCCTTCCCGAACCAATTGCGCCAAGTGTTCGCCGCCACCGGTGTGAATCACCACAGGCCCAGCCGTGACAACTACCTTACCACCAGCATCGCGGATTTTCCGTAATTCCCAAGCTACTTGTTCAACCACCAATTCCACGCGCCGTTCACTAGAAACGCCCGCCGACATGAAGCTGAATTCTTGGGTGCTGCGTTGTTCGCGCGATTCAGTTTTACGAATAGTACGAATACCTAGTACATCTACAATTACTCGTTCGCCAACTTCTAAATCTCGTAGTATTTTACACCTAGCTACGAAGCCAGAAGGGGTTTGAGTAATTGCGATCGCGCCATCCATGCGCTGATTTTCTACCTTGATCCACTGCCCATTAATTCGGACTTCGGTAGGATAAATTGTACTGACGTAGAAATCATCAGGCGCTACACCATTTTGGATCACAGGTTCCAAGATTGCGTCTCGCTCATCATGGGGTAAATCTACTGCACCTAAATCAATCAATAGAGAGATGATTTCTTCCATCACCTCATGAGATGGTGCTGATACCTTCACTTCGGCAGCCGAGGTACTTTGCCGTTGTTCTCCCAAGTTGAAATTCAGAACTTGGAAGCTTCCCCCAGCATCTATAATCAAATCCAAGGCGCGGTTAATTAAGCCAGCATCAAGTAGGTGTCCTTCCATGCGAATGATTCGGCTTTCTACCGAGACATTGGCATGAATTTCATCCCTAACTGGTTCCGTTACCCGCAAAGTTAAGCATTTAGCTGCACCACCAGCTTTGAGAAATTCCGTCAGTGGTGTTTCCAGCACTTGGAAACCCACATCTGCAAGGCGGGTTTTCAAAGCTTCACTTGCCTTGTTCATGATCACAATGCTGTCCACATTCACCGTATTACAAGCGAAGTTGACTGCATCTGCTTCAGCAATTGCGATTCGCTTTTCTGGTGCGACTCGCATTTCAATTAAGCGGTTAGAGTAAGAATCAAAAGCGCCTGGATAGTACAGCAAATAGCCATTTGCTAAGGGACAAAAACAGGTATCCAGGTGATAGAAACGTTCATCTATGAGTCGCAGAGAGAGAACCTCAATATCCAGCCATTTAGCTAGATAAGGGTGAGAATCTAATTCTGAACGGAAACCGTATCCCGCCCATAACCAGCGTCCTTCTCGATCTAGTAGTGCATCTCCTGCACCTTCAAAGGGCAAATCTTTAGGAAGTTCATTGACTGTATAACCATTTTGCTCAAACCATTCTTTGAAGAAAGGTTCCTCTCCCTGACGTTCTTTATGTAAAAAGCGACTGAGTACGACATTTTCCCCTAGTACCAAACCAGCGTTGGCGGTAAAAACTAAATCAGGCCAACCTTTTTGGGGTGGTACTAAGTCTACAATGGCGTGTTGTTTAAGGATCTGGTGTAATCCCTGCCACTGTTCCACGGCGCGATCGCGCGATGATTTGTGAATATTCCCTTCCATCCAGGGGTTAATCACATAGTCTACATCGTAGTGGTCAGGAGGACACATCAAAAAGCGAATGCGGGAAGTCATAAAAATCTTACAAGCGTTTTATATGCTACAAGCCCATTTTAGATACAGATTTTTGATTTACTAACTTTTTATAAAATCTCCCACTAAAGCTCTATCTTTGGATAGTTGAAGGTTTTACAAAGGTTTCATTCTTAATTCTATAGGAATCCAGTTTGATTCCTGAAATTACTTAGCTTAGTAAGCAAAAGGATTCTAGAAGATTAAGGTGTACCGAGTTTTTTTCAAAAATCAAACAGGAGTTCTATATTACTGCAAGATGGCAATCAGTAGAGAAGGTTGAAAAATGATCTACATCCAAGGATATAGAAAAGACCATCATGTTTGCTATGTGCGATCGCTCAGGCTACTCAATAAACCAAATTCCAGAATCTTGCAACAGTGGAAGATTCTGTTTAAACAAGCATTAACGTACTTTTAGGTACAATGCTGCCCGAACCCGTATTTATACCATCTTCACATAAAGTTTATCAAATCTTTTTGTTTTTAACACAATTATTTTACATTTAGATTAATCCATACTGTATGATTTCAAGTGAAAAATTATATTCAGTATGGTATTTCATCACCATAAAGCTGCAAGCTTTTTCATCCTCATTTGTTGAACATTAAGATACTTTTAGCCCAATAATTTTTGATAGAGATCGGACTTACGCAAAACTACACATGGTAGGGGCAATTCATGAATTGCCCCTACCAGAAAATCAAGGTTTTGACTATTGTTTGCGTAAGTCATAAGAGAACTTGATTCTGATAAAGCGTTAATCTTATATCAGCTATGTAGATGTTTACTTGCTAGCTCATAACTGATATGCTAAATCTAAATACTTAGATAAACTGCAATCAAAACTGTTTTTAATTTTTGCTGATATTGTTTTGCTAGTGTTCCTAGTAATTTTATAACCTGTATGGAAAAGCAATCATCACAGAACTGGAATCTTTCTAAGTCTGGATTACGTTTTTTACTGATCATCCTATTAGTAATAGGTGTATTTTTTCGCTTTGCCAATCTTGACAAAAAACTTTATTGGGGCGATGAAGTTTTCTCATCATTACGGATGTCTGGCTATTTGCAGTCAGAAATGAAGGAGCAGTTAAGTGATGGCCGTGTATTCACTATAGAAGATTTGCATAAATACCAGTATCCTAATTTAGAAAGAGACGCAGGTGACACACTTAAAGGGATTATTTTAGAAGACTCACAGATTCTGCCGTTATATATTTTAATTAATCGGTTTTGGATAGAGTGGTTTGGCGATTCTGTAGCAGTGGCGAGAAGTTTTTCGGCATTTATTAGTCTGTTTACCTTTCCCCTTCTTTATTTGCTATGTCTAGAATTATTTGAGTCTTCACTAGTAGGGTGGATGGCGATCGCATTGATAGCCGTTTCACCCATTCATGTTTTGTATGCACAAGAAGTAAGAGCATACAGTTTATGGATAGTAACCATCTTAATGTCGAGCGTAGCACTGTTGCGAGCTATGCGCCTAAAAACAAAGGTTAGTTGGGGTATTTATGCAGTAACAATATCATTAGGGCTTTATACTCATCTATTTTTTGCCTTAATTGCTTTTGGACAAGGAATTTATCTAATGGCAATCGAACGCTTCCGATTGAGTAAAACATCGATTTATTACCTGATTTCATCGCTTGCTGGGCTGATGAGTTTTGTACCTTGGATTTGGGTTATTATTAACAATCCTCAGCCAGAAGCAGTAAGTTGGGCAAGCACTAAACAAACATTCTTGGAGTCATCTGTGAGATGGGCAGGACTTTTTAGTCGTCCATTTCTTGATTTAGGTATTAGTCCTACCGCTCCAGGAATAGTTAAGATTGCCTTAATTCCTTTTATTTTAATTATCTTAACTTTAATTATTTACTCAATTTATTTTATTTATCGAAGAACCCCTCAAAAAGTTTGGTTATTTGTCTTAACCTTGATTGGATCAGTAGGGATTCCCTTACTGATAGCAGATTTCATCTTTCAAAAACGATATGGTACTAGTCGATATACACTTTCCTCAATTTTAGGTATACAGTTAGCTATTGCTTATCTATTGACGACTAAGATCACATCCATTAATACTAAAGTTTGGCAAAATAAGCTTTGGTCGCTTGTAACGTTTATGTTAATTATGAGCGGGATGGTATCTTGTATACTCAGCTCTCAAAGCCAGATTTGGTGGAACAAATTACCTGAAAAATACGAAGAATATCCTAAAATTGCTAACGTTGTTAGTCAAGGTAATAAACCACTATTAATAAGTACCACTGCTAACATACTGCCGCCAGTACAAGTACTTAGTTATTTGCTTGATCCAAAAGTGCAATATCAAATTGTAGGAAAAAATCAGTTACCAAAGATGGCTGATGGCTTTACTGACATATTTTTATTCTTGGCAGATCCATCTGATTCCTTAAAAACTGGAATTGAGAAAGTTTACAACTCAAAGTTACAGCAGATCAACCAGTTTCTTTGGAAAGTAACAAAATCTACCTAAACCCAAAGATACATCGCATCTAGCGGTTGCAATTCTTAGCTTCGTAGGGATTTCAATGAGTTTACCCTCAGCAAACATCGTCAGATGGAACTTAAAAATTAACATCAACTAGTCTAATAAGTGGCACAATTAGAGCCAAAATATACTTTAATTGGAATCTACTTAAAGTATATACTGATACTGCTGCCGCTTATGTCATCGCCCCTTGAGCGCCCGCTAAAATTTGAAATTGCACTATCATCCTCACATCCTCAGTTACTAGAAGGACTAGATATATGGCTGCGTTTAGGTTTAATATCCGATACCCAAGTTAGGCAGCTATGCCAAGAGTTTCTGGTGTGTTCGGTTGTGTTGCGATCCCAGCCTGAAGCTAAAAAAAAGGTAGTTTTTTTAACTTCTGATCCCGTCCAGGAGTTACCCGTAGCAGCTTTACAATCTAGCCGCAGTAGACAACCACAACAAAAAACAGTCGAACCCAACTTTGTCAGTACAATGTTGCAGTCGTTGGGGGCAGAACTGAGTGTACGCTGGCTGCTTTTTCTAGGGGTATTTCTGGTAGTGGTATCCTCTGGGGTACTGGCTGCGAGTCAGTGGGAAAAGTTTCCTGCTTCGGGACAGTATGGAGTTTTATTTGCTTATACTCTGAGTTTTTGGGGATTAAGCTTTTGGGCGACTAGGCAAAACAATCTGAGATTGACGGCTCAAACTTTGCTGATTGTTACCCTTTTGTTAGTTCCAGTGAACTTCTGGGCAATGGATAGCTTTCAATTGTGGCAAAATCCTGTGGATTTGGTTGCAGTTGCGATCGCCTGGCCTACCCTCACTGCTATAACTGTTTTACTCTCCAAAAATCGGTCTATTTTTACTAATTTACGTACTGGCAAATTACCTTTAGTCAATATTCTAGGGCTGAGTTATCTGCATTGGGGTTGGCAATTGCCAGGATTCCCCTTAATTGCCGTCTATGTGGCAATGATTGGCACAACTATAATTACTATTTATCACAATTACCAACAGCCTAATATTGTCAGTGAGCAAGATAGAAACGATGTCCACGACGGGCTACGCCTACGCCACAGCTTAAGTATTAGTTTACCTGCCGCCGTAATTATTTATGCTTTGATAGTGCTGCTAGTGCGGGCGATTTTTGTTGCTGGGGTAAATGTCACTCAGTTGGGATTAGCTATTGGCATTTGCGGCTGGCTAGTAACTTGGCTAGCACAGGAGAGAGGGGGCAG
>NZ_JACKZS010000555.1 GCF_014222285.1 Nostoc sp. UCD121
GTGTTTATTCTTACTGACTGATAATTATTTTTTATAAGTCAAAACCAAATATATAAAACTTGATATAAGTCAAAATTACAATATCAAAAAACTACCTTTTTTATTCTTTTGACTATATTAATAAAATTAAGGGCAATATCTGATGTTTCTGCTTTAACCTAATTCACATAGATATACATAACTGACTTCAACCTATTAGATATAACAATAATGTAGTTTTTAGTCATCTTCAGCGATTTATCTCTAAGAAAGATTTTGATCATTTCTTTCAAAGTTATATCCAAAAACCTAATAAATAATATGCTACAAAAGTCCATAC
>NZ_JACKZS010000119.1 GCF_014222285.1 Nostoc sp. UCD121
ATTATATATTTAGGACTATTATATAAAACTCAGCACAACTCAAAAGCCTCCTATTTAATTGCATTTCGCCTCTTAAATGGATTCATAAAGAAGCTGATAAATAAAAATTTATCCTTTTGAGAGTGACGTATAAATGATAAAAATATACTAGGTTTTACAAACAACCTCTGTAGTTATGGCGTAAAATAATTATCTTAAGAGGATGAATTAAAAGTTAGTTTTTAAGAGGCTATCTTACAAAAAAGTAGGAAAAGTAGGAAAAGTAGGAATAGTAGGAATAGTGGTAAAAATAGGAAAAGCAACACAAATTTTTCTATCTCCAATAGGTATTGAATATATTTTTGTTTCAAGCAATAATACTGTTATGTTAAATATGAAATTTATGTGAAGTCGAGAAAATAAATATTTTTTGGAGATAGTTAAGAAAAATTTCTAGAGAGGAGTTAAATGAAAAGGAAGAAGGCTTCTATGTATATGTTTTTCTGCTCATTCCAATGAAAAATGGCGTAAAAATTATTTTTAAAGTTTCGATAAATTACCGTAGTCATAAGAATAATTGAAGAATTTTAATGATACAGTCTTTTATTATCGACTTTAGACATTAATTAGAACAACGCTAACAAATTCTTAAGAAAAGATTCCAAGAATTAACTGTGTAAAAGGTTATTAATTATGGGATGCAGATTAAAAGTCTTTCTAACTGAGCAAGAAAAGCTGACTTTAGAAGAGTTAAGAAAAGCTAAACATGTTCCTCAACGTACGAAGGATCGGGCACAAGTCTTACTGCTAAATAATCGTGGCTTAAAAAATGAGCAAATTGCTAAAGGTTTGAACTGGGCAATTTCAACAGTACGTCAAACCCTTCATCGTTGGGAAAAGATGGGTTTAGCAGGTCTGTGGGATGCTTCTGGACGAGGTGGAAAACCTCGATATTCAGAATCAGATTTGGTTTATCTAGAAAATTGTTTAGCTCAAGAGTCACAGACTTATAACTCTAAACAATTAGCAAAAAAACTGGCATCTGAACGCCAGGTAAGCTTGAGTGCAGATCGGTTACGACGAGTACTTAAACAAAGGGGAAGAAGGTTTGGAACCGCACGTAAACAACCTCAAGAACAGAATCATTAAAGCCTCTCGTCACTCTTAGTAATTTCGTCAATGCAAAAGTTGCGCCAGGACTGGTAAGCGATCACTTTGGCGTTTCTCCCAAAGCCAAAGGCTGCTGGGGGCCTGTTATGGATTAAATCACCGACCAAGGTTTTGCAGCAATTAGCGAAGCAAGGATTTAGAATGTAGAACTTTTGCTTTAAACCTTGATTATGCAGACCAAGAAGATTTTAACAGCCTGAATAAGATCTGGTAAAAATTAGCACGTTGATTGTGGTGTAGCTCAGGTATACAGAAGTGCTAAATAATTCTAGTATGGCAAAATCAACATCCTTTCATCAGGAAATGCTGAAAGTCCACTAATTTTGGATTTTGAATTGATTTCTTTATTGGCTCAATTCGGTCTACTGATTTAAAATATTCAGACAGCACAAAACAAAATCCACCTTGATATAAAATTATCAGGTGGACTTGTTATTTATTCTTAGTGGATCCGAGCAGAGTCGAACTGCTGTCCAAATTGGGTATTGACCCCCCGCTCATTCACAGGTTTAGCCTTTCTGACCCTCAAGGCGGGAATCGTTCATTATCCCGAACGTAGGATGCTCTGATTTAATCTTAGCTAACAAGCCAACCAGAGAACGCTTGCTAGAGCATCCGTTGGGGGTTGGTCTTCAGTCCTTAACGGAGTCAAACTAAAGACGCTCGAACCTATAAGAGGTGTTTAGGCAGCTACTAGAGCATCCTTACGAGCAAAGCTAACGATGTTATTCGCATTTACTTTTTGTTTGAGCCTTTGATTTCCGAGAGGAGACTCACTCTCGACCTGAATCACAGAGCAGCGTTCGCCAACCTGTCGAAACCGTGACGGACCCATGCGCTTCTATATATAAATTATAATACGGGATTTGGTAATTCGTAATTCGTAATTCGTAATTCGTAATTCGTAGGTATCAAAGTCAGGAGATATGGCTCTAATTATTGGAAATAGCCAATCGCTAATTTTGAAACCATTAGCAATTGGCTATTTGCCACGAGCCACAACAAGTATTTTTTTAAGTTAGGGCTTCAGCACCACCTACAACCTCTAGGAGTTCTTGAGTAATGGCAGCTTGTCGAGCTTTGTTGTAAGACAATGTGAGGGTATTAATCAATTCGCCCGCATTTTCACTAGCATTACTCATCGCTGTCATCCGCGCTGCTAGTTCACTAGCCGCAGATTCTTGCAGCGCCCGCAATAGCTGGTTACTCAGATACAGGGGCAACAGAGAATCGAGGATCTGTACTGGATCTTGCTCGAAAATCATATCAGGAGCCAATGGGCGGACTTGGCTAGCGACTTTTTCCCGTTCTACTTCAAATTTACCGCCACGGGTTGTCAAGCGGAAGATTTCATCATCGGCTGCTTCTAGACCTTGCGGATCGAGGGGCAGTAAGGTTTGTATTACAGGACGGGAGCTAACCAAGGAAAGAAATCTGGTGTAGATTAATTCGATGCGGTCTACTTCTTCGGAAAGAAACAAGGAAAGTAGTTGGTCAGCAATCTGATTGGCTTCTGCTGCGGTAGGAATTTGCTCTAAGCCGCTATAGGTAGCATCAATAGGCTGATCTCGGCGTTGAAAGTACTGTGTAGATTTGCGTCCGACTAACACAAATTGATAGTTTAAACCTTCTGCCTTGAGTTCTTTGGCGCGGTTTTCTGCACGACGGATAACGTTATTATTGTAGCCGCCGCATAAACCGCGATCGCCTGAAATTACCAACAGCCCGACTGACTTAACTTCTCTTTTTTTCAGCAGTGGCAGGTTTGCTTCTTCAAAGCGCAAACGGCTTTGCAAACCATATAATACTTGTGCCAAGCGATCGGCAAAGGGGCGAGTCGCTAGTACTTGTTCTTGCGCCCGACGCACTCTAGCCGCAGCTACGAGACGCATGGCTTCTGTGATTTTTTTGGTGTTTTTGACCGACTGAATGCGATCGCGTATTGCTTTTAGATTGGCCATAACTTTAAGTTCTGAGTCCTGAGTTCTGAGTTCTGAGTTCTGAGTCCTGAGTTCTGAGTTTGAAATTTTGAGTTTTGAATGAAAAACTTTCTTCAACTCAACACTTATAGCTACTCAGCACTCGGCACTCAGCACTCAGCACTGTAATTACGCTGCTGCTTTGAAGGTCTTCTTGTATTCGGTAAGTGCTTCCTTTAATGCAGCTTCTTCTGCATCACCTAGTGCTTTGGAGGCTCTTACTCCTTCGGCATACTGGGTTTTACCAGTCTTTAAGTACTCCCGCAGACCTTGGGTAAAGGTGGTGACTTTATCTACAGGCACATCATCTAAATACCCGTTGATACCAGCATAAAGAATTGCTACTTGCTCGTATACTGAGAGTGGCGAATTTTGTGGTTGCTTGAGAAGTTCGCGCAACCGTTGACCCCGTGCCAACTGGTCTTGAGTGGCTTTATCTAAGTCAGAAGCAAATTGAGCGAAGGCTTGCAGGTCGTCAAATTGGGCTAGTTCCAATTTAATCTTACCGGCAACTTTTTTCATTGCCTTGGTTTGAGCCGCAGAACCCACACGGGATACTGAAATACCTGGGTTTACAGCTGGACGGATGCCGGCGTTAAATAAGTCAGAAGACAGGAATATCTGACCATCGGTAATGGAAATTACGTTGGTGGGAATGTATGCCGAAACGTCACCAGCTTGGGTTTCGATGATTGGTAGGGCGGTCATGCTGCCTTTACCTAATTCATCACTTAGCTTTGCGGCTCTTTCTAACAAACGAGAGTGAATGTAGAATACATCTCCGGGGTAAGCTTCGCGTCCGGGTGGGCGACGTAGCAGCAGGGACATTTGGCGGTAAGCTTGGGCTTGCTTGGAAAGATCGTCGTAAATTACTAGGGTAGCTTTGCCTTTGTACATAAAGTACTCGGCAATAGTTGCGCCTGTGTAAGGAGCTAAGTATTGCAGTGTTGCAGGTTCACTGGCACTAGCGGCGACGACGATGGTGTAATCCATCGCGCCTTTTTCTTGCAATGTCTGCACCACGTTAGCGACGGTGGAAGCTTTTTGACCGATCGCAACGTACACACAAACTACATCTTCTTCTTTTTGGTTGATGATGGTGTCGATCGCGATCGCAGTTTTACCCGTTTGGCGATCGCCAATAATCAATTCCCGTTGACCGCGACCGATAGGAATCATTGAGTCAATAGCTGTGATACCCGTTTGCATGGGTTCGTGTACAGATCGACGAGCAATGATACCGGGTGCTGGAGATTCAATCAAACGGCTTTCTGAGGATTTGATGTCTCCCTTACCATCGATGGGACGACCTAAAGCGTCTACAACTCTTCCAATTAAGGCTTCTCCGACTGGAATCTGAGCAATTCTACCAGTAGCGGTTACAGAACTACCTTCTTGAATTTCTAGCCCTTCACCCATCAACACCGCGCCCACGTTGTCTTCTTCTAAGTTTTGGGCGATGCCAATTGTGCCATCTTCAAATTCTAAGAGTTCCCCAGCCATAGCCTTTTCCAGACCATAGATCCGGGCAATACCGTCACCTACTTGTAGAACAGTACCAACGTTAGCAACTTTGACCTCTTGATCGTATTGCTCGATTTGTTGTTGGATAATGCTGCTAATTTCGTCAGGTCTAATTGATATGCTCATGTGTCTATCTTTTTTGCTTTCGAGACGGAAAAATTAATTCAGTTAGGAGTTAAGAGTTAGGAGTTATGAGTTAAAAATGCAAAAATTACAAGTTAAAAGTCAAAATAAATTACTATTTACTTAACTCCTAACTTCTAACTCCTGTACAGACGCGTGCGATTAATCGCGTCTCTCTAACTCCTAAC
Source organism: Nostoc sp. UCD121 (assembly GCF_014222285.1). Taxonomy (GTDB): domain Bacteria; phylum Cyanobacteriota; class Cyanobacteriia; order Cyanobacteriales; family Nostocaceae; genus Nostoc. Next base: position 4,964 of record NZ_JACKZS010000119.1, read on the forward strand.
CTTCTAGCTATTAGTTAAGCGCAATGAAAGGCGACGCAGCTGACCCCGGATACTGGCATCAATTACCTGCGAACCTACTTTAATAATCACACCACCAATTAACTCACTGTCTACCTTGGTTTCTAGTTCTACCTGGCGAGCATTACTGATGGCAATCACCTTTTGGATGATTGCCTGCTGTTGAGCGTCTGTGAGGGGAACGGCTGAAATTACTTCCGCTAATACGGTTTGATTCAGCTGCCGCAACAGCGCCAGATATTGTTGAAAAATCGATTCCAGGAATGCAATGCGGCGTTTGTCTACTAATATCAACAAAAAGTTGCGTAAGTAGGGGTTAGCGCCTTCACCGAGTATTTGTTTGATGAGAGCTTTTTTGTTCTCAGCCTGAATAAACGGGTTGCTGAAGAAGTTGTGTAGCTGTTTGTCTGCTCTGAGCAGTCCCAGGAAAGTACGCGCATCTTCCCCGAACTCTTCTGTCAAATTTTTCGATTGCGCTATTGACAAAAGTGCCTGTGCGTAAGGTTGGGCTACTTCGGCTGCCGCTACCTGACTTGTCATACATTGCCTCCCAGTTGTGCGATGCTGCGGTCAATTAAACTTTGTTGAGCATCGTCGGCAATCCCGCCTTTGAGTTGCGATTCGACTTTTTGCAATGCTAGTGTAGCAACTCGTTGCCGTAGTTGAGCGATCGCTCGCTCGGTTTCGCTGTTTAAATCTGCTGCTGCTGTTTGTTTCAAGCGTTCTACGTCTTGCGCTGCTTTCGCTAACAAGGCTTCTTTCGCTTTTTGAGCATTTTCTACGGACGATTGGCGGATACGTTCTGCTTCTGCTTGAGATTGCTTCAACTGCTCTTGCGCTTGGGAAAGGGCAGTCTTTGCCTCTTTTAAGCGCCCTTCTGCTTCCTGAATTGCGGTGGCAATATTGGATTGTCGCTCGTTCAGGATATTGCTTAAAACTTTACGTCCGAAGTAGAATAGTATGCCAACCAGAATCGCTAGATTGATCAGATTGGTTTCAAAAATGTCTAGGTTTAGACCGAAACCACCTTCTGCTGCGCCTTCTGCCAATTCAGAGTGAACAGCGTTCGCTTCTGCGGCAAGTAATAAGAATGTCCCCATGATACCCATTTACAAGTGCGCTGCTCGCTTGCTAATACGTTGTATTTTCCCCTAGGGAAGGAAATTTAAGTATCTTTTCCCTGTAAGGAAATTAAGTATCTTTCCCAAGAAGGGAAAAAGTGCCTTTTTTTGACACTTAAATTAAGCGCTCTGGACTAGGGCCCAGTTGCGCGTATGCTTTACACAGAACCAATCTCGTTAGCTTATCTAACTGGAGTTGGCCCCAATAGTTTTTCTAGAATCTGCCTGCTTAAAGCATCAACTTGTTGCTCTAAGGTACGAAAAGCTTCTTGCTTTTGTTGTTCTATTTCAACAGAAGCTTGTTCTCGTTGAGACTGAGCTTCCTTTTGGGCCTCAGCAATTTTCTCGGCAGTAATTTTCTTAGCTTCAAGTTGAGCGGCTTCTACAGTAGCTTGCGATTGTCTGCGAGCATCTGCGAGTTGCTGCTCATATTCTGTAGCCAAGCGCTCGGCTTTAGCCAAGCTCTCCCGCGCCTCAAGGGTATTCGTTCGGATATAATTATCGCGATCGTCTAGTACCTTGGTCAGTGGCTTATAGAAAATTGCATTCAACAAAGCTGCTAGTAGCAGGAATTGCAATGCCATGAAGGGCAAGGTAGCATCGAAATCAAACATTTGTCTCCTCTTTGGCTGGAGTAGCAGTTTTCATGGCTAGCAACATCATCCAACCTTTCATATTTTAGAGACCCATAGCCAACAAGGGTCAACTGAACATTATAACTATTGAGATACCCAAAACATTTCGATTGTAGAGGCGTGATAATTCACGTCTCCACACTCACAAAATTTTCAGGTATTAAGCGAAGGGGTTAGCAAACAGCAATACCAGGGCAATTACTAGACCATAGATAGTCAAGGATTCCATGAATGCCAAGGTTAATAGCAGAGTACCGCGAATTTTTCCTTCTGCTTCAGGTTGACGAGCAATACCTTCTACTGCTTGTCCAGCAGCGTTACCTTGACCAATACCAGGGCCAATTGCAGCTAAACCAATCGCTAAAGCAGCAGCGAGAACTGAAGCAGCCTGAACTAATGGATCCATGTTGATTTTCCTTGCTTTGATTACAAAACTAACAAAAGTACGTTAACGATTAGAAACGTGGTTTTCACGCTGCACATGAGTTCTTTGATCGCGCTTTGCGATGTTTTGAGCGAATATGCTCTTGGAACCGTGCTATCAACTGAGAAGTTTAATGCTCCTCATGTTCATCTCCGCCATGCCCCTCCATTGCCTCATGAATGTATGCTCCGGCTAGGGTGGCAAAAACCAGGGCTTGAATGGCGCTGGTAAATAAACCCAAGGCCATTACAGGCAGAGGTACAAATAGAGGAACTAGCAGCACCAATACCGCAACTACCAATTCATCCGCCAAAATATTACCAAATAGCCGGAAGCTTAGGGAGAGGGGTTTGGTGAAATCTTCAAGAATTGCGATCGGCAACAAAACGGGTGTTGGCTCTATATATTTCTTAAAGTAGCCTAAACCCCGCTTGCTAAAACCCGCGTAAAAGTACGCTAAGGAAGTTAGCAGTGCTAATGCAACAGTCGTATTGATGTCATTGGTGGGAGCAGCCAATTCGCCTGAAGGTAGCTTGATGAGCTTCCAGGGAATTAGCGCACCTGACCAGTTCGATACGAAAATAAACAAGAACAATGTGCCAATAAATGGCACCCAAGGGCGGTACTCTTTCTCACCAAGTTGGTTTTTGGCCAAATCACGAATAAATTCTAGGGCGTATTCCATTAAATTCTGGATACCCTTGGGAATTCTTTGTGCGTTGCGAGTAGCAGCTATTGAAGCCACTACTAAAATGCTAATCACAAACCATGAGGTGAGAAAAACTTGCCCATGAATTTTAAGATTGCCCAACTGCCAGTAGAAATGATGACCTACTTCTAATTCGGCGAGGGGAAAAGAATTAAAGGCGTTTAAGACACTAAGCATTTGCATTCTTCAAGCATTTTCCCCAACAAGCGAGGATGGGATTACTATCTTTGTGAGCCTGAACTTTTTAAGAATCAGGAATGAACGCAATTTGCACCATATAGACGAGGAGCGTGGCTTTGTAAGTTAGAAATCCCAAAAATATGGGCAAAATCTGTAGCTCACGCCATTGAGTTGCTACGATCATGACTCCCATAAATAGAGCAAAACGAGTTTTGCTCAAACTGGTTTTTTCACTACCAAGTTGCTCAACGTCTCTAGCCAACATTTTTAAGTAAACCACACCTGTACACGCCCCAATTAAATAATTTAGGGCAATGTTTAAGGAATAAAAAATCCACACAGAGATAAAAATAACCCCCGTCAAGACAAGCGTGATTACCAACAATCGCTGGAAGAGTTGATGGAACTCTTGCATGGAGTTACCTGATTCTGTGTCTCCAGAACCAGTTTTAGCATCTTGTTGCGTTGTCGGAGTGGGCGCAATTGATTCGTCTGACAAGCTCACGAGACTTGAAACCAGTACAGTTAAATTATGATGACTGCACATTCAGTCAGCTGAATCATATCACGATCCGGTAACAATACTTTAGGAAAAAACAATTAACTTCTTGTCAACCTTAGACAGTCAGTAAAATTGCGCTCCCCGAAGTAAGGGAGCGTGCGGATGGATAATCAATAATTGCTGACGGAAAATTCAATTTTTCTTCCAATTCCAGCTTTTTTGAGTGGATTATCTTCCTCCAAAGTCGTTACATAACATCTTGGTGTTTGAATTAAGTCGGTGTGAATAAAATTAACTGGTGCTTGAGGAGTGTATGGACGTACCGCAAATCAGAAATTGTAGAGTAGCGGCTTGTCATTAAAGATCGCACCACTGCTAAATTCCAGAAAACTCCAACTTTTAGGATGTGCAATACCCTGTTTCTTGGGTACTTTCCTAATTTACATTAATTTACCAAAAGTGGTGATGGGCGATCGCTCCTCCCGATAAGTATAAATTGCTTTTATTAAGCCAGTGTTGAATTGGAGCTTGATTAAGCAGGTGTTAATAATATCAGTTGCTGCTGAAGAAGTTTTCTTACTTCATCTAATCCCAGTTGCACATCAGCCGAAATCTCTGCAACCGTTGAATTCGCATCACACTTTTGCATAAAATCAAACTCTGGTTCAGATAAATTAACAATTTGGTAATTGTAATTAAAGAAGCATTGACTGGGAAATCCTTCAATACAAGGATTAAGTTCGGGAATCGCTGCTAATAAAGCGTTGTCGTCTGACCAGTCAGTTTTAACTAAGGGAGGACGACAAAGAAAAAACTCGTAATGAGTTACTTCTGGATCTAGTAATTCTATCAGGCGATAAAGCTGGCGATCGCTCAATCCTTTTGCTCGTTCAACTAACTCTGGTGCTTTGCCTAAAAGTCTCTCCAAATCCCAGAAACTCGGATTTGAAAAACCAATAAACTCTAACCCCGAAGCATCAATTAATTCAAATAGCGTCTCAATGTTGTAGTCAATTTCTTGGGGATGAACGTACATATCCGCAAAGTTTTCATCCTTGTGGTTTTCTAATGACCAACGCTGTTTATCGTATTTGACAATTCGATTATTTTCTGGTAGAGAAGCAAATATTTGTCGTCCGACTTGGACACCATCGCGGTAGTCGCCTTTTTTGTCACCTTGAATAAGTGCGATCGCTTTTTGCATAAGTTGAATTTCCCAGCGTCCCAACTCTCCGTACACAAAAATGTGCATTAAGCCATCTGGGGCTAACTTCTGCGCCAAAGCTTGAATACCGCGAATCGGATCAGAGGTATGGTGCAAAACGCCAACACAGTTAATTAAATCAAACTCACCCGGTAACTGTTCCACATCAAACAAGCTGAGATGATGAAACTCAACACGGTTAGCACCAGAACGTTGACAACGTTCTTTTGCTACATCTAAAGCCCCAGTGCTGAGATCAATTCCCACAACAGAAGCTTGGGGGTTGAGGTGAACCAAGTACTCTGTACTTACACCAGTACCGCAACCTGCATCTAAAATCCGAATATCTTGCTTTTGGGGTTTTTGACCTGTGCAGAAGTTATGAGCGGCTAGCCAGTTCCAGCGCCAGTTATAGCCTGGAGGTGGTTCATCCAACAGAGCTTCCGGCGGAAACGGATATGTATTGTAGAGTTTGGCAACAGCAGCACTAACACTTTGGGAATCGGACATGATGAGGAATAACGCAGCATTACTGAGTTTAGCGGATAGTGGCTGATTAGAGCAAAGATTACTATTGCTTATTTACTGCTATTTATCCAACTGCAAAGTCAGTAAATTGGCGTTTATAAGGAGCGTAAAATCCTAATACAATATCTTCTTTAGGTACACCAGCAGCAATTAATTCATTAGCGATACCGATTTCTGTACCATCTCTTTGTATCCAAATTTTTTTTCCTTTGATATCAACATGAATGATAACTCCGTAAATTCTTCGTTGTTCTTTCCAGCCAATATTTAAGACTTGATAATGATGGCGTTCTGTATCAAATAACAATTGAACCTCTGTGCCATTAGCCACATCATTAGCTGAATGATTATTTAAAATATCTTGAATTATTTGAGGGTAATTTATTCCTTCCATAAAACAATGTCCTGACTTAAGGAATTAAATATTAAAAGTTTAATTTGATATTCTTTTAAAGAATCTTGAATAAATTGACGCAGAAGTGTTGAATGTTAAGAAAAATCCGATAAAAATAACCCAAAATATGGTAATTTTGGGCGAAGGCTTAAAATATAATTAGTTTAATTGTGACACCATACAAATTTACGTTAGTTTGATAGCTTATCTGATTTTACAGCTTTTATCTATTCCCGCAAAATGGGGACATACACTATTAGATAAATTCCGCTATCTTCTCTTCGAGACGCTATGCGAACAATCTTGTATGTGTCAGAAAATCAGTTATGTTCATTGGTTTGAGGAGATGATGTTATGTTGACAATTTAGGCTTTTTAGAGTTAGCATACCCATCTATGTAAAGTTTTATGTCAGCATTCAACATTTCTGTCAAGCAGCAAAATATCGTTGTTAACGATCGCGCCTTACCTTCAATTATTGATACTGATTCCTTTCAGGTTCGGAATCCGGTAAATGGCAAGATTTATCGTTGTCCAGCCTACGTCCTGCATTTGAAGATTTAATTGGTGCTGGAGCAATCCTCAGTTATTTACATGGCAGTCTATCACCAGAAGCCGAAGTTGCTGTGACAACATTTCAAGCTTTCCAGCAGGATTTACTGGGCTATTTGAAAAAATGTAGTTCGGGTAAAGAGTTGATTGAAAAAGGTTTTGAGTCAGATGTTGAACTGTCCTCTGCCTACAACGTTAGCGATTGCGTGCCTTTGTTTACTGATAATGCTTATGTAGATTCCAGGCTACAGGCTTAAGAGACTTCCAAATAAAAATATCTCCAAACTGACACAAAAATCCTCTCTATTTCTCCTCTCTCTCTGTGTTCTCTGCGTCTCTGTGGTTAGTTTATTTCTTGGAAATTCCTAATTAAACGTCGCACTGATTGGTTTGGCAATATTTGGCATTATCTATAAACTCTTGCAATTTATTCAAGGGAATTATCTGCAATGATGACCCACCTTGCACCTCAGCAGCGATGTAAGCAAACTTTTGTCCGCGATAAAACTGGTCACGTCCAACTTTGGTGATATATCGGGACTTCTGGAAGTCATTGGCAATATTAGAATTATAAATATTTTGTAACAATTTCACTGCATTGGCATTTTTTGTGGTGAATTTGAGGCGTTTATCACCACTAACGGTTATGCCTTCTTTATTCACTATGCCATTTTGAGAAGTGACATCAGCATAAAAGTATAAATTTCCCTTTGTACCTTCGTAGCCGTGGGCTTCGCTGTTGTATCTCAAAGTTGGTAATTGTGATCGCGTTTTTGCCCACTTAACAACGGTGCTGATGTTTTGCTCTGGAAGCGCATTTGCAGGAGCAATGGCTAAAATAACTGCGATCGCAGACAGGGCAACATTGAATAAATAGTTAAATTTAGAACTTTTGTGCATAGTATTTTCCCGTTAAAGAATACTGATAGCTAAAGCTAAAAAACACTGCAATTTGAGAATTATTTCCAGGACGGCGTTATTTTAAAATATTCAGTCATCAGTAGCAAAAACAACTTAACATCGACTAATGACTACTGTCCACCGATCATTGCTGAAGGAAATTTAGTTTCAACTAAGATTTTGTAACATTTGCAATAATCGTAGAATGGATACTGCCACAAACATCAAAATAGGGGTTTTCGGCATCAGTAGACCATGCCTAGCTTATTTCTAAGTTACAAAACTTAGATTTGATCTCAGCCAAACAAGAGTATGTACTCTTGAGACTGGATGTATCTAAGCTATGGGTTCTACACACTTCTTAATAAACCAGCCTTGAGAACGCAAAACGTTCTAATCTAAAAGCTAACTGGGTTAATTTACTGGCAGTTTTGCAGGCAATACTCTCAAGCTCATAAAGCACAGAGACACCGATGTGTCAACCCTCAAAGCGACCCAGATTTAACATATATAACGATTATGATGGGAGTTTTACAAAGCCGATGAGTGTTAAGGCGAGTGGTGGAAGCTCAGTTGCGCGTCCGCAACTATATCAAACCCTAGCTGTAGCGACAATTACCCAAGCCGAGCAGCAAGACCGTTTTTTGGGAAGTGGTGAACTCAATGAACTGGCAAGCTATTTTGCATCTGGTGCAAAGCGGTTAGAAATTTCCCAAACGCTTACAGATAATGCCGAGATTATTGTGTCTCGCGCTGCCAACCGGATTTTTGTCGGTGGTTCGCCAATGGCTTTTTTAGAAAAGCCCAGAGAAGCAGAACTAGTAACTGCTGGTGGTGGTGGTGCTAATGTTCAGCAAGGGATGCAACTAGGAACTGTAACCTACGTTGAAAGTCGTGGCGGGTTTCTAGAAAATTTACGATCAATATTTAACTCATCCCCCAGCGGCCCTGTACCTGCAGGTTTCAGACCAATTAACATTGCTCGTTACGGCCCCGGCAACATGGCCAAGAGCTTACGGGATTTATCCTGGTTCTTGCGCTACGCTACTTATGCGATCGTTGCTGGCGACCCCAACATCATAGCGGTGAATACACGGGGTTTGCGGGAAATAATTGAAAATGCCTGCTCTGGTGAAGCAACGCTGGTAGCTTTGCAAGAAATCAAAGCCGGATCGCTTTCCTTTTTCCGCAAGGATGCTGAGGCTACAGAAATTGTGTCTCAGTACATGGATGTTTTGTTAACAGAATTCAAAGCAGCCACACCTTCAAATAAAGTCCGTCAACGTCCCTCTAGCGACCAGCAAGGGTTGCAACTGCCGCAAATTTACTTTAATGCAGCAGAACGCCGTCCCAAGTTTGTGATGAAAACTGGGTTGTCAGCTAGCGAAAAAAATGAGGTAATCAAAGCGGCATATCGGCAAATTTTTGAGCGCGACATTACCCGTGCTTATAGCTTGTCGATATCTGACCTAGAATCCAAGGTGAAAAATGGCGACATCTCCATGAAGGAGTTTGTTCGTCGTCTAGCTAAATCCCCCCTTTACCAAAAACAGTTTTATCAGCCTTTTATTAACAGCCGAGTCATCGAACTAGCTTTCCGCCACATTTTAGGACGGGGGCCAAGTAGCCGGGAAGAAGTGCAAAAATACTTCTCGATTATTTCTAATGGTGGTCTGCCAGCCTTGGTAGATGCCTTAGTAGATTCTGCTGAATACGGCGACTATTTTGGTGAAGAAACAGTACCTTACCTGCGGGGTCTGGGGCAAGAAGCACAAGAATGCCGCAACTGGGGGCCGCAGCAAGACCTGTTTAACTACAGTGCGCCTTTCCGCAAGATACCTCAGTTCATTACGACATTTGCGGCTTACGAGCAACCACTACCAGACCAACATCCTTATGGTTCTGGTAATGACCCCTTAGAAATTCAGTTTGGGGCGATTTTCCCGAAAGAAACTCGCAACCCCAGCACCCGTCCGGCTCCTTTTGGCAAAGATACCAAGCGCATCCTGATTCACCAAGGGGCAGGGATTAATAACCAAAATAGTAATCCCAAAGCACGGGGTGAAGCTCCTGGTACTCTTGGGCCCAAGGTGTTCAAATTAGACCAATTGCCTGGTACTAGAGGTAAGAAAGCTGCCAAAAATTCTAGCGTCAGATTCTCCGAAAGCTCCACGCAAGCATTGATTAAAGCTGCTTACCTGCAAGTTTTCGGTCGCGATCTTTACGAAGGTCAGCGCCCGAAGGTATTGGAAATCAAGCTGGAAAACGGCGACATCTCTGTACGGGAGTTTATCCGTGCTTTGGCTAAGTCGGATGTATTCCGCAATCTGTACTGGTCATCGCTCTATGTTTGTAAAGCGATCGAGTATATTCACCGCCGCTTGTTGGGTCGTCCGACTTATGGCCGTCAAGAAATCAACAAGTACTTTGACATCGCTTCTAAACAGGGCTTTTATGCCGTCGTTGATGCAATTATTAACAGCGTAGAATACAGCGAAGCATTTGGTGAAGATACAATTCCTTACGAACGATATTTGACTCCTGGCGGTGTATCAGGGCGGCAATTGCGCGTTGGTAGCATTCGTGAGGATGTTGCGGCGAAAGTTCAGAAGGAAGTAACTCCGAGCTTTGTGACATTGGGTACAGTCACAGAAAAACGGTCAGAACCAGATATTCAGTTCCGCATTAACCAAGGTGTTAGCAAGCAACGCGAACAAACCAAAATCTTCAAACTGGTTTCCAATACCAGCGACAAAGTTGCAGTGCAAACTTTGATAAGTGCTGCCTATCGTCAGATTTTTGAGCGCGATATTGCACCCTACATCGCTAAAAATGAATTTACGGCGTGGGAAAGCAAGTTGGGGAACGGCGAAATCAGTGTGAAAGAATTTATTCAAGGTTTGGGTTACTCTAACCTCTATCTGAAGGAATTCTACACACCTTACCCCAACACCAAAGTGATTGAGTTGGGAACCAAACACTTCTTAGGACGTGCGCCATTAGACCAAGCAGAAATCCGCAAATATAACCAAATTTTGGCAACTCAAGGTATTCGTGCCTTTATTGGTGCTTTGGTAGATAGTGTGGAATATAACCAAGTATTTGGTGAAGATACGGTTCCTTACCGTCGCTTCCCAACCCTACCTGCGGCAAACTTCCCGAATACCGAGAAGCTGTACAACCAGCTGACCAAACAAAACGATGACGTAGTTGTGCCTAGCTTTAAACCCGTGCAAGCACGTGTAGGAGTTAGTAACGATACACCGCTTTTGACGCAGGCGATCGCAGATATAGCAGCCCAAACAAACGGTATCAACAAGAGCAAGCCCGCCTTTGCTGAACTGGGTCGTTCCTACAACGATGGTAGCGGACAACCCGTAGAACTAGATGTGCGTAAACATGCACGCATTTACCGTCTAACAGAAAGCGCAAACCAAGCCGAAACACAACAGGTAATCAACGCCATTTACTGTCAGGTATTGGATGTATTTAGCGGTGAAGTGCCTGATAGTTTCCACCGTACTGATCTAGACAGCAAACTCCAGAATGGTGAAATTTCCGTGCGGGAGTTTGTGTGTGAACTAGCTAGTTCCGAAATCTATCGTCAGCGCTTCTTATCACCTTATCCTCATGCCAAGGTAATTGAGTTCCTCTTCCGTCACCTGTTGGGGCGTACACCCGCAGATCAGGAAGAAATTCGCCAGTGCAACCAGCTGCTAACTGATAGTGGTTTATCGGCTGCTGTAAAAGCAATAGTCGAAAGTCCAGAATATAGCCGCTACTTCGGTGAAGATGTTGTGCCTTACAACCGCTTCCCCTCTTTGTCAGCAGGTAACTACCTCGGTAGTGTACAGGCAGCTGAGTAGGTAATAGGTTACAGGGTAGAGATTATTTCCTATGATCTTTACCCTCTAACCTTTGTAACCTTTCGTAATATTGCTCTCAGATTACAGCTAAAACAGGGAATTCTGAAAGGTAATATTACAAAGTGTTAAGAGCAGTCATAAATGCTCAACAGAATGCCGGAAAATGTTTTGCGGAAGGTAACTGAGTTTAAAAGCTTGTGTACTTGTGTTGACTCAAGAAAACTCGTAATTAATTAGCCGTAGCAGTTATCAAACTGTTGTGTCTAAAAGAACGAGAGAACAAACTCAGTAAACCAAATTTAAAGTCGCACGAGTTTAATCAAATCCTGGTTTCATTTGTATTGGAGGAATCCATTAATGAGTATCGTCACGAAAGCTATCGTGAATGCTGATGCAGAAGCTCGCTACCTCAGCCCCGGTGAATTGGATCGGATCAAATCCTTTGTTGCCAGTGGTGAACGCCGCGTGCGGATTGCTCAAATTTTGACAGAAAATCGTGAGCGGCTGGTTAAGCAAGCTGGCGATCAATTGTTCCAAAAGCGTCCTGATGTTGTATCTCCTGGTGGTAACGCTTACGGTCAAGAATTGACTGCTACTTGTCTGCGTGACCTAGATTACTACCTCCGCCTCGTTACCTACGGTATCGTTGCTGGTGATGTTACACCCATCGAAGAAATTGGTGTTATCGGTGCCCGTGAATTGTACAAGTCCTTGGGAACTCCTATTGATGGTGTTGCTGAAGGTATCCGTGGATTGAAGAATGTAGCTACTACATTGCTGTCTGGTGATGATGCTTCTGAAGCTGGTACCTACTTCGATTACCTAGTTGGCGCTCTACTATAGGGTGATGCTGTTTCCCTGCCGAAACAGAATTATTGCAATACGGTTGGAAATAAGGAATTAACAACATGGCTCAAGACGCAATTACCGCTGTCATTAACTCCGCAGACGTTCAAGGTAAATACTTAGACAACTCTGCTTTAGAAAAACTAAAAGGCTACTTCGCTACTGGCGAACTGCGGGTACGTGCTGCTAGCACCATCAGCGCTAACGCTGCTGCGATCGTTAAAGAAGCTGTAGCAAAATCTTTGCTATACTCTGACATCACCCGTCCCGGCGGCAACATGTACACCACCCGCCGCTATGCTGCTTGCATCCGTGATTTGGACTACTACCTCCGCTATGCCACCTACGCTATGTTAGCTGGCGATCCTTCCATTTTGGATGAGCGTGTATTAAATGGCTTAAAGGAAACCTACAACTCTTTAGGAGTTCCCGTTGGTGCTACCGTACAAGCTATCCAAGCAATCAAGGAAGTAACCGCTAGTTTGGTTGGTTCTGACGCTGGTAAGGAAATGGGCGTTTACTTAGACTATATCTCTTCTGGCTTAAGCTAAGAGCTAGTTTGCGCTTAAGAATTTAGGTGCGGCTTTATTAAGGTCTGGAAATCAACTGTGAGTGCTAGAACGTTATATTGCTTATCTTGGTAAATTATCAGTGATGAGTATTGGTGGTCTAGTATTGATGTTTGATTTCCAGCCTTTGAATGATTAAAAGATTTGCACTCAAGATTTTGAGATAAAAAAAGTTTTCACAAAGTTTACAGGAGATTTTCAAAATATGTCCCGTTTGTTTAAAATTACTGCTCTAGTTCCCAGCCAAACCCGAATTCGTACCCAACGCGAACTGCAAAATACTTACTTCACTAAGCTAGTTCCTTATGAGAATTGGTTCCGTGAACAGCAACGTATTCAAAAAGCAGGCGGCAAAATTATCAAAGTGGAACTGGCAACTGGTAAGCAAGGCGCTAATACTGGCTTGTCGTAATTTTGTAAATAGAATATTATTTTAGGGAATTGGTAAGAGGTTGAAAAAGACCTCTTTTTTGTTGAAAATTGATACTATAAAACCTGGTAATTAAGTAATATAGAAACTATCAATTTCTATGAAAAGTATATAATTAGCTTTTATAATACATATATTTTTTGTATACTTCCGTACATGTACTCTATTTCAGATAAATACTTTTAGAATACTTTCAGTCAATTTTCGAGCGATCGCTCTTAACTATAGAACCCTAAAATTTGAGTATAAAATACTACTTTTTCAGCGCGGGGTAGAGATGGTAATTTGTTATAAATATTGAACTAGTGGTGTATTGAAGTTAACAACTCTAATATTTATGGTTGTAAAGCCTACTTATGAGTTATAAGTTATGATTTATGAGTTTTATTTCTAACTCCTAATTCCTGACTTTTACCTGTACTACTCGTGAATCTACACCGCTTGATTCCAATTTTTAATAGTTCAGTTTCGAACTGGGCACTAGAAGCGCGTTTGTTGCGCTGGTTAACGTTAATTTGGCTGTTTGTCGGTTTGATAATGCTATTTTCAGCATCCTATCCCGTGGCTGACGCGCGTCAGAGTGATGGACTGTACTACTTTAAGCGTCAACTACTTTGGGTCTTAGTTTCTTTAATCGGATTTAATATTATTGTTAATTTGCCGTTACAAAAAATTCTGGGAGTATCCCATTGGTTTTTGTTGCTGTTTTTGGCATTAATTTTCGTCACACTAATCCCAGGATTGGGAAAAAAGGCTTTTGACGCAGCCCGTTGGATTGCGATCGGGCCAATTCCTATTCAACCTTCAGAATTAATTAAACCCTTTTTGGTGCTGCAAAGTGCGCGGCTTTTTGGTCAATGGGAACGTATCAGTTGGCGGGTTCGCTTTGCTTGGTTGGGTATTTTCGGTTTGGTACTTTTAGGAATTCTTGCCCAGCCCAACTTAAGTACAACAGCACTTTGCGGTATGACTATTTGGCTAATTGCTCTTGCGGCTGGCTTACCTTACAAGTACCTGGGAGGAACAGCAATTGGCGGAGTAATGTTGGCGATACTCAGTATTAGCATAAAAGAGTATCAGCGTAAGCGGGTGATGTCATTCCTCAATCCTTGGGCGGATGCTACAGGAGATGGCTACCAGTTGGTGCAAAGTCTACTAGCTGTGGGTTCTGGTAGGACTTGGGGAGCCGGGTTTGGGCTTTCTCAACAAAAACTGTTTTATTTACCTATTCAGGATACCGATTTTATTTTTGCCGTGTTCGCAGAGGAGTTTGGTTTTGTTGGCAGTATGGTGTTGTTGGCACTTTTAGCTACATTTGCCACCCTCGGATTAATTGTGGCGCTGAAGGCTAAAAATATAGTGCATCGATTGGTAGCGATTGGTGCGATGATTTTGATGATAGGACAATCACTGCTCCATATTGGTGTGGCTACAGGTTCTTTACCAACTACAGGCTTACCTTTACCAATGTTTAGTTATGGTGGTAATTCTATGATTGCTAGCTTAATAGCTGCTGGGTTGCTGATTCGGGTAGCACGCGAGAGTAATGAAGCTGAGGTAGTACCGTTACGAAAACCCCTGTTTCAAAATGGGCGAAGACATCGGGGTTTTCATAAAAATAGAAATTGAGTTAGTAGGAAATAGGGCAAGCAACCTTTCACAGCCTATTAATAATGTTCCTAAGAGCCAGATAAACCTTACCTTAAAGGTAAGGGGCTTTGAAATGGGTTAGGTGGAATTGGGTTAATGCTAGGTATAGGAATAGGTACTACTTTTTTGAGGACTGTGATTACAAATCCTTTTTGCTGGGGTGGTTGCTTATTAGATATATCATTAACTTGCAGCGTGATTTGAGGTGGGAAGGCTAGATTAACTGGAAACTGCTTTGAGTCACTTAATGCAACTTCATCGCCGTATGGCAGAAGTTTAACTTGAATATTTTCTTTTTCCCCTTCTACTCTCCAACTCAGGGTAGCAGTTGTTCCTTCGTTGAGAACCAGATTTGGTTGCTCACTACCGTTGATTGTGAAAGAAACAATCCTAAATGGTTTTGGTAAAATTTCTATTTTAGATTCAGTCTTTTTAAAACTAGTTTTTTGACTTCCATTAGAAAGAGCTTTGATTTGAAAAGCAAATTTTCCTGCTTTATATGCAGGTATAGGAATATTTATACATCGTAATTCTTGATTTTGTTGTGTACATAGATTTTTAAGCTTAGGGTCTGCAAGATTACCTTGATTAATTTTATAAGCAATTGGTTCACCGTAGGATGTCTCATCATCTGCACTGCCAGCAATTTGAATTTGTTGCAGCAGTAATGGACGTGCAATAGTCCAACTTAAAAGAATATTTTGACCTTTTGTATACTGTGGTTTATCGGCTTGAAAATTAACAACTTCAGCAATTGGTTTCTCAGTTATTTCTACTTGGGTTATTTGGGTTGCTACTTGATTAGTTCGAGAAAATAACTGTATACCATTTTCATAAGAAGCTTGTAACTGAAAAGTGTAATTTCCTTTTGTTTTCACTCCAGTTTTCACGTTACTACAAATAAGGTCTTGTTCTTCTTGTATCTGACAAAGAGGTGTACTTCCTTTACCCATTGCTTCAGGAATGCCATTGCTAAAGTCATAAATAATAGGCTCAATGGGTTGGGAACCTTTAGCCGTCAGAACCAACTTTTGCAACTGTTTATAGTGGTGAATTTCCCAGTTTAAAGCAACCTCATCACCTTCAGTAATTTGAGAGTCTTTTGCACTAAAATTTTCTAATTTCAAAGGATCGGGATTTAAAATTCGCCAAATGATAAATCCTATCCCTCCTAATAATCCCAAAATTGCCAAAATTAACAGAATAAATTGCCACAAAGGACGGGGTTTCCATACCAAGCTCCCTTGAGGCAATGTGTTAGGTAGAGGTAAATTTTTTTGGTCTTTGATGTCGAGTTGAAAGTTAACTACTAGCCCTGCGCCAAACCACGGTTTTCGCCACCAAGGTCTGGGTTTGACCGTCAAGTTTGCCACAGCACTTCTATTTGGTAATAATCTTATTTCAGTCGGATCAAATTTGTAAGTATACAGTTCTTCTTCGTCTCGACTTTTTAAGCTTAATATCAGTTCACGGACAATATTACCCTGGTTCGCTAGTGATAATTCATACTTGCCCAGACTACGGCTAACTTGTCCCAAAATTGTATGAAGTTCTATATCTAAGCGATAATTTGTCGGAATTTGAATGTACACCAAGTCTAGTAGTACTAAGTCGGGAGAGTTCTCCGAATACAAGCGGATTGTAGGAGAATAGCTTCCTGCGAGTGTATCCCCAGGTGGGTGAAATTTCAACAATATTTGACCTTTAGTACCAGGGTTCAGTTCTAGCGCAGTAGCTTCCGATACTAATCCAGAACCCTCATATCCGCTTGCAGGATAATTAATTGTGAACCAGTCTTCGTCTAAATCTGGACAACTCAAGCGGAACCTATCGACGAGATAAGAGCGATTATCAACTATAATCTCTACTTGCAGAGGCTCACTAGGATTGAAAATTAGTGGCTTGTTGGGGTTGGTGTTAGGTCTAATGGAAAATGTCGGGTCATTCACCCGAATTGCAGTCTGTTCTTGTAGCAGAACCTTAATTTGGTTTGGGAAGGTTATGGGTGTATCTTGAGGATAATGTAGAGGTGAATCTACGACTAATGTATAGTCATAGGTTCCGGGAAGAGTATTTGCGGCAATTTGAAATTCAAATCTTACTTCGTCGCTATTCTGTTGGGAAGCTAATGCTAAACTTTCTCTAGGAGAACTAGACCAACCGGTTAAATTTTGAAATACTTCGTCAAAAACAAAATGTAAGTCAATAACCGCATCTTGATCTCCTTGATTGATTACAACAACATAGAGTTCAATGGTATCTCCTGGCATTCCAAATTGAATTCCAGGTGGATTGATAATAACTTGCAGTGGATTGAATTTAGCTTGCATGTCATTGACTCTCTTATTTGATGCGGTGTAGTTTGACTTGAAAATCTTCACCACCACTAACAATCATGGTTCCTTGATTAGTTTTCAAATCGATACTATTGATTTTTTTAGAGCTTTGGTAAATTGTTTTACCTTCTGCTGCCTTTATTTTGTCGAGCTTATGTTCGGGAGTTAAGTACCAAAGCACAACTCGTCCATCATCGCCACCACTTACTAGCAAACCACCATCATCACTAAATGCCAGACTACGCACAGATGTTTTTGATGCTGGCCAGCGATCTATTGGCGAACAATTGAGTTCATTAATTTTTTCCTGGGGATTGGGATTTTTGAGAGTTTGGCACTGATTCAAATTCCAAATCGTAATGAATCCCGCAGAATCGGAGGTTGCTAGGATTTTTTCTGTGGAGTTAGGAACAAAAGCCAATCCCCAAATATAGTCTTCACGCCCAACTAATGGGTCTAGTTTTTCTAGATTTTGCACTGATAAACCTGGGAATTTTTTATCAGATTGAGTTGGGTTCCACTGCCACAAGATAAAACGCTTAAAGTTTCCGGCAATTACTAGAGTTTTGGCATCTGGGCTGAGATTTAATGCCCGGACTTGGAAACCTGATAGTTTCAATGTACTTTGTACGTCGATAACTTGCGGTTCTGGCTGAAAATCGCTGTTAGGCGCTGATCTTGACCATACTCTAACTTTACCACTGCCATAGCCACTGAATAAATTAAGTGAGTTTGAAGTGAAAGCTAAATCAAAGACGCGATCGCCTTTTGCTTTAGGATCTTTAAGGTCTTGAAGTTCGCTAATCTTTAGACCTGATGGTACATCTCTGAGTTCAATTACACCATTATCGAGACCAACGGCAACACGATCATTTTGTAATGGCATGAAACGTAAGACTTCTACAGCATCATCGGTAATCGCCATTAAACCTTTGGGCTGTTGCCGTTGGTCGCAAGCTACGGGTTGCCCAGCGTATGTTACTGTGTCATCGGGGCCTAAGCTATCAGCAGCAATTCTCCAAAGTCTTAATGTGCAATCATCTGAGCCACTGACCACAGATAAACCAATACCACTAAAGCGTATTGAGTTTACCGAACGTGTATGCATTATATCTCTTGGTTTCAGTATTAATGCTAGGAGTGCAGCTAAGATTGCGATCGCAGCTAGCTGTAGCCATAGAGGTATAATTGGCAAAGCCTCCACTTCTAATGTCTGCGTGGCGGGGTCTGTACTCCCTAAACGTTGGTCGGATAATTCAGATTTAGCTTCTAATAAAAGAGTTTTACCGATTCCTACCCAAGGGCGTTTTGTTTTAACATCAAGAATGATCTTACTTGTCTCTCCTAAATGGAGATTGGCATTTTCAGGAAGCTTTTTGAAAGTACATTTTCGCCAGTCTCTACCCTGTACCTGGACATTAATTTGCTGGTTGAGGTTGCTAGCATTTTTAAATAGTAATTCAAAGGAAGCCGTATCAGATTTCCAATCAGGCAACCATGCCGATTTACTAGGAATTTTGAGGTGTTTTTGAGTGGTGGTAAAGTCTATAAAACCCACTGGTAAGACTTCAATGTTGCCTTCAGCATTGGTTGGATAACCATTATTACTAACAGCTTCGATAGTAAAAGGGTAATTTTGGCTGGGTGCTTGCACTACAGAAGGAGGTTGACATTGAAATGTAGCTTCTGCTAATCCACCCGGATCTAGAGATAATCGACGTTCTGCACTACCTGCTAGCCAAGATGGATCAACGCCTGTAAAACGTAGCCCCACATCAGTTGGTTGTTGCCCCAAGTTCCGCACCCGTACTGGTATATCTACTGAATTGCGGGGATAAACTTGGAACTCTCGCACAGGCAATTCAACACTTAAGTGTGTTGGTCTGTTATCTCGTTCGATTTTCAGACGTAGCACAAGTCTGCACTGTTGTGCTAATTGCGGCGAAAAAATATTCACCATCAGGTTGACAGTACCGACAAATCCTGGAATGGGTGTATTGAATATGAAGACTTGAAATATGGTACTGCTTCCTGGTGGTTTAGCTGCTGCCACCTCTGGTTCGAGTCGATACCATCGGTATCCAGTGTTCCGGGTTTCTCCGGCGGCGGTAATTTCTACCTGAAAATTGACAAAGCGATCGCTGTCATTATTGACAGTTACCTCAAATGATACAGGAGTATCACCTGGACGAAAAGTTAGGTTCTGAGTAGAAAGGCTGGCATTAATAACACTTTTTTCCATGCTATTATTTATACTATTTTATTATTTTCCATGACTAATACTATTAAAAAATTAATATCTGCGAAAAAGTGACAATCGTTTTTTGGG